>JAEYOM010000196.1 GCA_023411715.1 Bacillota bacterium | reverse complement strand
TTTGGCAGCAGGGCGGCAAAAGCGTATTTCCGGCCGGCGTAATATTTGAGAAAACCCGTGGCGCTGCCGTCATCCAAATACCTTTTTTCAGTTCCGTACATCATTTTTACGTTCCGTGTCACTCCGGATTCTGCCGTAAAGGTTCCGTCGCGTACCTGACTTTCTTTGTATATATTTTCCCACTCGGCATCGAAGGCCAGCGCGTTGACGAGATACATGACAGCCTCTTCCGGTATCTTGTCAAGGATATTTTCTATCATGCCGTCGGTATTTTTACTGACCCAAGCGTTAATATCCTTCAACGTACCTACGTCAAAAGGCGCTTTGTAAACGGATGCACCGTAATAATCGGCGTTTGTCTGGAGGAAATCCTTGTTTACTGTCAAACTTTCGTCATCCTTAAACCAAATGGAATCGGCAACATTGACTTTGTATTTTTCGCCGGTGTGGAGGCTGGCCAGGTAACTGTGCAGATAATCATTTAGTTCCGGTACGGAAAGGCCAAGTACGTTTTCCATCTGCGCGAGCGTCTCACCCTTGGCGCCGTTTGCGGTCATGGCGAGAGCACACAGCACGGAGAGTGGAGAAACGAGAGTGTTTTCAGTGGTAGACGCGCTGTTTTGAAACAGCTTAACGGCAAAGTTTGCGATAGTCCCTGAGTCATTGCCGGTCAAATCCGCATTGGCATTTACAGTATTGGCCTTCACGCCGCTCATCAGGTCCGCAGCCTGTACGGCTCCACAGCCGGAGAGAGAAAACATAACTGTAAATATAAGCGTGAGGCTGAGAGCCCCCTCAATGATTCGCTTTTTCATAGGCGCTCCTTTCTAATATACGGTTATACGGTAATGTAAGTTGTAATTAATTTTTTGACGCCAATCTCAGTAAATTGTTCCGATTTCGAGTCTTATTACATGGTTTAAATAACAATACGAGCGTCGTCACCAAACCACGAGCAGCCTTAATTTTAGCAGGGATAAAGCAGAAACGCGCGGGTATTAGCCGCGCGAATCATTTATTTGGGATGCTATTAGACTGATACTGTCAATAGCGCATAATCAGACATAGTTAACGACAGTGTAAAAGAAATCTATCCTGCTGCTAATAAAACAATATGCTAGTATTGACTGGCAGTACTTGGGATGTAAAGAAAAGAGCAGGCCGACTCCTTTGATCAGGAATCGACCTGCTCTACAAATTGGAATTGTCTATTTTTTCTGCCAAATCGAATAGCGCCAGAATAATTTCCGATGGACGATAGCTCCCGGAATATGCTGCGCGGCAAGAGCGCGAATCTCACGAATGGTTGTATAATGGTCGTGTTCTCCGTGCCGTCTCCATACCTCCGTTGCGTGGGGATCGTCTTTATGCAGTTTGCCGTTCTTGATTAAGTTCATCATGATATTCGGCAGTACGGCAGATCCCCAAACCAAATAGTCGGTGATTGAGTTTGCTTTTGCCAGATCGAGTAAAATCAATTTTCCGTCCGGGCTGAGTTTATCCTTTGCAAAATCCAGCAGCCAGCCGTATGGAAGGTGATGTGCGGTAGCTGTCGAGATGATGATGTCAAAGGACAATGGATCATAACTCATGTCCAAAATGTTTCAGCAGACATATTCAATGTTCTCTGCAGAGTTATTTGAGCGGGCATACGCTATCATCTTGTCTGCGAGATCAACGGCAATGACTTTCTTCACTTTTTTTGACAATAATGCGGTTAGTTCCCCTTTTCCGCAACCGATGTCAAGACAAGTTCCTGCACCTTTAGGTATGTGCTTTAAGAGATGACGAAAGTAGCAATTATTGTGATTCCACTTTAGATCGTCGCCCAGTTCAGCAATTTCATTAAAATCGGACTTAACAATATCATAATTTTCCATTTATTAAACCGCCTTAATATATTCCTGTTTGTTGATATTGCGAACATATCACATGTTGCTACTTATTTCCACTGCCCTTATACAAGTATTGACTGGTCTATTCTTGACATGTAACAGAGGAGCATAGAGGCTAATGGCCCCTGTGCTTTTCCTTGCGTTTTTCCTGTCGCAATTGAAACTGTTGTTCTTTTTCAGCTTCTCGCTGGGCGCGAGAACGTAATTTTCTGTCCAGTTTTCCTTGCTCCTGCTGAAGCTTTAGCGCTTGCTGTGCTTTTGTCCCAATTCCTGTATCATGGAATTGTTTATTGATTTCCCGCTGCATCCTCTTGGGATTAATACGCTTTTCGGCAATTGCTGATGCTTCCAGAGATGGACTAAACCGTAGCTTTCCAAAGTTTTTGAGCATGAAGCCATATACTTCATAGTCTTTGGGTTCAGCACCAAACGTTATTTTGCACACTTCATATTGACCAGCACATTCACGCTCATAAATACTGACCCAAAAAGGTTCCTCAAAAAATACGGTCAGCTTGGAAACAGTCTTCTCCATAGTAATTCCTCCTTTAGTATACCTTGCAAAGAATGGACAACCAAGGAGGCAGGTTACTGACAGCTTACACTGCGTCCGGACTACCAACCGGAACCGTGTTTTTATCTTTGCAATTTATATTTTAACTCTACACTTGAAATAAGGTCAATAATAAACGACCATCTTTATGTAAGTATGGACTGGTCTATACTCGGTCTGTAATGACAAGAGCAGGCTGACTCCTTACGGAATCATTTCAGTATAAATCCTTAAAAGGTTTTATTCCAATCAGCTCTTTGCCAATTAAGAAGCTGCAAACCAATAAAATTACTATGCTTACAAGTAATATGACTTTCTTTTTCATTCTGAATGTCCCTTACTGTTTGCGGCTCTTTACTATTCCGTCTGTTTTTCGTCACTGAAGCTGAAAGAGTCTACATCGAACATGTTGGAGTCTTTTTCGCCTTTGAAAACAATATATATGTCGTGAAAACCAACAGCTCTGTCTGGACTTGTATCCAACTCCGAAGATACTGCGATCCATTTACCGTTCCCGTCGGACTTCCCGATATCGAATGTTCCCGCAACTTTTCCGTTTGCGGGATCGTCAAGCCTGACTTCGATCATTCCGCCATTCATAGGTGCTATCCGGGCGTTCATGAACAGGATGGACTTTTTGTCTGCGGTTCCGTTGGCGGAACCGTCGCCGAAGTTAACGTCGGCATATTTTATATAACTGCCGTTTCCGCTGTTGGTTACCATTCCGCCGCCGTCGCCGGACTCTGCCACCTTGAGGCCGTCGGACATACCCTCGTTTTCTTCAGCTTCATAGATGGAGAAAACGTCCTTCATATCGTCCAGTGCCGCAAGCTCGAATTTCTTCGGGACAAAAGTCGTAACGCTGCGGCCCTTGAGCTCCATAGCAAATATATTGCCGGCGCCGACCGTATCGTCGAGCTTTTTCAGGTTTTCGCTGTCTGATGTCCTGTATACGGCCATTTCGCCGACACCGCCCGGAAAATCCTTCAGATCCATGGTGAGTAATACCTTTCCGGGGTTATCATTTACCGCTATGATTGCAAAATTACCTGTGGACGGATCTTTGAAGGCAGTGATGAGAATATTATCGTCCGGGGCTCTGCCGACTTTGATATTTTGTATCCTGGTCTTACAAACCTGCTGTAATTGCCGAAGGCATAATACCTTTTGAATACCCGGAACAGACCGTTTTCAGTCGGCGAGCCGGCCTCCCCGTCTGTGCATAGACGGATTAGATCGGAGCCGTCGGCGCCGTTATTGGCGGCGAGCCACCAATAGAAATAGGCGCTGATCCGTGACGTTGTGAACATATTTCCGATCAGATCTGCATACGTCAGCCCGTCAGTGATCGTATCGTTTTCATATGTCTGAAGTTCTGCGCCCTGATTCATGTATTCCGTCTGCCAGACAGGCTTGCCCTTTTCTCTGGAAACGGTGAATTCGGGTATATAAGGACCGATCCCGTATGCGTGGATGCCGATGACGTCTATATATTTTTCAGTGACGGGATCGTTGAGGGCCGGCAGCGCGGCATACTCATCAAAATTCATGCTTTCGGGCATTATTATCCCTGCTTTTACCCCTTTAGTTTCAAAGGTCGGACCAAGGTAACCGCGGATGAACAGGTTCATTTCATCGGGCGTCCAAAGGCAACCGGGATATTCGGGTGCAATAGAAGGTTCATTTGCTGTCGAAACATAAGAAACCGGATTCGGTCGGCTGGCCTGCCTGTATGGCTGGCCCGAGCACGGAAGCAACGCCATAGGAATAATCTCCGGAAGTATATGTGTCGTCTGAGCCATTCCTGAACAAACCCGAATAATAAATGGCTCCCGAAATAAGGAACAGACATGCTGCTCCGATCAAAACGATGTTTTTCTTCCTCAGCATCTATTCCCCCGAATGCAAATTACTTGTTCCTTACTTCAATTATCTCTTCGCATCAGACTGAAGCTTTGCGCAGTCGGCCCTACCGCCGGTTGTGAGGCCAGGAATAAAGCCATGGGCGTCACGTCTTCAGGATTTTTCACCCATTCGCTGTCGATCCTGGAAACTGAATTGCCGGTTATTTTTGCATTATCATCGATAGATGTCATTACAGGTCCCGGAATCAATTCGTTTACACTGATCCGATACTGCCAGAGCTCCTGCGCCAATATGCGGGTCAGCATCCACAGCCCGGCTTTCGAACATGCATATGCCGAACCTCCGGCCATTCCCCGGTGCCCCAGGCCTGACCCGATCGTAATGATCTTTCCTTCCCCTCTTTGCTTGAGGTATGGGATAGCGGCCTGAGCGCAATAATAGGCGCCGGACAAATTAACGTCCATAGTCTTCTTCCAATTCTCAGGATCGCTCGTCTCAACTGTTTCACGGTCGTAGTTTGCGCCTGCATTTATCACGACTATATCGATTCCGCCGAAATGCTCCAAAGCTTTGAGAAACAATGCCTTAACAGATTCGATATTTGTAACGTCCGTCTCCACGGCAATTGCCTTTCCGCCGCCGGATACGATCCCTTCAGCGGTGGCTTTAATCTCCGGATATGTGCGGGCTGCACAGACTATCGACGCTCCCGCCTTGGCGTAAGCGATCGCGATAGCTTTTCCTATGCCTCTCCCGGCACCCGTCACTATAGCAATTTTCCCTGTGAGTACCCTGTCTTCCCGCTCCATTTAAGATCTCCTTTCGTATTTCTGCGATTCGACTAATTATCCATAGCTCTGTATATTATTTTTCAATGTCACACAGCTTTCTGAGAAGATTATGTCTGCCGAGACATTGAGAATTATAAGCGAGGCGATAGATGTCTCCCTCCTCGTTAAAACGCGCAGAGGTAAGAAAATTTTTCTACAACCGAATAATTCTCTATTGAACCGGTGCGTTATAAGCGAGGCAGTAATAGACAATACTTATATTAGCACAAGGTGCAAATATTTACTATTAGCGTATCCGCGGGCATATTTAAAAAGACTTGAACTTTGGGGACCGTTATACTAAAATTAACGTAATAAAAGCGCAAAAAACAGCATTTATCCCGTTTTTAGGGAACAAGACAGCGAGGAATATAAATTGAGGATCGTGGAGAGAGAATTCCAACCCGTTTTTCTGGGTAGCGATATAAATACATACAGTATGTCCAGGGCGTTTTACGAGGCATACGGCGTCAAGTCGGTCGTCATTGGAAAGGTAAAGACCGGCCCAAGCTGCGACAGTAAAATAATAGAATTCCGGACTGTTCCTAAAATTGTGATGCAGCAGGAGACTTTTTTAAATACTGTCCGCGGCCTGGCTGCCGAATTTGCCGGTAAAAAAGTGATACTTATGGGCTGTGGCGATGACTATGTGGAGATGATCGTCAGGAACAAACCGCGGCTTCCTGAAAGCATCATAGCGCCATATGTCGGCGAAGAGCTGATGGATGGCCTGCTTACCAAGCTCAGGTTTTATGAGATGTGCGACAAATACGGCATCGATTATCCCGGGACCTTTATATACGATAGTTCGCTGAAGAACGATTTCACGCTGCCATTCGGCTTTCCTGTTATCGTTAAGCCGTCCAACGGCGTTATGTACTGGCAGCATGAATTCCCGACCCAGAAGAAAGTATACAAGCTGAACAGCTCCGGAGAGCTGAAAAAGGTCATTGGCGACATCTATGGTGCGGGCTACAGCGACAAGCTTATTATACAGGATTTTATTCCGGGTGACGATTCAAAGCTTCGAGTCATGATGTGCTACTCGGGCAGGGACAAAAAGGTCAGACTTATGTCGCTTGCCCATGTTATGCTTGAGGAACATACCCCCCACGGACTCGGCAATACCGCTGTACTAACCAGCGATTATGATCCGGAGCTGTCGGAGCTTCTGAGGAATTTCCTTGACAATGTAGGCTACACGGGATATTCCACTTTTGATATCAAATTCGACGAGCGGGACGGCAGATTCAAAATACTCGAGGTCAATCTGAGGCAGGGCAGGAGCAATTATTACGTAACCGCCGCCGGGAACAACCTGGCCAGATGCGTAGTCGAAGACTATATCGAAGACAAGCCTGCAAAGCTGGAAATAGCAAGCGCTCGCAACCTCTGGACGGCTATCCCGCTGAAGGTGGCGTTCAAGTACGTCAAAGGCAGCGGGAATCTTGAGCTTATAAGGCAGCTGATATCTGAGGGAAGGGTGACGAGGCCGCTGTTCATGAAGGGCGACATGGGACCCCGCAGACGCGTGTTTTTATACAAAAACCAGCTGAGCCATTATTTAAAGTTCCGGAAGTACATGAAATGATCCGGGTGAAAGGATCGCGGCAGGCATACGTCAGACGTACGGCAAATTAAATCATTACGAGGTGTAATAGTTGGCTAGTGAAAATAATTTGAAAATAGAAAATAATAATCAGGACACAAGCAAATACGAGGCCTTTTTGCAGGCGCATCCGAAGGGCCATTTCATGCAGTCGCCGCAGTGGGCAAAAATAAAGTCGTTCTGGAAGAACGAAGTCATTACCGTTGAAGACGGGGCCGGCAATATAAAGGGCTCCATGAGCCTGCTGATAAGGAAGATACCTGTTCTGCCTTTTACAATGATGTATTCGCCGCGCGGACCCGTTTGCGACCCGCACGACAGGGAGACGCTGGCCGCTCTGCTTGAGAAGTGCAGGAAGCTCGCAAAAAAGAACAGAAGCTACGTGCTGAAAATGGACCCAGATATCGAAATAGAGGATACCAAATTCGAGGAAATAGTAAAAAGTCTTGGTTTCAGTGTAAGCCGCGGCCTTAAAAACTATGAAGGTATCCAGCCCAGGTTTGTTTTCAGGCTGGATCTGAGAGGCAAGACTGAAGATCAGCTAATGCAGGACTTTCACCAGAAGGTCCGCTACAATATCCGCCTGGCCGAGCGCAAGGGCGTAACTGTACAAGTCGGCGGACGTGAAGATGTCGCAACATTCTACAAAATGATCGTAGAAACGGGCGTGCGCGACAACTTTGTGGTGAGAAGCAGGGAGTATTACGAGAAGGTATACGATTGCCTGGCTCCGGATCATCTGAGGGTATTCATAGCCTATTACGAGGGCCAGCCCATTGCCGGGACCATCGGGATATTATACGGCAATAAATGCTGGTATCTCTATGGGGCGAGTATAGGCGAGCATCGCAACCTGATGCCGAATTACCTGCTGCAGTGGAACATGATAAAATGGGCGCTTGAAGCCGGAGTCGACATCTACGATTTCAGGGGCGTCCCGGGAAATGTGGATGAAAATAATCCAATGTACGGCCTGTATAAATTCAAGGTCGGTTTTAAAGGTAAATTCACCGAATTCATCGGTATGCTCGACTATGTGTTCAATCCGCTTGTTTATTTCTGCGCCGAAAAAGGGATCGCCGCATTCAGGGATCTCAGAAGAAAAATCTATAAGAGAAAGTAAGAGAAAGACGTGGATAGACAGTCTGACGCAAAGGGTTTCACGATATTAAGCGCTGCGAGCATCATAAACAAGCTGCTTGGCGTTCTTTATGTTCCGATAGTTACGCTCATACTCGGCGACGTGGGAAACGGCATTTACAATGCGGGTTATACGATATACCAGCTTGTGTTTGTCATCACGACTGCCGGTATTCCGGTGGCCATTTCGAAGCTTATATCCGAACAAGTGGCCAATTCCCTCTATGAAGCATCCTACCGGACTCTTAAAATCACCGCGACGCTGATGATCACCATAGGGACTCTGTCCGGTATTATAATAGCTGTATTTGCGGGGCCGTTCTCAGTCCTAATACAGTATCCGGAATCCTACCTGACGATACTTGCGCTGTCGCCTACCTTGCTGTTCACTGCGGTTTCCTCTGCTTTCAGGGGTTACTTCCAGGGCCGTTCGAACATGGTACCGACCAGTGTTTCGCAGATAATCGAGCAGGCTGTCAACTCTGCTCTGACCATACTGTTTGCCTGGTTGATGTATCGCTACGGCAAGGCGTACGCGATCAATCACGGCATAACAGGCAGTGTGGATATTAACCTTACAGCCGTGAAATTCGCAGCTGCAGGAGGTACGGTAGGCACCTCTCTTGGCGCTCTTGCAAGCGCTCTTTACCTCGGCAGAACCTATTTCAGGCACAAGGCTGGTATAATGGCCGAGGTCGTGCAATCGGCGAGGGATACCCGTTCCAAATATACGACCAAAAGAATAATAAGAAAGATACTGGAATACGCAGTGCCGATAACCTTGGGGTCTGCCGCCATATATGTCGCCAATATCATCGATCTCACCTTCATGAAGACGCGGCTGATGACCGGAGGCTTCAGCGCAGTTGATGCAAGCGCCATGTATGGTATATTTTCCACCAAATACCTTAAGGTCCTGTTCATTCCCGTGACACTTGCCACAGCGCTTGCAACTACTATCGTTCCTTCGATATCGCAGGCTTCTGCGGTAAATGATAGAGTATTGTTGGGACGCAGGATTTCGAAAAGTATAAAGACGATATTGATGATCTCCGTACCCTCGGCGGTAGGAATGACGATACTAGCAAAGCCGATTATATACATCCTGTTCCCGACAGCGCCCAAAGGCTGGGAGCTGCTTGCAATGGGCTCGTGGGTCCTCGTGCTTATTTCGCTCGTTTCGGTACAGACAGCAATACTGCAGGGCATAGGAAAGACTTATATACCGACGGTGCACCTTGTTATAGGCCTCATAATGAAAATAATCGTGAATTATTCTCTGATCCCCATCAAATCGGTCAACATAAAGGGAGCCATTGTTGGCAGCGCAGTTTGTTACACCTTCGCCGCAATCATGAATTACAGATCGATTAAAAGCCTCACAAGGGTTAGACTGGACGTGAAAAAGCTGTTCAACAGGCCGTTCAGCATTTCCATCATAATGGGAATATTAGTCTTACTGGTATACGACGGAGTTTTATTGCTGATAGAACGGATCACAGGCTCGATATTCCTGCAAAGCCTGATATGTTCAAGCTTTGCGATTGCTGTAGGCTGCACCGTATATTATCTGCTCATGATAGTCGCAAAGGGGATAACGGCACAGGATATCAGGAATCTTCCAAAGGGGAGCCTGATATTGAGATACACGGCCAAACTGCCTTTTGCAGCCCGTTTCCTGTCGGATACCAAAGCGTCGGGGTGAGATATTCCATTCAAATGGAAATATAAATGCCAATGGAAAAATTATTTTTTTATGATAAAATTAAAAGAAAATTCTTTTCAAATAAGGAGCATTATATGAAATCTAATAAAGAGTATGAGGTTGGTAGTTTATTTCCTATAATAAATAGTATTTATTCGTCATTAACAAAATCGGAGCAAATTGTAGCTGACTACGTATTAGTAAATGCAGAAAAAGTTATATACAATTCGATAAACGATTTTGCTGAAATGGCAGGTGTAGGAGATACTACCGTACTTCGTTTCTGCAGGAAAATAGGTTTCAAAGGATACCAGGGTTTTAAAATGGCCTTGGCGCAAGACTTAACAGTGAACACATCAAACGCCTCTGTAAACTTAACTGAGGAGATAAGCGATAAAGACAGCGTTCTTGAAGTATCTCATAAAACTCTGAACTATATGGTACAAGCGCTGAATGAGACTCTTTCTTTACTCAGCAAGAAGAACCTTGAGACAGCGGTGAACTATATTTTAAATGCAAGAAAGTTATCTTTTTTTGGAGTGGGTACCTCATCAGTTACGGCTCTTGACGCTAAATACAGGTTTATAAGGATAGGACTTGATACCGATGCTGCTCAGGATGCTCATATGCAGGCTATGCAAGCTACACTTCTTACAGCTTCCGATGTTGCCGTAGGCATATCATTTTCCGGCAGCACGAAGGATACTGTTGAGGTACTTTCTTTAGCAAAGAACTCCGGTGCAAAAACTATTTGTATAACACATCATGCGAGGTCACCTATTACAAAATATGCAGATGTTGTACTCCTTAACGGTTCGAAGGAAGATCCGCTTCAGGGCGGCTCCATAGCATCTAAAATATCGCAGCTGCTAGTAATAGATATTCTATATAATAATGTCCTCCTGAAAATGAATGGAGAAGCCATAAAGAATAAGGAGAAAACTTCAAAAGCGGTATTGGCAAAACTCTATTAATGATATGGTGAATCCTGTCAAACGATATCAGCAGGACAAAACTCTCCGATAAACATATCCTATGTTCTAACTCCAGTATTTTAATATTTAAATCTTGATGGTGTGAACAATTATGCAATAGAATGAAAAACTTTTTCATCATTTTTTAAAAAAAAGAAGGATTATTCCTTTCAGATGTAGTATAATATATAAAGAATCAGGAGGCAGCTTTAAAATGCCTGAATTTCCAGAGATTAAGCGTAAGCTGAGAGGGGGTGGAACTTTGGATAAAAAAGGAGATATACTAGGGAAAATAAAAAACGGAGTAATTGTTTCCTGCCAAGCCCTGGAAAATGAGCCGCTATACGGATCAGACACAATGGTTAAGATGGCGGTGGCAGCTTTGATGGGAGGGGCCAAGGGAATCAGATCAAATTCTGTGGAAGATATAAAAACAATAAAGCAGAATGTTGACCTTCCGATAATAGGGATTATTAAAAGAGAGTATGAGGGAAGCGATTGTTATATAACTGCAACTATGAAAGAAGTGGATGAACTGGTAGAACAGGCAAAGCCACACATCGTTGCAGTTGACGGAACTAAGCGGAGACACCCGGATGGTACTACTGGAGAAGAGTTTGTGGCTGCCGTTAGGAAAAAGTATCCCGATATTTTGCTTATGGCGGATATCTCGACACTGGAAGAGGCAGTATCAGCAGAAAAAGCCGGAGTTGATCTGGTTTCTACTACACTTTCCGGATATACGCCATACAGCCCTCAAATTGAAGGACCGGATTTTGAACTGATGAGTTTGTGCAGTAGAGAGCTATCTATTCCCGTAATTGCCGAGGGAAGGATATGGTGTCCGGAAGAAGCAAATGCGGCATTTATGACAGGCGTTTCTGCTATAGTTGTAGGGACTGCAATAACAAGGCCAAGGGAGATAACAAGAAGATTTGTTGAACGTATCAGTGGAAAAGACGTTAAATGCTATATTCCAAGCTGCCCAAAATTATGTGATGACAAAGACGGAGCCGTAACTCAGAGCAGATAAAGTGAACCAGGTAAAATTGTTTCATATGGGAAAACTTAAATAAATAAGGAGGGTCACATCAATGAAAAAGGTTAGAAAGGTTTTTGCACTTGTATTGGCAACTGTAATGGCGGTATTAACTCTGACAGCCTGCGGAAGTACTGAATCAAATCAAGCACAGCCCACGCAAGGTACAGCCGCTGCCAGTAGTAACGATCAGGCTGCCGCCAAGAAGGATGTTACATTAACCATATGGCATTACCTAAATGACAGGGAAGCGATAATGAAGGATTTTGCGGCACAGTATGAAAAGCAGACAGGTGTGAAAGTAGACTTCCAGCTATACAGCGGAGATCAAATCAAGTCAAAGGTTCAGGCTGCGGCACAGGCGAATTCCTTGCCTGATGCATGGGTATTTTCCGGTGGAAGGGTTGATCTGCTCAAGTATGCAGCAGCAGGTAATGTCCTGAAGCTGGATGATTATGGATTCAAAGACTGGTCTTCAAGGTTCAACCAGGTAATACTGGACCAGGTAACTGCAACTGATGCTGATAAATCAACTGAAGGGCTTTCGGATATTCAGGCTGGCATATATGGTGTTCCGCTTGATGTTAACAATATGCAGTTTATTTATAATAAAGATCTGTTCCAAAAGGCTGGCTTAGATCCGGATAACCCACCTAAGACCTGGAATGAGTTTATTGAGGCAGGTAAAAAACTAAAAGCTGCAAATATAGTCCCATTTGCCACAGGAATAGGCTCATGGGTACAAAATTCGCTGACCGAGCAATACCAGTATGCGTATATGGATAAGCAGACACTGTCAGATTCAAGGACTGGTAAAATTACTTATAAAGCAGCGGGTATGGAAAATGTATTGAACATGGTGGCTGAAATGAGAGATGCGAAAATGTTTGCTGACGGCGTTGCAACTATGGACCTCCCAACAGCGGAGCAAATGTTTGTCAACGGCCAGGTAGCTATGATATATGATGGCTCCTGGGCTATTGGTGTTTTCAGCTCAATGAATCCGGATTTCAAGAACTATGGCGTATTCTTCCCGCCAAAAGATGAACGTGCTAAGAATGATCCGCTTATACCGGGAGGAATAGGAGCCTATTTCACGGTGAGCAAGAATTCGGAAAACGCGCAGGATGTTGTCGATTTCTTGAAATGGTTAACAGACAATGATCAGCAGGTCACATATGCCAATACCAGCTTCAATCTACCGGCAAACAAAGATTGCATTGACCCGACAAAGCTTTCACCTCAAACAGCAGAATTTGCAAATGATATGGATAAGATACAATATACTGTGCCTGCATATAAGGATAAGCCTGCGGAATTATACAGCAAAGGTATACAGCTTATTGTTATAGGAAAGTCACCGGCCAGTATAGTAGAACAAATGGATGACAGCAATAAATAAGTATGTTCGATGAAGGCCGCTAAAAGGTATTCGAGGCAGTTGGACAGGCCGGGAAGGAACCTGGCCTGTCCGGGTTAGGGAGGCAAATTAAAGGTGTCTAAAACTAAGAGAAGTTTTATTTATAGAGACAGATTTAAAAATTTCATGTTTATTGTGCCGGCGATGCTTATGTTTGTCGTTTTTAGCGCCTATCCCCTCTATAAGACATTCCAGCTGAGCTTGTTCAAGTGGAATGGAATAACGACTAATATGAGCTTCATAGGCTTTAGCAACTATTTGCAGGTTTTTAATGATGCTATATGGTGGAAATCAGTATTCAACGGATTTTTCTTTGCCGCTGCAGCACTGCTTATTATGAACCCACTGGCACTAGTGCTGGCTTATGCAGTTTACAAAGGTGTAAAGGGCTCAAGTGTATACAAAGTGATATATTATATTCCTCCGATTCTGTCAGGAATAGTTGTCGGCTATATGTGGAAATGGATATATGATCCGACAAATGGTATCTTGAATATGTTTCTTGACTCTGTACATCTGTCTTTTTTCAAAACAGCATGGCTGAGTAATCCAAGTACTGTTTTGCCTGCCGTTTCAATTGCTTCGATATGGCAGGGATTTGGAGGATCTTTCATCCTGTTCTGGGCAGGCTTGCAGGATATTCCGCCCGAATTGTTCGAAGCTGCAAAAGTTGACGGCGCAACAAGATGGCAGCAGTTCATAAAAATAACCATCCCTTTGTTAAAGAAGCCGTATACGGTAATTACTATATTGACAATATTAGGTGCGATGCAGACACTTCCATTGGTTATTTCCATGACAAACGGCGGACCCGGTTTTGAGTCGACAGTTCCGGCGCTCAGAATTTATGTAGAGGCCTTTACGAATAGCCAATTTGGTTATGCTACAGCTTTATCTGTTATTCTAGGAGTTATGATGCTTATAATATCGCTCGTTAAGATACGAATGGACAGAGAAAAAGATTAAAAGGAATGGTTGAGAATGTATAAAGAGTTTGCAAAAAAAACTGCTATTCAGATATTTCTTATATTAGTGGCCCTGTCCTGTATATTTCCTTTGGTAATGATGATTTCCACCTCACTGAAGACAAGGTCCGAGGTATATACAAACAGGGGCTTGATACCGAAAAGCTTTCATATAGACAACTATGTCATTGCCTGGAAGAATGGGAATTTTTCAACGTACTTCCTTAACAGTGTGCTCTACACTATAATTGTTGTTTTTGGAATTGTTCTGATTTCTTCACTGGCAGCATACGGCTTCTCCAGGCTGCAGTTTCCGCTTAAAAAATTGTTTTACGGCTGCTTTCTGTTAATTTTAATGATACCGCTGCCAGGTTCATTTATACCTCTATATGTTTTAATTGTAAAGCTGGGTCTCCAAAACACAAGAATTGGCTATATACTGCCTTTGATTAATGCGAGTATCGCAGTGTCAATATTTATTTTGAAAGCTTTCTTTGACGGGATCCCAAAGTCATTAGAGGAAGCGGCTCAAATAGATGGCTGCGGAAAGTTAAAGACATATTATAAGATAATAATGCCGCTGTCAGTTTCAGCGCTCTTCACGATTATAATTTTTGCTGTACTAAGTGTTTGGAATGAATATATACTTGCTGCCGTAATTTTGAATAATGATAGCCTGATGCCAATACAGCAAGGGTTATACGTGTTCCAAGGCAAATATTTTACGCAATATGAACTCTTAATGGCCGGTAGTGTGATAGCGACTATGCCGATAGTATTAATTTACCTGGTTTTAAGTAAACACATTATAAAGGGAATAACATCAGGAGCGGTAAAGGGTTGAAATCCGCTCAGAATATGATCATCTAGATGCGGTAATTTATAGTTTTAAAAATCAATCTATAGAGCTGGGTGAGGAAAATGGATTGTGCAGTAGCTGTTGATATTGGTGGGACAAGTATTAAATATGGACTGATTGATAGGAACGGCAATATCATATTTAAGAGTAAGTGCCCGAGTAATGCTCAGCTTGGCGCTTCGAGACTTTTGGACAATTTATCCCATGAACTGAAAGAATTACTTGTTCGATATGCTGATTATGAAATAACCGGGATAGGTGTGGCCACTGCCGGACAGATAGATCCTGTTACCGGAAAGGTGCTGTACGCTACTCCGAATATTCCGGGATATACGGGATTTGACCTGAAGGGCATATTTGAATCGGAATTCGGACTGAGAACTTTTGTTGAAAATGATGTAAATGCGGCTACTATCGGCGAGGTATGGAAAGGCTCAGGCATCGGAGCACGGAAAATTCTATGTATTACTGTGGGGACGGGTATCGGAGGGTGTATTATGTTTGATGGAAAAGTTGAACATGGGATACTTGGCAGCGCCGGAGAGGTTGGGCATATAATTATAGATTACGGGGGCAGGCCTTGCAATTGCGGCAACCGGGGGTGTCTTGAACAGTATGCATCCGCATCTGCGATGATAAGAGATTTTACTTTGAGATTGAAAAATGGCGAGAAATCTTTGATAACCGAACTGCCAGCTGAAGAGAAAGATATAGACGCGCAACTGATTTTCAGTGCGGCTAAAAAAGGAGATAAACTGGCGAATGAAGTGATAGATGAATTTGTTAAATACCTGGGAACAGGCATTATAAGTCTCGTTCATACCTTAAACCCTGAATTGGTGATCATAGGCGGGGGAATTTCAGCCGAAGGCGAATATCTGTCAGATAAAATCGATAAGTATGTAAGAAAATTTGCTATGCCATCTTTTATGCGAAATTTTCGTATCGTAACTGCAAACCTCGGTAATGACGCAGGTATTATGGGTGCGGCTAAAAACGCTTTCGATAATATCGGTTAGCCCTTAGATCGTTCCATTATAATGGAGGAGAAGATTTATGGAAACTACTTATGTGACAATTATTCCTGCATATAGAATCTCTGCAAGAATGCAACCGGAAGTAAGACTGTTTTCAATACAGGAAAGCAGCTGCAGATTGAATGCTATGAAAGACAAAGAAATTATAAAGAACTTTATTTACGTATTGGAGGCTGGCAAGGAACAGACTGTTCTTCCGGACTTTTCAGGTCTTGTCGGCGATATCACTCTGGAATTTAATTTTTATAAACCGGACGGTGAAATAATTGGAGAAAGAAAGCTTAATTATGAAATAATAGATTCGCAGTGCAACTCCACAACTTTGATAGACGGCTGCTGGGTAAGCCTTTATCATTGGAGCGAGGATGAGGCGCGCTGGTTCAATCCGGATTTGAAGAAGCTGACTGATAAGGATTGGAAGGAGCAGGTTCACGCGATGAACCGGATCGGAATAAAAGGAATTGTAATCCAGAATGTATTCGAAAGCAGCCATTATGTGGAGCAGCACGACATGACAGTTAAAACATATGATGGACTTGCATATTACCCTTCAAGTATATTTACAGGCCGCTGCGGGATAACGGCAGAAGACCCGATTGAGGCGATACTGTCCGCGGCTGACGAGGACGGTATGAATGTGCTCCTTGGGGTGGGGCTGTATGCATGGTTCGACTTTTCGGAGGAATCTCTTAAATGGCATAAGAAAGTTACACAAGAACTGTATGATTTATATGGACACCATCCTTCGCTCTATGCCTGGTATATTTCCGAAGAAATGTTCGGAAGCTTGTATTACGATTACCCGCCTGTACCTGATGAGAAGTATATTGATATAGTAAAATTCTTCAAAGAATACAATGCTTTTGTGAAGCGGTTGACTCCCACAAAGCCAGTGGCACTTGCACCGAATAATATCAGATTTCATGAGTATGAAAAGGAATGGAAAGAGATTCTTGCCAACATCGATATACTGATTCCTTTTGCGTTTGCGCGTGATCCTGAGAATATGAACATAGATCAGATCGCTCAGATATGCAAGTCATGCAATACACACTTCTGGGTGGATATGGAGGTTTTCGAGTATCCTTTTGACCAGGGGTTGATGCCTAAATCCTATGGTAACTTGATAAAGGAGATAAGGACATATGACAAGCTTGAGCAAATATATGGCTATCAGTTTACAGGCCTAATGAACCCTCCTGAAAGCAAATTCAACCTGGGCGGAGAAAAATCAAAAAAATTATATAGCAGCTATTCGAAATATTATCAAATGACAAAAGAAAAAAATAACAAGTAAAACTTATTGGTTTTCAAGGGGGTTAACATGAATATAAATGGATGTGATATTGTTGAAGGCTTTAGGCATGCCGGACTTAAAGACGGTGATACAATACTTGTTCATAGCGCCCTGAGTAGTTTTGGTTATGTAGAAGGAGGGGCAGGGACGGTTATAAATTCCCTGCTGGAAGTTGTGGGAGCAGACGGGACTGTAATTATTCCTACACTTACCGGAAAGTATACAGACAATAAACTTACTCCACCGATATTCGATGTGAGAAGTACCCCCTGCTGGACGGGCCGTATTCCCGAGACGTTCAGACAGCTACCGGAGGCAAGAAGGTCTCTGCATCCCACACACTCCGTAGCTGCCATAGGCGCCGGAAGGGATGAGCTTGTCAACGGGCATGAAACCGGCAGATCGCCATGTGATGCGTCAAGCCCATATTATAAAAATGCTATGGCCGGCGGCTATATCATTCTGATTGGTGTCGATCAGGAGAGCAACACTTCGGTTCACTGCTTTGAAGAGATCGCGGAGGTTCCCTATCATTTGCAGAAGGACGTTACGGATATATACGTCACGGATTATAAAGCAGAAAAGATTCCGGTAAGGAACAGGCTGCATGACTGGTATAAACCGGCTACCGACTTTAACAGGTTTGATGGATTATTCAGAGCTCATGGCATTATGAAAGAAATATCTATCGGGAATTCCCATATAAGAATAATCAATGCTAAAGATGCGCTTGAGTTTGCCGTTGATCTTTTGCTGAGAGAACCGCTGTATCTGGTAAAGGAAAAATGATAAATTTAAAGGTTAAATTTTTGGATAAATTTAACGCAGATGACGAACTGGCAATTAACCGGAAAAATGTCGCAGCATCCAATTACACTTCAGGAGTAATAAATAATCTTATCGGAGGCAATTTTCTTACCGGCTTTCTTCTCCTAATGAATGCCGACGATAATTTTATGGGTATTGTCTCTATGACAGGCCTTATAGGAAATCTGCTGCAGATTTTTTCACCGCTTCTTCTTGAACGTTTTCAGAAACGTAAAGGTTTACTTATATTTTGCAGAGCTCTAATTTATTTTTTCAACATTATAGTAATAAGTGCCGTTCAGTTCTTTCCTTCCACCGATAGAATCAAACTCATGTTAATTTTGTCGGTAACTTTACTTGTGAATTTTATCAATGCCGTTTCGGCCCCAGGATTTTCAGTCTGGCACATAAGGAGCATTCCTGAGAAAGTCAGGGCTGGCTATTATTCGTTTTTCAATATTACAAATGGAATTATATTATATACGGTTATACTTGCCTCCAGTAAAGCGATAGATTGTTTCAAAGCATCGGGGAAAGAAATGGAAGGCCTTATGGTATTCAGGGCTATCGCATTTATCCTGTGCTTTGCAGACATCTTTTTCCTGTTCAAGATAAAAGAGTATCCTAATGAGCGTTCTGAAGCAAATGTAAATCTGGTCAATATCCTGCGTAATCCGCTAAGGCAAAAAAGATATTTAATTACCATATTCATAGCATGCTTATGGAGTTATTCCTCCAATATACCGGGGCCGTATTTTAACGTATACATGCTAAAGGATCTGGGAGTAAGCTATACTTTTTTAAATTTAATCAGCATGTTCAATATCCCGGCACTTATTCTTCTGACTCCATTATGGCGCAAAATGATAAATTCAACCTCATGGTTCAGAACATTTTATTTCTCAATCGGATTGTTTTCACTGAACTATATAGGCCTTTCATTTGTATCTAAAAATACATTGGCTCTTTATCCGATATCTATTTTATTTTCTTTTCTTGTTTCTCCGGGTATTTATCTGGTCCTATCCAACATGCCTTATGTAAATATACCCGATAAGGATCAGACTAATTATATAGGATTTTATTCGGCTATGTATAATCTTTCCGCATTTCTAGGCATTTTGACAGGTAAGGAGTTTATTAAATTTACAGATGGCAAGACGTTATCACTTTTTGGGTTCGTAATGCAGAACAAGCAGTATATGCTGCTTGTAACGGCGGCAGTAATGGCAGTATCGGTAATTTTAATCTATATGCTGCAAAAAAAATCTGATAGTAAATAATATAGATTTATACACTGCAGCCAAACTGTATTCTATACTGACAGGGTTATTGTTCCGACAGCGAGGCGGGGCATCCCACTATTCATTGTCCTGCTGCATCCCATCGGTATCCGGCTCTTCTCCTTTTATGATGCGCCTCAATCTCTCGAAATCCTGCTCTTCCTCGAAATCCTGCTGTGCTGCGACGTCCTGCTGCGGTTCGCCGATATCCGGTTTTCCAGCCTCGCTCTTTCTTTTCTTCAGATTCCTTGACAGCTTGCGTAGGATAGGCCTGAGCGCTACAATTAAGCTGAAAAAGACCAGGATGCCGAGTATGAACCAGGAATAACCGGGTTTTCCGTCCTTGGAAGTTTTAGCGTTTGCCGTTTCTGCCCCGGCTTTCGGCCAGGCTTCGACGGAACTTGCCGCAACAAGCTCCACCTTTCCGAGCGATACGCCTTTATTCATATATTCCAATGTCCCGATCACATCGCCCTTGTTGACGGGCGCTTTTATCTTTTCAGGAATATCCAGCTTCGTCTTGAGGCTTTTGATATCGGTCCCCAACGGAAGTACGCAGCTGAAGCCGGTTTTTTCAGTCAGACTGAGGAGCGTTCCGGCAGCCTTTGCGCCTTCGACCGGTATGGAACCTGCGATCTGACCTCCTTCGGAGATCTTCACGGTAGAAAAGTTTTCAAAGCCGTATCTAAGGAGTTGTTTGGAATATCCGTATATTTTGCTGGATTGCATGACGTGCATGACCACTGCGATCAGTTCGGAGCCATCCTCTCCGACGGCTGCCGTCACAAGGTTGTTGCCCGCCTTGGCGGTATAGCCGGTTTTGACGCCTATAACGGTATATTTATGGCCGGTGTTGTTAAATGTGTATGGGTAGGTATTGTCATGCCAGAGGAACTGGTTCGTGTTGCGGAGTGTACCCCAATCGTCGTTCTTGTCCGTGACGGGCATATCTTTATAATACTCCGTCGATACTATTTCCCGGAACTTCGGTATCGCCATGGCATAGCGCGTTATCATGGCAAGATCGCGCGGCGTGGTCAGGTGCCCGGCATCCTCTTTTTCGGTATCCTTGCCGCAGGGATTTGCGAAGGTCGTGTTGACCGCGCCGATCTCTTTGGCTTTCCGATTCATCATCGCCACGAAATCCTTGCGGGTGGGCGCTATATTTTCCGCAATTATATTGGCTGTTTCGTTGGCCGATTTAATAAGCATGACGTTGAGCAGGTTTTCCAGCGTAAGCCCCTTTTCTCCTGCCATAATTCCTATATTCATGCCGCCCCTGCCAATGTCGTTAACAGCCTCGGGAGAGACGGTCATCTCCTTGCTGAGGTCACCATTTTCCAGTGCGATGATCGCGGTCATTATTTTCGTTGTACTGGCAGGGCCGTATCTTTCGTCCGCGTGCTGTTCGGCTAGTACCGTGCCTGTTTTGGAATCTATCAATATATACGGAATATCCGCGGGAATGCCCGGTGAAATGGCCGAGACCCGCATAGGCGTGTTTATAAGAAGTATTGAAAGGACTGTTATATATACGATCAAAAATTGAACTTTTTTCATTTGTTCACCCGTGAAATAAGCGTTAATCTTTATACTGCGTTTTTTTATTCTAACATTTTTCAATTATTGCTTCAAGGCCGGACGGGAAAAGGCAATAATTAAAATAAAGTCAAAATATCGGACAGGGCGTGCGAATGACAAGTAATTGTAGTACAATATAGTTGCGGCGTAAGCCATATCGACATCGCTGCATTATACATACGATCGCTGTATTATACATATGGTAGGATGTTTAGTGCCTTGAAGCGCGGATATCCTTTAAAACATCCAAGGGAGGAAACCTTTTACAAATGAACTTTAAGGTATTTGCGAGATCATTGTTTTTAGTGGTCGTCATCGCGGCCGTTGCATTTACTATATATTCAAACATATCGGATGGGAAAACAGGGGCGGGAAATGCTGCTGAGAATACACTGATTTCCGGTCAGGGAAGCGGGACGAACGGCAGCCGGACGGCAAATACCGCGGATAATACGGGGTCGGGCAGTGAAGCGCAGGAAAGCGGTACAAAAAGCAATTACGTAAAGGACGACGTCTCGATAAATATATCGGCATTGGGAGATGTGGCGCTGGGTCAGGATCACGAACACAATTATCTGTACGCGGATTCGTTTGATTATGTCTTTGAAAAAATAAAGGGCGATTACAAGTATTTCTTCTCAAATGTCAAGGATATCCTGTCAAAGGACGATCTCACAATCGCCAATCTTGAAACGGCACTGAGCAACGAGACCGTAAAGGCCGAAAAATACGATTACGGAAACAATTATTGGTTCAACGGCAAGCCGGAATACGCAAACATACTGAAGGCGGGGAGCGTTGAGATCGCCGACCTGGCGAACAATCATACATATGATTACGGGCAGAAGGGGTTCGACGCGACCCAAAAGTCGCTCGACGCCGCCGGCATAGATTATTTCGGGTATACAAAGGTGCTGTACAGGGATGTAAAAGGCGTCAGGATAGGAATGGCGGGCTTCAACCAGCTCGGAGAATATGAGCAGGGGCTGGACATGAATGTATTCAAAAAGGATGTCAGCGGCACAATAAAAAAGATGCGCAGCGAGTGCGATCTGCTCATTGTAGAATTCCACTGGGGCAAGGAATACAAGTATAAACAGGATGAAATTCAGACCGGGCTTGCGCACCTTTCGATAGACCTGGGAGCGGACCTCGTGTTGGGTGGCCATCCGCACGTGCTGCAGCCGATAGAAAAATACAAGGGGAAATATATTGCCTACAGCCTCGGCAATTTCTGCTTTGGTGGCGCTAAAACGCCGGATGACTATGATACCGCGATATATCAGCAGACCTTCACGTTCGATTCCGATAAAGTGCTGCAGCCGGTGGCAGAACCGAAGATCATACCCTGCTCGGTATCCTCGAGGTCCGACTTGAACGTCTACCGGCCCACCGTCGCAATGGGCGAGCAGAGCAAAAGGGTATTCGAAAAGCTTGCCTTTACCCCGACGCTGAGTGAAGAAGAAAAGGCGGCATACGCAGGAAAGAGCGATATGGTCAGGCTCGATGCCCTTGTCAAAAATATTGTGATTGACCTCAGATATGCGGGTTCCAACAATGTAATCGGCAAGCCCGTATACGCATCGGATACAGCTTACCTTAGAAAAGGCACCGCCGACAAGCTTGATAAAGCCAACAAACACCTTATGAAGCAGGGCTACAGGATCAAGGTCTGGGATGCTTACAGGTCCAAGGAAGACCATCAGCTTCTGTATAATAACGCGCCTAATAAGTCTGTTTTTTTGGATCCAAAGAAAGCCCCCTCAAACCATACGAGAGGCGCCGCGGTGGACTGCACGCTTGTTACGCTGGACGGCAAAAAGGTGGACATGCCCAGCGACTTTGACGATGGGACTGTGCTGGCATACAGGACGTATGAAAAATGTACCGCAGCGCAGAAGAAAAATGCGCTGATACTGCAAAATACCATGAAGAGCGTCGGCTTTATCCCAATATCGAATGAATGGTGGCATTTCGACGACACCGAATGTAAGAGCTACCCTGTGCTGGCTAGCTATCCATAACAGGTCGGAAACAGGGCTGCGATCCGACAGTTTTATGTACCTGGTATCCGGGTAGACTGTATTTTGATGATAATAAGTGCTGATCTGCATTGGCCGAAAAACCGAACGAGAGGATAACGATGGAAAAATACGCACTTGAATTATATATGGAAAGCCTGCGGGGAAAAGCGCTCCTGCTGTCCCACAACTGTACGCGGGAGACCGGCATGAAGCTCGTTAACAGCGTAGCATACGACTCAAACAAGGCAGGGCAGAATACTTTGTTCGTCTGCAAGGGCGCGGGCTTTAAGGAGGCCTACCTGGATGCGGCAATTCAAAGGGGTGTGATCGCCTACATAAGCGAGACCGACTATCACAAAACAGTGCCGTGCATACTTGTTAGCGATGTAAAAAAAGCGTTGTCGCTGATAGCGGCAATATATTACGATTACCCTGCCGGGAAGCTGAAAATCATCGGCATAACGGGGACCAAGGGCAAATCTACGACAGCATATTATATCAAATACATATTGGACGAATACCTGCACGAACAGGGGAAGCCCGAATCGGGCATTATTTCATCGATAGACACCTTCGACGGCGTGATAAGGGAGGAATCCCATCTTACGACGCCGGAATCGCTGGAGCTTCAGATGCATTTCAGCAACGCCGTAAACAGCGGCCTGCAGTATATGGTTATGGAGGCTTCGAGCCAGGCGTTGAAATACGGCAGGCTGCACGGAGTAGAGTTCGACGCAGGCGTTTTTCTCAACATCTCCGAGGATCATATAAGCTCTATCGAACACAGCGACATGGAGGATTATCTGGCTGCAAAGCTTACTATTTTCAGCCATTGCAGAACTGCCTGCATCAATCTCGATTCAGACCGGCTCCCAAGGATCATTGAAGCTTCAAGAGCGGCTGAAAAGGTACTGACCTTCGGTACCCGGGAAGAGGCGGATATCTGTGGCAGCGGTATCAGGAAAGAAGGCTTCGACACTCATTTCAGGGTAAGGTGCGACAGGTTCGACAGAGAGTTCGTACTGACGATGCCGGGCCTTTTCAACGTTGAAAATGCTCTTGCTGCTATCACTGTCGCATATGCGCTGCGCATACCCGAGCAGTACATTTACACCGGCCTAAGGAAGGCGCGTTCGAGCGGAAGGATGGAGATATATTCGAATAAGAGCAGGGACCGTATAGTCATAGTCGATTACGCGCACAACAAGCTCAGCTTCACCAAGCTCTACGAAACCGTCAGGGCTGAATTCCCGGCAATGAAGATCGTTACCGTTTTCGGCTGCCCGGGTGGCAAGGCACAGCTGCGCAGAAAGGACCTCGGACTGCTCGCGGGCATACATTCGGACAAGGTTTACCTGACCGCGGAAGATCCCGGCCCTGAAAGCACAAGGAACATAAGCGAGGATATAGCCCAGTATGTACGGCAGAACAATGAGAATTACGAGCTCATCGACGACAGGGAAGAGGCGGTCAGAAAATCGATTTTAACGTCCGAACCGGGGACGGTGATCCTCATTACCGGCAAGGGCAACGAAACCCGGCAGAAATACGGCAAGGAATACATTCCGGTACTTTCCGATGTGGAATTGACTAAAAGATTCCTTTCAGAACTCGATTCTGCTATATAACGAGGCGAAAAATATCTCCGCATAGGATGCATAGGCGAGCAGCAAGCTTTGCTTGCGACCAGCCTTATTGAAACGCAGCAAAGGCTGGTCGATGAATCTATCATCTGCTCGCCCATGCATCCCGGGTAAGGAAATTTATCTACAACCGATAAATTTTCCTAATGAATCGATGTGTTATAACTCTTAAAAACTTTACAAAGCGTTTATTGAAAATATACCCGCCGACATTTACTCTAATATAGGTATCCAAAGATGTACGACAAAAATCAAAAAAGTTGAAACGCTTTTAGACAAGCTGAGTCTTATGGACAGGAGGTGAGAAAGTGACGGATTTCGGAGAAATATATACAGAGCACTTTTCCGATGTATATAAATATGTGCTGACCCTATGCCGGAACGAGGCCACTGCGGAAGAGGTTACACAGGAAACTTTTTTCAAAGCCATGCGACATATAGATCAGTTCAATGGAAGCTGCAAATTATACGTATGGCTTTGCCAGATAGCTAAAAATACTTACTTCTCACTTTCCAAAAAACAAAAGCGGGTGGCTTCAGATTTTAACGCGGATTTTCCGGATATAGCATCAGATTTGGAAAAGGATTACTTTGATAAAGAAGCGGCAGCGTGGCTGCACGCTCTGCTGCATAATCTGAATGAGCCATACAAAGAGGTCTTTACTTTACGGGTATTCGGAGAGCTGCCATTTTCTCAAATCGGTGAATTGTTCGGGAAAACCGACAGCTGGGCGAGACTGATTTTTTACAGGGCAAAAAAACAATTACAGGAGGCAATGAGATGAAAATATCTTGTGAAATCATCAAAGATTTATTGCCATTGTATCACGATAGCGTTTGTAGTAACGACAGCAGAACGATGATTGAAGAACATCTTGTTTATTGTGATAGCTGCAAAGCCGAGTTGAAGGCAATGGACGAAAAATTACCCGTTAACAAAGCGGAGAAGAATTTGAACGAGGCCGAGGCGGTAAAGAACTTGTCAGAAAAATGGAAAAAAGGGATGTTTAAGTCATTGCTAAAAGGTGTTCTGTTTACACTTTTGACCGTTATAATTTTGGCTCTTGTCCTTTATCTGTTCATGGATATTAGAATAGTGTAACTTCGAAAGGATTGATAAATATGACTGAAAATGTAACAACTTTGGACTATCAAAATAAAAAAATTATATTAATTGCCACGGCGCATGTATCCAGGGAGAGCGCGGAACTTGTAAAACAAGTTATTGAAAAAGAACGACCTGACAGCGTTTGTATTGAGCTTGACGAGGACAGGTATAACAATATACAAAACCCCAAAGCGTGGGAGAATACAGACATCATCAAAGTGATTAAATCAAAAAGAGTTGGTTTTCTGTTGACTAATCTTGCATTAAGCTCATATCAAAAAAGGATTGCAAAGCAGTTAAATACTTCTGTAGGCGGCGAAATTGTGCAAGGGATTGAAAGTGCAAAAGAGATTGGTGCAACTTTAGTCTTGGCGGATAGGAAAATACAAACTACGTTTCTTCGCATATGGCGAAAACTCAACTTGTGGGAAAAGGGAAAGCTAATTGTCAGTCTGTTGTTTTCGTTTAATGATGATAGCAAAATCTCGGATAAGGATTTACAGGAACTATTAAAGGCCGATATGCTTGAATCAGCATTGGTTGATGTACGTAAACAGTTTCCGAAGATCGGGAATATACTTATAAGCGAACGTGACCAATTCTTAGCTTCAAAAATAAAAGATGCGCCCGGTAAAAAGATTGTAGCTATTCTTGGCGGTGCTCATGTTACCGGCGTAAAGGATGAAATTTATCGTTCTCAAGATATGAATAGCATTTCGGCTATTCCTCTAAAAGGTCCGATTGCTAAAATAATAGGTTGGCTTATATCTGCAGTTTTGATTGCTTTACTGCTATATGCGTTTATCGTCAGCGTGCAGACTGGACTTGAACAATTATCGGTATGGGTTCTATGGACAGGAATACTGGCGGCCTTATTGACAGCCTTGTCGCTGGCACATCCCTTAAGTATAATAACTTCCCTAATCGCAGCGCCATTTACTACAATTAATCCTGTCCTCGCTTGTGGTTGGTTTACCGGTTTAGTGGAAGCAACAATAAAAAAACCAACGGTGCAAGATATTGAGAAGATCCCGGAGGATATTTTTACCTTGAAAGGCTTTTTCAAGAACAGATTTCTAAGAATAATCCTTATTGTCTTTATGTCTAATATGGGTGCTTCTATAGGTACATTTGTAGCGGGAGCGGATATAATCAGAAACTTATTTTGATCGCCTATTGATCATGTCATTCAGTTCATTGAGGTAGACCCAGCGTTCCATTGCTTCTTCCAGCTGCTTTTCAAGCTGTTCTTTTGCCGAAAGCAGTTCTTGGAGCTTTGCGAAGTCCGATGCAGCCTCGTTGATGAGTTTATCGGTTTCGCTTATTTTATTTTCCAGGCTGGCGATCAGGTCGTCTATTTGCTCGAATTCCTTCTGCTCCTTGTAAGTAAAACGCAGGGGTCTGACTTTCGCGGGCTCCGCGCTGCCCGGCGTTTTAGCGGCTCCGTTTGGTTTAACTGCTCCGTTTGTATCACCTGCGCTTACGATACCGGCATTTCCAGTGACAGCAGTTCCTTTACCGGCGCTTACAGTCCCTTTTTTGCCTCCCGCAGCTCCTTTTTTGCCGCCTACTGAATATCCGGACTCCGGACCTTTTTCCCGACTGCCTGCATCCCGGCTGCCGCCGCCCGTTCCGTCGGCCATGTGCCTGCCCGTTTCGGCGAAATATGAGTAATTGCCCTCGTATCTTTCAACCGTACCGTCGCCCGGAAGCAGGAATATCTTTTCAGCCGTCCTGTCCAGAAAGTACCTGTCATGTGAAACGGCGACAACAGCGCCCGGAAAGTCGTCAATATAGTTTTCTAGGATCGTGAGCGTCTGTATATCAAGGTCGTTCGTAGGTTCGTCAAGCAGCAGCACATTGGGCGCGCCCATAAGGACACGCAGCAGATACAGCCGCCTTCTTTCCCCTCCGGAAAGCTTGGATATCGGCGTCCACTGGACTGCCGGAGGAAACAGGAATCTTTCGAGCATCTGAGAAGCGCTCACAACACCTTCCGGCGTTGTAAGGTATTCGGCCTCGTCGCGGATATACTCTATAACGCGCTTTCCCGTATCCATATCTTCGCTTTCCTGCGAAAACATGCCTATCCTGATCGTATCGCCGAACGTTACTCTTCCGCCGTCAGGTTGCAGTTTGCCTGCGATAAGCCTGAGCAGCGTGGATTTACCCGCGCCGTTAGGTCCGATTATACCTGCCCGGTCATCCCTGGGAAGTACATAACTGAAATCATGTAGGATCTCTCTGCCGTCATAGCTTTTTGCAATATGCTCGAGTTCTATCGTCTTTTTGCCCATGCGGGCAGAACCGGCCTGTATCTCTATATTTTCGTATGTTGACGGAGACTGCTCCTCCGATAGCTTTTCAAAACGGTCGATCCTTGCCTGCTGCTTGGTCGAACGTGCCTGCGCTCCGCGGCGTATCCATGCAAGCTCGCGCCTGTAGAGGTTCTGTCTTTTTCTTTCGGACGCCTGTTCCAGTTCCTCGCGCTCGGCTTTCATTTCCACGAACTTGCTGTAATTAGCCTGGTAGTTGAAAAGTCTGCCGGAATCAAGTTCGATTATCCTGTTGGTGACCCTGTCGAGGAAATATCTGTCGTGCGTTACCATAAGCAGCGCGCCCCTACGGCTGTTCAGATATTTTTCGAGCCAGTCTGTCGCAGCATTGTCAAGGTGGTTGGTCGGTTCATCGAGTATCAGCAGGTCCGAGGGATGTGTTAGAACTGCTGCAAGCGCCGCCCTTTTCCTTTGTCCGCCCGAAAGGGTGCTGAGCTTTGCGTCGAATTCCGTGATACCGAGCTTCGTAAGCATTGTCTTGACTTCATATTCGCCGGATACCCTGGCGGCTTGGGGCAGTTCGTTCAATACATGCTCCAGTACGGTCGCATCCTTGTCGAACTCGGGTAACTGGGGCAGATAACCGGTACGCAGACCGTTAATCATTGTTATCCTGCCTTCGTCCGGGGTCTCGATGCCGGCAATGACCTTCAAAAGGGTAGACTTGCCTGTCCCGTTGATGCCGATGATGCCTATTTTCTCGCCTTCATTTATACCAAGGGATATCTGGCTGAAAAGGGCCTTTTCACTATAGCTTTTTGAAATTTTCTCAGCCGACAGGAGGTTCATCAAGCGTACATTTCCTTTCGCAATGCCTGTATTTCCTCGCTTTCGAGGTATTCGTCATAGGGCATCTGCTTGTCGATCAAGCCTTTCGGTGTGATCTCCATTATCCTGTTCGCTACGGTCTGTACAAATTGGTGATCGTGGGACACGAACAGGATAGTTCCCTTGAAATTCATAAGCCCGTTGTTCAGGGCGGTTATGGATTCTAGGTCGAGGTGGTTGGTAGGCTCGTCGAACAGTAGTGTGTTGGCGCCCGAAAGCATCATTTTGGCAAGCATGCAGCGTACCTTTTCTCCTCCGGAAATCACGCACGCTCTTTTCAAAGCCTCTTCGCCAGAAAAAAGCATCCTGCCCAGCCAACCACGCAGAAATGTTTCCGTCTCATCCTTTGAAAACTGCCTCAGCCACTCGACCAGCGACAATTCCACTCCGTCAAAGTATTCCGAATTGTCATTTGGGAAATAGGAGCGCGACGTGGTAATGCCCCATTTGAAATCTCCGCTGTCGGGCTCGAGCTCTTCGGCCAGGATCTTCAACAGGGTCGTCTTTTCAAACCCGTTGGGACCGACAATGGCCACCTTATCGCCTTTGTTTATCGTAAAGCTCAGGTTGTCCAACACCTTGACGCCGTCTATTACCTTTGTTATGCCGTTTACCGACAGCAGATCGTTTCCGACCTCCCTGTCGGGTTTGAAGTCCACAAACGGGTATTTGCGCGAAGAAGGCCTGATATCCTCGAGAGTGAGCTTCTCGAGCAGCTTCTTGCGCGAGGTGGCCTGCTTGGACTTGGATGCGTTGGCGCTGAAACGCTGTATGAATTCCTGCAGTTCCTTTATCTTGGCTTCGGTCTTCCGGTTCTGGTCCTTTGCCTGTTGGATAGCAAGCTGGCTCGATTCGTACCAGAAATCATAATTGCCGGAATACAGCTGTATTTTGCCGAAATCTATGTCCGCTATATGAGTACATACCTTGTTCATAAAATGCCTGTCATGCGAAACTACTATTACGGTATTGTCAAAATTGTACAGGAAGTTTTCGAGCCAGGCAATAGAGGCCACATCCAGGTGATTCGTCGGTTCGTCCATCAGCAGTATGTCGGGAGCTCCGAAAAGCGCCTGCGCCAGCAGAACCCTGACCTTCAGGTTCGACTCGAGGTCGCCCATTTTTTTATAGTGGAATTCTTCACCTATACCAAGGCCGTTGAGCAGCGTGGCAGCTTCAGACTCAGCTTCCCAGCCGTTCAGTTCGGAAAATTCGGTCTCGAGCTCCGATATTTTTATCCCGTCCTCTTCCGAGAACTCCGGTTTGCTGTACAGCAGTTCCTTTTCGTCCATTATCTCACAGAGTCTCTTATGTCCCATGATAACAGTCTTCAGCACTTCAAATTCATCGAATTCGAACTGGTTCTGCTTTAGAACGGCGAGCCTTTTGCCGGGCTCGACAGAGACTTCGCCCCTGTTGGCTTCTATCTCTCCGGAAAGGATCCTGAGGAATGTGGATTTCCCTGAGCCGTTGGCCCCGATCAGGCCGTAGCAATTGCCCGGTGTGAATTTTATATTTACGTCTTCAAAAAGTATCCGTTCCCCGAATCTCAGGGATATGCCGGTTGTGCTTATCATATTTGTCATTCATCCTTCTATATAGTCTATTTTGTCTTGGATCGCAAGGGATCTGGTTTTTATACATACAGCAACTGATTATAACATATATATGATACATTGTCACAGCCCGTGGTTTTTAAAGCTTTTCCGCACTGCATCCATAACGGCCTCTTCAGTGAACAACATGCGCGCCTCAGGCATAATATGAACTGAAGTATATTATGTTAAGGTGGAATCAGAATGCCGAATGTTTATGTATATAACGACCGGAGCGGCAGTATGGAATATTACACATTGAGCCTGTCGGACGCGATGCCCTACAACATAGGCCGTACGCTTACCGTCGGAGAATTCAGGGCAAATTCGACCGCAAATACGATCTGGACTACCAGGAGGGCTATGGAGGCGTTCAATATAACGAGAAGCGCCTGGGGACGCCCGATCTATGTGGGCTATGCCTTCAAGAGGATCTGGGAGGGCGGACACGACCCGATGTCCCAGCATTATGCGGGTGTGGCGTTCGATGTAGGGCAGAACCTTGACAGCACAACACGGGACCAGCTGCGCAATACCGCGGCGGCAACGGGAGTATGGACCTATGTCGAGCCGGCCTATCTGACACCTACCTGGGTACATTTCGATGCGCGGCAGGGCCCGGCCGCATGCCCGAATGGCGGGTATCCGCTGATGACCTCCGGGAGTGTGGGCACTTATGTACTTACGCTGCAGGATGCTCTGAATGCGCTGGGTTACACAGGGTCCGGACTTGACGGCTACTTTGGAGCGGGAACGCGCAGAGCGGTGACGAACTTCCAGAGCGCCCAGGGTCTTGCCGCTGACGGAATCGCGGGGTGCAACACCCTGAACAGGCTGACGGAGCTTGCTTCAGGCATAGGTCGGACACCTACTGTTGTTGATCCGTAAGAAAATAGTTTGATTGACATACGATGGGTAATATATAATAAACACTAAACACTAAACACTAAAAAGACGGCAGAGGAATTAAGTTATGAAAAACGGTTCATCAAACAGAAGTACCAATAACAATTGTGAAATTGACTATAAAACCTGCATCAATAAAGTCCCATTATCAGAACTCGAGCAAAGGATGAAACGCTTCAGGGTCATATTGAACGAAAGGGAGCCCGAATGGGAGCTTGCGCTGGTCATAAGCAAGATCGATCTTTACTATTTTACCGGCACCATGCAGGAAGGACTGCTCTTCATACCGAGGGACGGCGATGCTGTATTTTATGTCAGGCGCAGTTTCGAAAGAGCGGTCGACGAGTCACTGTTCCCCGGTATCAGGCCGATGGAGTCCTACCGCGATGCCGCCGCGTCTCTGGGCAGGCTGCCGGGTACGGTGCATATCGAGGCGGAAGTCGTTCCGCTGGCTATGTGCGAGCGGCTGAAAAAATATTTCGGATTCTCATCGTTCAGATCGATGGACGCCTGCATTTCGAAAGCCAGGTCTGTAAAAAGTCCCTATGAGCTTGAATTGATGACCAAAGCGGGCAATATACACAGAAGGGTGCTGGAAGAGCGCGTGCCGTCATTGTTTCACGAGGGGATGACGGAAATGGAACTGACGTCTGAGATCTTTTCTGTGCTCTTAGCGGAGGGACATCAGGGTATAGCGCGATTCAGCATGTTCGATACCGAAATAGTGACGGGACACATAGCCTTTGGGGAAAGCTCGCTTTATCCGACCTATTTCAACGGTCCCGGCGGTAATTACGGACTCGGCCCGGCGATGCAGCTGATGGGCAGCCGCGAACACAGGCTCAGGGACGGCGATCTCATTTTCATCGATACGGGGTGCGGATATGAAGGCTACCAGTCTGACAAGACGATGACATATGTATTCGGAAAACCTCTGCCTGAGTATGCGCGGGAGATACATAAAAAATGCCTTGATATACAGTGCCGAATGGCCTCGATGCTGAGGCCGGGGGAAACCCCTTCGAATATTTACGATAATATCATGATGGGTATAAATGATGACTATCTGCCCAATTTTATGGGATACGGGAACAGAAGGGTCAAGTTCCTAGGCCATGGCATAGGATTGCAGGTCGATGAGCTGCCGGTGCTTGCAAAAGGCTTCGATGAGCCCCTGCAGGAGGGGATGGTTTTTGCGCTCGAGCCGAAGGCAGGCGTGGAAGGCATAGGTATGGTGGGGATTGAGAATACTTTCATTGTTACGAAAGACGGGGGCAGGTGCATAACCGGCGATCACCCGGGCCTCATGCAGGTATGAAAGATTCCTTTCCGTGACCGACTCACGCATAATTTTCAAATTTCATCCGAGAATATATTTATTAATGAGGATGAAAGGAGAAGCATCATGCCTGACAAGAAGAAAGATTACGACCTTGGCGTTCCGGTAGAAAAGCATGATACCGCCGCATGGGCGAACATCGAAAAGAAAAAATCCCATTCCAAAGTCACGATACCTTCGGAATTCCAGGTAACAAACGCGAAAATACATGTGGACGAAAACGAAAAATAAAGGCGGCACAAAGCCGCCTCCAAACTGCTGACAAAGAACCATCCCTGCGTTTCGGCCGGCTACTCAGCTAATGAGTGGCCTTCTACCCGATACGCCACTACGGAAATGTCATCATAGCTTTAGTCGTCAAGAAGCGCCCAAGCGCGATTCAATACTCTCTTTGTATTAGCAATAACCAGATCCGGATCTTCATCCTTCCAGGGCTTGACTTCAAATGACAGAACCATGGGATCCTGTGAATAAAAAATATTTTCATCCTTCAGGCATTTCAGGAAGTCCACCAGTTCCGCAGCGGAATTGACGGAGTTAGGGAAGTTGAAACGAGGATGCGTGTCTCCGTAAGCCTCCATTGTAGGATCGCCGATGACTGCACTGCCGAAATGCAGATGGGTGATGTAGGGTTTGAGAGTTTGTATGACAAAGCGGCTGGTTTCATGTGTCTGCGGGATATGTGACAGATCGATCAGAAGTCCGAAATTGCTGAAGCATTCGCGCATCTCTGCCGCAAACCGTGCAGCATACGGCGCTGGGCCTATAAGAGACTTCTTGTCCAGATCATAGTCAAATACCTCTACTTCAACCGACATGCCTTTTGAACCGGCATAGGCGCATAAGGCTTTTGTCGTCTTCAACAGTTGCAGGTATGCCTGTTCTTTATTTTCCATTTCGTACTTTCCTGCTAAAAATGCTATGCCTTTTGCTCCCAGGTATTCAGCCTCGTCGATTGCCTCCATCAGTGTGGCCTGTGCTTTTAAGCGGCATTCCTCATCCAAATCGTTCGGATTCAGTCCCGTTGTTAGCAACCTTGGCTGTGCGCCATAGCAAACGGTAATACCTGATTCGGCGAACATTTTTCGTACCTGACTACGTACATCGGGGGACTTGATCCAGGTCACTTCCACCGCATCAAAATAATCATCTGCAAGTACTTTTTGCAGCGTTTCTGTGATAGGTCCTTCTCCTTTCATTGTCTGCGGATATGACATGAAATGTATGGTTCCGATCTTAAAATATTTGTGCATCGATTCTTTCATTATTACCCTCCTCAGGCTTACAATTTTGTAATTTGTATAATACTGCTGTATATCATCTTACATGATATTTATAAATTATTATTTTCTAGAACGGTTAGATTATTTCTGCTGAAAAAACCATCCTGTTTCAGAAACAAGGTGTTCAAAAAAATGCTGCTCGGAGATTTCGGGGCAGATCATTTCAATCCCGACGTCTAAATCAATATTTTCATCTTGCAGATGTTTATAAAATGCATGGGCGGTTTCGTGAGAGTAGATGCCGTTCTTTACACTGAATAAGGGATGCTTGTCTCCAAATAAACTTGAATTCCTGTCAAGCACGCAATTGGCCAAATGGACATGGGTGCAATATTTTTTTGCGATTTCCCAGGAAGTATAAAGATCCTCATTGAGTTGGGCGATATGGCTGATATCGAAAACCAGTCTAATACACGGCACTTCCTTATATATATTGCGTATAAAGGAAACTGCCATATTGGTATGACCGATCAAGTGACGGTATTCAATGTCACGATCACCGGGTTCCAGCAGGATTTGGATGTCGCTTACCCTTTGATGCAATTCACAAATAGAATCTTCCAAATATTTTAGGCACACTTCATCATCTTCTTCTTTTTCAGGTCTTGGCCCGCTATTGATCAAAACCGATTTTGCACCTGCCTGTCGGGCGAACCGGAAGCATTCAGCCATTGCGTCGACCGATTTCCTTCTATCGTCAGCTATGGAGGTGCACAGGTTATAACCCTGTGCTTTTTGTAGAGCAGCAGCCAAAAAAACGCTTTGATACCCGTCCAAAAGGTTAGATATCTGATTGGTATCGCATTTTTCGCAATAGTATTCAATCACTGAAAAATCATACGGTTTTACCAATTCAACCGCATTTTTCATTTCATTGAAACCGTTTTTCGAACTTGGAAAAGCAGATAACAAAACAAACGATTTGTGAATATACATATAATTGCCCCTTACCGTTATGCTTCTTCTTTTACTGCAGGCTCTTCGATATCAACCTGTGTATCCCTCATCAGCTTAAGATGTTGATCCAGCATGTTGATGGCCATTGTCTTATCCCTTGCCTGTATGGATTCAACCATTAGTTCATGCTGTTTCCAGGAAAGCAGGACGATCGATTTGCCCTCATTGTTGGTATATATTCTCTGCCTTGCTATAAGCAGGGTATTTTCTATCTCGGTTATATATTTGATGAGTCTGTTGGAATTGGATACTTGCGCGATACTTATGTGAAATTTTACATCATATTCGTTGTGAAGCATGGCAATTTGCTTACCGCTGTTAGAATCCGAGTTAAGCAGGATAGAATTATATTTTTGATTAAAATCGCTAATGATTTCTTTAAAATTATTGATATCCTCATTGGTGGCAAAATCAATACATTTATTAAAAGAAATGGATTCAAGGGCTGTTCGTACCTCTAACAGATCCAGAAGCTCCGACTTTGTAATACTTACGCAGTATAATCCCTTTCTCTTTATATTAACAACAAAACCGTTCTGTACAAGTTGGTTAACGGCTTCCCTTACCGGAGTCCTGCTTATGCCGATTTTCTCCGCTATTAAATCTTCTCTGATCCTATCTCCGGGTTTTATTTCCGAAGACAGGATCATATTTAAAATAGAGGAATAGGCATAATCTGTCAGGACAAAATTGTTCATAATAATCATTCGCTTCCTTTTAAATTTCTATTTAAAAAATACCACAATGATTTGTCAAAGTAAAGATATTTACGTCTATATATCTCTAAAAATATTATAATTTATAATTTTTACAGTCTATTACGACTTTTCAAAATTATTAATTTATATGTTTAAACTCTCACGGGAAATAGCATTAGAGCGCCTTTGACAATTCTATCAACACTTCTGCCAGCAATTAATTAACTGCAAATTATAAATTATAAATTATAATATTATTGACTTTTGTTAATGATGTTCTTATAATAAAACTACGCCATGAAATCTTCAATTCAAATTCTAAGGTTAGTTAGCAGATTGCTTCAGGACTTTTCTTAAACCGGGAAGGAGAATATAATGTCTAAACAAAACGTAATTCCACACAAAAATACAGGGCGGCTGGCGGGTCTTTGGAATTCCAGCAAATACGCACTGTTGTTTTTGGCCCCTTGGATAATTGGAATGGTCGTATTTTCCATTTATCCGATCATACGTTCCTTATATCTTTCATTTACCGATTTCAATCTTTTTCAGGCACCTAATCTAATAGGGGTGGAGAATTACAAGTCTCTTTTTTCAGATCCGCGCTTTATCCAGTCCTGCAAAGTAACCAGTGTATATGTATTTGCGGGAGTTCCTCTTCAATTGGCTTTTGCTTTACTTCTGGCATTGGTTTTAAATAGGGGAATACATGGATTGAAGTATTTCAGGGCAATTTACTATCTTCCGGCTCTTCTCGGCGGAAGCGTGGCGATTTCGGTTTTATGGAGACAGGTATTCGGATTGGAAGGGATTGTGAATCAGTTCCTTGGAGTCCTGGGTCTGCCGGATACAGTAACGTCAATCAGCTGGATATCCAATCCAAACTATTCTTTAATTACACTTATTATATTGAGGGTCTGGCAGTTCGGTTCACCAATGATCATCTTCATAGCCGGTTTGAAACAAATCCCGACGGAGTTGTACGAAGCAGCATCCATTGATGGAGCGAATACGTTTAGAAAATTTTCACATATTACCTTACCGATGCTTTCGCCCATCATACTATTTAATTTGGTTATGCAAATTATTTCTGCGTTTCAGGCCTTCACTCCGGCATATATAATCGGCGGCGTTAACGGCGGAGCCCTGGACAGCCTGCTGTTCTATACGCTTTACCTTTATACGATCGGATTCACCTACTTTAAGATGGGATATGCTTCTGCAATGGCCTGGGTATTGATGCTGGCAATATCATTACTGACCATAGTTATCTTCAGGCTTTCAAAAGATACTGTTAATTATGAGTCTTAGGAGGACAACGGGATGTCTGGATATGTAAAACGATTGAACGCAAGCAGCAGTATGAAATTGTATAAGCTGTTCACTACTGTTTTAATGTCGTTGGGCGCTTTAGTAATGCTTTATCCTCTTGTTTGGATGGTGGTAAGCTCCTTCAAACCGGAGGCTATGATTTTCAAAGATAAATCCCTGTTTATAAAGGAATTGACGCTGGATAATTATATCAGAGGACTAAGGGGCGTTGCCGGAACAAGCTTTCTGGATTATATGCTAAATACTCTGAAAGTTGTAATACCGGTTGTGGTCGGGAATCTGGTATCCTGCTCGTTTGTGGGTTATGCTGTAGCCAGGCTGACATTCCCGCTTAAAAAGTTTGTTATTCCTGCGATTTTACTGACAATGATGCTGCCGGTCCATGCAACGCTTATCCCGCGATACTTGATGTTCCGGAACCTGAACTGGATTGATACGTATCTTCCGTTGACAGTACCCAGCTTTTTCGCGGTACAAGGTTTCTTCTGCTATTTATTTATCCAGTTTATGCGGGGCATTCCGAAGGACCTTGATCAGGCTGCTACGGTTGATGGTTGCGGGCCTATAACGATCTTTTTCAGAATAATAATGCCCCTGTCACTGCCTGTATTCATAACAGCCGCCATATTCTCATTCATATGGACATATGATGACTTTTTCTCACAGCTTATCTATATCAACAATCCTGTCAAATTTACTATAGCTCTTTCATTGCGGCAATATACGGAGGCATTTGAGCTATCGGCTTTTGGTGTTCTGTTTGCAATGTCCGCGCTGTCGCTGATACCCATATTTGTGTTCTTTATCAGCTGTCAGAAGTATTTGGTAGAAGGAATCGCAACAACCGGCCTGAAGGGATAGAAAATTTCCTTATAAAGTAATTTGTGTACGGAGAGAAGGGTTATTGTGATAAAGACCGTAATCATCGGGGCCGGCGGGATTGCCGAAAAGCATGCCGAGGCTGTCAGCCGCCTGCCAAATGCAGAAGTTGCCGCCGTTATAGATGTAAAAGCCGAAAACGCTAAGAAAATAGCGGATATATGTAATTGCAAAGTAGTTGCGAGGCTGGAAGATGTTCTCGATGAAGTCCAGATGGTGCACCTGCTGACTCCTCCCTCCAAAAGGATAGAGTATGCCGAGATTGCAATGAATGCTGGAAAACATGTTTTGTGCGAAAAGCCGATTGCTGTTGATTTGCAGGATGCACGAAAGCTTTCGGAACTCGCGGAAGAGAATGGTGTGCTTTTTATGACTGCATTCAACATGCGCTTCAGACCCGGTTATCTGAAATTGCAGGAGGATGTTCTTTCAGGAAGGCTTGGGGAAATCATAAGCATATGGTGCCACAGGATAGGACCGGGATCAGGCTTTAAAGGGCCTCTTTGCGATTCCTGGAGGACGGATCCCAAATTGGTGTGCGGTATGACGATTGAATCGCTGTCACATGATATTGATATGTTCAGGGGGCTGGGGATCGAAATAACAAGCGTATCTGCAAGAGTTAAAGGGGTGAGGCCCGAGCTTCCTTCATTTGACAACAATGCGCAGGTTCTTCTTGGATTGGATAATGGAGCTAGTGCAGTCATTAATGCAAGCTGGTCGTCCCATCTTTCAATGAGTTCAAGAGGTGTAATTGGAACAAAGGGTACGGCTGTGATAGCCGGCGCCGGCTTCTTTGATTTTATGGAGCACAGGATCCGGACCAAAGAGATGGAATTCGAACAGGTATCGCTGATTAACGATCCTTTTGACAGTAAGTCCTATTATGAAGAAAATAAATATTTTGTTGAATGTATTGAAAGCGGCAAGAGACCTTTTATCACGGCGGATAACGGAATTGAGGCCCTGAGGGTTTCACTGGCCATTTTGGAGTCCAGCAGGGACCACCGGATGATTCAACTGTGAGGTGAACAATATGATCAAGCTATCGTGTGCAACATTGTCTTTCGAGGGCTTTGGTGAAACAGACTTTAGCAAGACCTTCGACCTGGCTCCTAAAATCGGCTACAAAAATATTGAATTCAATTGCTGGTATCCTTATTCGCTATGTCCCGAAACGATCCGGAGGCTGAAGCATAAGTGCGAACAACATGGGCTTAACCCTATGGCGATCCATTTAAACGGGGGATTCGGCGGAGATCCGGTCAGGGATTTATGCCATAAGGTGCAGGCCATGCAGGCGATTAAGTATCTCGGCGGCAGAATGATTGTTTCCACGGGAGCGGAGAGGGGCGAAAACGGAGGAATTCAGGGAGTTATCAAATCCTTGAAAGATTTGGCACCAATTGCGGAAGAAATGGATGTGCTTATCAGCCTTGAAAACCATGTTAATAACAATATTGAAAACATAGAAGATTACAGGCACATTTTTGATGCAATCGGATCAAAGAATGTCGGCTTGTGCATAGACACCGGTCACTTCGACGCGGCAGGGGTCGATATGGATGCTCTTATAGAGGAATTTGCACCGCGGATAAATCATCTGCATCTGAAAGAGAACGCCGGATACGGTGTAAAAAGATTTACACGCTTTAATGAAGGGACTACTGATAATTGTCACATAATTGAGAAAGTAATTTCCACCGGGTATTCGGGATACATGACTGTCGAGCTTTCCCCCGAGATCGGAGAAAAGGACAGCAGGCCCTTCCGGTTAGAGGACCTGCAGCTACCGTACAAAATGTTTTCAGTATATGAAAGAATTTAATCCGTTTATTTCCGGGTCAGTAGCCCGGTTTTAAAAATAAATTCCAGGAGGAAAATTATGAGAATCAAAAGAGTGTTAAGCGGGATGTTGGTTCTGGCAATCTTGCTCTCCGGTTTGGTTGGGTGCGGTTCCAGCTCCACAGATCAGGCGGGGTCCACGGCAGGTACGGCACAAACCTCGACAGGCCAGGCTGCTGCTACGACAAGCAGTGAAAAGCCCTATGAGCTTTCTGTAGCATGGTGGGGCGGCGAAGCAAGACATGCAAAGACATTAAAAATGATCGAGGACTACATGGCGAAATATCCTAATGTAAAGGTCGTAAGCCAGTATGCAGCTTATTCCGATTACTGGACAAAGCTTGCAACTCAGGCTGCAAGTTCAAACCTTCCCGATGCGTATCTCGTTCAACTGACTTACTTGGGCGAGTATGCTTCAAAGGGTCTGATGCGTCCTCTGCAGGACTTGATTGACGCCGGAAAAATTGATGTATCCAAATTTACACCCGGTGCTCTTTCCAGCTCATCCTATAACGGCAAGGTTGTCGGCATTACATTTGGTGATACGGCAAGTGTATTGGCATACAACAAAACGCTCATTGAAAGCGTAGGTTATCCCCTGCCGAAAGATCAGATGACTTACACTGAAATCGCCGAATACCTGAAGGGCTTGGCAAAAGTGCTTCCTCAGGGCACCTACGCATCCGGACTCACAGAACGCGCAGAATATACGATTGAGAACTTTGCAAGGAATTACGGCGTATATGGCGTTACATCGGAAGACGGCAAGTCTCTTGGATACACCAAGGAAATATTGGCAAAGTACCTGAATTACTATCTGGATCTGTATAAAGCAGGTGTGAACGGTCCGATGGAAGTCATACAGGAAGACCGTACGAAACAGTTCGCAGACTCTCTGGCTGGTAAGGGTAAAATAGCCATGTGGGGAACAAATGCGAACCAGTTGAAGATATTCCAGGCATCTGTTAATGATGATTTGGATATGGTTCGTTTCCCTGTAGCTGACGAGGCGACGAAAAAGAACGTAGAAGCGGCAGTATGCTCCACCTGGGGAATTTCCGGAACATCGAAAAAAGTGGATGAAGCGGCTCAATTCGTCAATGAAATGGCTAACAATTGGCAGCTTCAGGAAACCTACGACATGGATATCGGAGTTCCGGGATCCACGGAAATCCAGGGAAAACTGACTGACAAACTGGATTTGACAAATAAAGTCGACGTAGCGAAAAAGAAAGAAGTCTCCATGATGCAGAACATCCTCAATACGATCGAACCCTTCAATGGAAGGCCATCCGGTTACGGAGCAATTGTTGATGATCTTTACAAGAAAATCGATGAAGTTTTATATGGGAGAATGACGGTTGATCAGGCAGTAGATGCTCACTTCAAGGCGGCAGAGACCCTGCTCAAATAATTGAGTCGCTGTAAAACCTGAAATTGCAGGAATGCCCTGCATATGTGAAAACTTATGGGTTACCGGGGATCAAGCCTTTCAAGAAGAACTTGTTCCCCGGATAATCCGGGTCAATCAAGAGCGTGAACTTCGAAATCAGTTAATTTTTAAATATATTTTAAGTAATCTGTATAATATTTTGCTTATCAGGAGGGCGAAATGAAAAGCTTCAAATCAGGAGGTCTTGGCAGAACACTAATTATTGAACTGGAACGGGGTGAAGACATTATTGAGGGCATCTGTGATGCGCTTAAGGCGGCCGGTATAGAGAACGCCATTGTGGGAAGTGCGGTCGGCTCCATACAGAAGTTGAATTACCACCGTCCGACAGATATGGGGGCTGCGGCATCCGATGAATTTGTGACCGTTGAACGTCCTATGGAGATCGGTTCCCTGGTCGGATCCGTTTTTGGAGGCGTTGCTCATTTTCATATCGTTGCATCGGATCCGGATCAGGTCTATTCGGGACATCTGGAGTATGGCAGCGAGACCATGTATCTTCTTGAAATTATTATGGTTGAAGTGGATGAATGTAATCTCGAAAGGCGTTCAACGCCTGAAAATGTGAAAAAGCTGTTTGAAAATGCATAAATAGGATGGTTTATTTCAAATCATCTTACAAATTAGGAGGTAAAGCATGTTTAGAATGCTGCCGGAAAATCCAAAAGTTGAATTAAACGGTACCTGGAAATACAAAATCGATGAAAACAACGTAGGGAGAGAGCAGGGCTACTACGCGCCAGATACCAAATTTTTAGAGTGGAAGGATATGGAGATACCGACGAACTGGTACCTTACAGAGGTAGGAGACTACTTTGGAGCGATTTGGTTTAAAACTTCCTTCAAGGTACCGGCCGGTTATGAGGGAAAGAGAATGTTCCTTCACTTCGCCGGAGTCGATTATTATGCGGATGTATGGCTGAACGGACAGTTTATAGGCTCTCATGAGGGGATGTTCAATCCGTTTGAATTTGATGTTACGGACTATGTGAAAACGGACTTCGAAAACATATTGGTTGTCCGTGACAATGCGCCCAGGGCCAATGCCGAGTACAAACTCGCGATAGATTCCGAGAATCCGTTATCCAAGGATTTTAAAAGGCATCAGGCTGTAGACATCGATCTTGTAAAGGGTCATATGATAGATGCCATGCACCGTCCGGGATCCATGACCAAATTCCGCGGCGACGGCAACAGCGGCGGTATTTGGGATGATGTATCCCTCATAGCACGCGAAGACGTTTTTATTGAATACGTTAAAATATTCACCCGTGTTGTAAAGAAGAAGGACTGGGCAGGCGACGGTATGGATAAATATGACGGAACCGGCCTTGTCACAGCAGATGTCCGGATCAACAACACTACAAAGAAAGTGATCTCAACGGATATCGAAATGACGGTGAAGCCTTACAACTTTGAAGAAGCCTATGAAGGCAAACGGACACGCAGTGTAGTGCTTCAGCCTGGCATAAACACCCTGAAGCTGACTTTGACCGTTGAAAATGCAAAACTTTGGTGGACATGGGATCAAGGCAGGCCCGATATGTATACTGCCGCTTTCCGTGTATGCAATGATGTGCTTCATCAGAATTTCGGCATCAAGGAAGTGGAACATGATGAAAAGACAGGCACATGGAAGCTCAACGGAAGGCAGATGTTCCTGCGCGGCATGAGGTATATTTCAAGCAACTGGATGTCCGTCGCAAATGAAAAAATGTGGATTGAAGACCTCAATAAAATGCTTGACATGAACATCAACTCGATTCGTATAGGCAGTCATGTTGAAAAGGACGGCTTTTACACACTTTGTGACGAGATGGGCTTTTTGGTGTGGCAGGTATTCCCGCTGCATTACTGTGTAAGCGATTCCGATGATTTTATTGACCGTGCCGGCGAAATGATCAGGGAAATGGGCGAAATGTTGTATAATCATGCGTCTCTCGGCATGTGGTCCACATTCAAGGAACCGGAAATCTACAACTTTACTGAAAGACCGAACAACTTTTTCCGCCTGTGTGAAGTCCTGAAAGAGACCTTGGGGACGGTTGATCCGACCCGCTGGATCCACAAGGGGGATTACAGGGAAGGCGTCCAGAACTTCATGATCGGCTGCTGCCATGACGGCGACACCGATGTAAAAAAGGTGACTTTCCAGCCCAATGTCGTTGAATTCGGCGCACAGTCGATTCCCTGCATGGAGACCCTCAAGACGTTTATTCCGGAAGACAAGATGTGGCCGCCGCACTGGGATACATGGGAATACTGGGGACTTTTCTATGACCTGACATTTAAGTTTGCCAAGGTGGAAATGGGAAATTCCGTTGAAGAATTTATCAACAATAGCCAGGAGTATGAGGCAAAGGTAGTCAAGGAACAAATCGAGGCCTGTCGTCAGAGGAAGTATGCTCCCGTAGGCTCCATGTACCTCTATTACTGGTCGGATGCCTGTGCGATGATCGGTTCCGGACTGCTGGACTACTACCGCAGGCCGTACAAGGTGTATGATTCGATGAAGGCAGTATATACGCCTGTCCTGGTCAGCCTTGAGTGGAATGCCGATCCCTATATCATCGGCAGGGATAAGATTTATCACCCTTCCACTACTTTTATGGGCAAGGTCTGGATCACCAATGATTTGGGAGCGCTGAAGGACTGCAAGGTGGAATGGCAGATCGTCAACAAGGCAACCGGTGCTGTAGCATGCAAGAATTCGTTTGTGTCGAATCTCGAACCGGATTCCGCATATATCATAGACCACATTGTATGGAATATTCCAGTGGATGCATCCGGTGAATATGTTGTAAAAATGAAGGTGCTTGATAATACCGGCGCTGAGCTTTCAGACAATTATACTGATATTATTGTCAGATAGTGTCAGGAAGGGAATTATTGTACGGATTTCTTAAAACGCGGTTCTGGATAACAATCCGGAAAGAAAGCGAGGGATAGGATGAGAGCATTAAGGAAGATAAAACCCGGGTCCGGGGCGGATTTTGTTGATATCCCCGTGCCCGTGATAGGCGAACACGATCTTTTGGTAAGGGTAAAAGCTGCTGCGATGTGCAAGTCGGACGTTGAAGTTTTTGAATGGACTCCGCTGGTGGCTTCCGCAAACTACGACCTTCCGTTTACACTGGGCCATGAATTCTCGGGCGAGGTGGAAGCGGTAGGCCGTCTGGTAAAAAACTTTAAGCCGGGAGATCGGGTAGCAGGTGAAACACATATCCCGTGCGGGTACTGCCATGAATGCAGGACGGACAACCAGCACATCTGCACAAATAATATGGGTGTGCTCGGAAGAAATGTCGACGGGTGCTTTGCGGAATATATCCGACTGCCTGAAATATCGGCCATCAAGCTGGCAGACGATGCCGACTTTGTACAGATGTCGCTGCTGGAACCTCTTGGTACTGCTCTGCATGCTTTGCAGAAAGCTGAGCCGAGCGGTAAGAACATTGCAATACTGGGTGTTGGCACAATCGGGCTTATGGCCTGTGAGATGGCCAAAATACTTGGAGCAACCAAGGTAATCGCATTGGATGTGAATGAAAGCAGACTTGCGTACAGTTTGAAGGTTGGTGCGGATATAGCGGTAAACGGCTTGAAGGAAGATATCGTCAGGATATCCAAAGAGCAGACCGATGGACAGGGCTTGGATTGCGTAGTGGATTTCACCGGGAATAAAAGGGTCATCAATCAGGCAATTGATGCATTGGCTACAGCCGGCACACTGGTGCATGTGGGTATGGTCGAAGGAGAGCTTGCCATTCCGAACTTTATGTACCGTGTGGTGTACCGGGAGCTCAAGATCAAGGGCCTGTACGGCAGGCACATGTTCAAGACATGGGATCTGCTGATGCGTCTTGTGAATAACGGAAAAATCAATCTTGAAGCTTATGTCGGAGAGGTCATGCCCATTGTGGAATACCAGAAGGCGCTGGATCATTTCAATGATCTTAACGGACGCGCTGTAATGACACCATAAGGGTATTACCTTGTAGTTAACGGAGGAGAATGAATATGGACAAGGCATTATTTCCCAAAAGGGTATCCATTTTTGAAGTGGGACCGAGGGATGGGCTTCAGCCCGAGCCGGAATTCATTCCGACTGAAAAGAAAATCGAACTTGTAAACCGCTTGACGGATGCGGGCTGCCAGAGAATAGAGGTAACATCGTTTGTACATCCGAAGTGGGTTCCGCAGATGGCGGATGCTAAAGCGGTAGTTGCGGGAATCGAACAGAAAGAGGGCGTTACGTATAATGCCCTGATCCCGAACATGAGGGGGCTCGAACTTGCCATAGAGTGCGGACTGAAAGAAGTTGTCACCATTATGAGCACCAGCGAAAGCCACAACAAGAAGAACCTGAACATGAGCAGGGCGGAATCCTTGAACGAAATCGAACGAATCAACAAGACGGCAAAGGAGAACGGAGTAAAGGTCCGTTCCTACATTGCCACAGTGTTCGGCTGTCCGATCGAGGGAGATATGCCCGCGGAACTGGCACTGGAAACAGCACTGGCACTCGAAAGCTTTGGTTCATATGAAATATCGCTGGGTGATACAACGGGAATGGCAAATCCTATCACTGCGTACGAAATACCGAAGATGATCAAGGAAAAGCTGACACGTGCAAGCCTCGCAGTCCACTATCACAAATTCAACGGACTGGAATTTTCAAACAATTTTGCATCGCTTCAGGCAGGAATAACTATCTTTGACGGCGCTGCAGGCGGCCTCGGCGGATGCCCGTATGCGCCCGGAGCAAAGGGCAACTGCCAGACGGAGATATTGGTTGAAATGTTCCATAGGATGGGGATCGAAACGGGTATCGACCTGCCAAAAATCATTGAAGCAGGTCAATACGCACAGACTCTCAGTACGCTGCTACACCAAAAATGCTGTTAAGGGGTTGATAGTGATGAAAGATAAATTAAGTGAAATCAAGTCAAAATATGCTTCGGGAGAAATAAAAAGTCAGAATCTTGAAACTGTAATATTCACAGATGTCTACGGATCCGATGCGGCAATGGTAAAGGAAGCATGCAATGATGCTGCAATCATCCGCTGCGAGGTTACAGAAGAAGCGACAGGCGTATCGCTGAAGCAGATTAAAAACACCAGGGTAGACAATTGCTCGCTGGTCGGAGGAGAGAGGATCCTTTCGGGCATAGAGGGGAAGATCGGCGCGGCGGTCATTCCGTTTGGCATTGCAGGTCCTGTACAGATCAACGGACAATTTGTAAAGGAAAAGGTATACATTCCGCTCGCCACCAACGAAGCTGCCCTTGTTGCGGGAGTACAGCGCGGGATCAAGGCGATCAACATGGCGGGCGGCCTGAACACGATGGTACATTTTGACGGCATGACAAGAGCGCCTTTGATCGAAGCGCCCGACATCGTAAAAGCACATGAATTCTGCGACAGGATCCGGACAGACAGGCAATTGTTTGAGCAACTTGCCAAACTGTCAAAAGACCCGTTTGTAAGGCTTGAAAACATAGATCCGTACCAGCTGGGAACAAAGGTATTCCTGCGCATGTTATTCAAGACGGGAGATGCAATGGGCATGAACGGCGTTACAAAGGCTTCCGCCGATATAACGCGCGGAATCCTGTCAATGATGCCGGATTGGAAGCTGATTACCATCAGCAGCAATCTCTGCAGCGATAAAAAGTCGTCTCACATCAATGTTTTGAATGGACGTGGAAAATCAGTGGAGACGGAGGTGTTCATACCGGACGAAGTACTCAAAGCTGTATTCAAAAAGGGTGTAAATCCAAGAAGCGTGGAAAAGACGGTATTCCACAAATGCTATCTCGGATCCTGCTTCAGCGGCACGATCGCAGGCTTCAATGTAAATGCTGCAAATGCTGTAGCTGCTTTTTATGCAGCCACAGGACAAGATCTGGCTCATGTTATTTCGTCGGCAAGCTGCTTTGTACAGGCAGATGCGAACGACAACGGAGTGCACTTCATGGTCAGTCTGCCTTGCATGGAGCTTGCAACCATAGGAGGCGGCACCATGTTTGGGACGGCAAAAGAGGCGCTCAACCTCATCGGATGCGGAGGATTCGGCACAAGTGTGGATGATAATTCAAATGTGCTGCGTCTGGCGGAAATTGCAGCAACAGCCGTGACGGCGCTTGATCTGAATACTGCCTGCGCTCAGGCGGCAGGCTACGAAATGGCTGATTCTCATGTAAAACTCGCACGCGGTGAAGAGGATTAGCAGAAACTAGAATGATTATTTGCGGAATTCAAAATCAGGGAAGGTGATTATTACGAAAATAGTAGTTTTGGATGGTTTTACGCTCAATCCCGGAGACCTTAACTGGGACGGGCTTGAAGCACTCGGAGAATTAACGGTGTTTGACCGTACGCCAGCCGATAAAATATCAGAGAGAATAGGCGATGCGGAAATAATTTTTACAAATAAGACCCCTCTTTCAAGGGAGATATTCATTAAGCATCCGAATATCAAATATGTCGGCGTCCTTGCAACCGGATACAATGTCGTAGATACGCAGGCTGCCAAGGACTCCGGGGTAATTGTGACAAACATACCCACATATGGGACGACGGCTGTTGCCCAGTATACCTTTGCGCTTCTGCTTGAGATCTGCCATCATGTATGGGAACATTCCGAATCGGTGAAAAAGGGCGAGTGGACCAAATGCCCGGATTTCTGCTTTTGGAATTATCCGCTCATGGAGCTTGCCGGAAAGACAATGGGTATTATCGGCTTTGGAAGGATCGGCCGTTCAGTGGCAATGGTTGCCCAGGCCATGGGAATGAAAGTGCTGGCGTATGACAGCTATAAGGATGCCTCAGTTGAAAATGAAAATATCCGGTATGCTGAGCTTGACGAGCTGCTGGCAGGATCCGACATTATCAGTCTGCATTGCCCGCTGTTCGATAGCACGAAGGGGATCATCAATAAGGAAAACATCGGGAAAATGAAGGATGGTGTTATCATTATCAATACCTCCAGGGGTCCGCTGATCGTAGAGGAAGACCTCGCACTGGCACTGAACAGCGGCAAGGTGGCTGCGGCGGCTATGGACGTGGTGTCAACTGAACCGATCAGGGAGGATAATCCATTGCTGAAGGCGAAGAATTGCATCATCACTCCTCATATTGCATGGGCGCCCAAGGAATCACGTGCAAGATTGATGAATATTGCCATTGATAATCTAACCGCATTTTTAAGCGGAAAGGTTCTCAACGCAGTAAACCTATGAAGAAGATATATTTGACAGCGAAGCTTGACCACAATTGCCGGTGCAAGCTCGGCACTGATAATTGCCAAGAAGCCGTTAGCTAATCACGGTGCGTCAAAGTAATGTGCCGAGCGGGGGGATAAGTACCTGCCTAAACAACAGGGCAAGCGAAAATACAGACCGTAACATCAGGTGAATTCTGCCGCAGCCGTATACCGGACGGTACCTGCGATCCTGTGGGAGGTCGGCCACTCAACTAATGAGTGGCCTCCTACCCGGTCCGTTCTTCTGTTTCGCTTACCGCCTTACTCGTACTTCGCTTCAGCCATGCGTTTATAGGTGTCATACCTGTCGCGCGCATTCTTTTCAGCCTCGTCGAACATCTTTTCAGCTATCTCGGGGAATGTGTTCAAAAGCTGGGTGTAGCGCACTTCGCCTTTAAGGAAGTCTTTATAAGGTCTCTCCGGCTCTTTGGACTCGAGTTGGAAAGGATTCTTCCCGGCAGCGCGCAGGTCGGGATTATAGCGGTACAGATGCCAGTAACCCGAATCGACTGCCTTGCGCTCTTCGGAAATGCTCGTACCCATGCCTGACTTGATACCGTGCGATATGCAGGGAGCATAGGCTATGATGAGCGACGGACCTTTATAGTTCTCAGCTTCTGAGATGGCTTTTATGGCCTGGTTCATATTGGCTCCCATCGCGATCTGCGCTACATATACATAGCCGTAACTCATCGCCATCATGCCGAGATCCTTCTTGCGTGTCTTTTTACCGGCGGCCGCAAATTTCGCCACCGCAGCGGTAGGCGTGGATTTTGAGGACTGGCCTCCCGTATTGGAGTATATCTCCGTATCCATGACAAACAGATTGACATCGTCGCCCGACGCGAGTACATGGTCGACTCCGCCGTAGCCTATATCATAGGCCCAGCCGTCACCTCCCAGTATCCAGAACGATTTTTTGGACAGGTAGTCTTTCTTTTCAAGTATCTCAGTCAATAGCCTGTTTCCTGCAGTATTGTTCGTCAATACCCTGATCACCTCGGCGGAAGCGGCTTTGGAGGCTTCGCCGTCATCCCAGGTTTCAAGCCAGCGCCTGAAAGCATTTTCGATCTCGGGTGAAAGTCCCTGCGATAAGCCCTGCTGCATCAAGTCCGCGAGCTTTTCTCTTATCTGGCGTACTCCGAGATACATCCCGTAGCCGAATTCAGCATTATCCTCAAAAAGAGAGTTCGCCCAGGCCGGACCCTTGCCCTCATGGTTGGTCGCATATGCTATCGAGGGCGAACTTGCGCCCCAGATGGACGAACAGCCTGTGGCGTTGGCAATCATCATGCGTTCGCCGAACAGCTGGGTGATAAGCTTGACATAGGGCGTTTCCCCGCAGCCCGGACAGGCTCCGTTGAACTCGAGGAGCGGCTGTGCGAACTGACTGCCTTTTAGAGTTTTTTTGTCCATCAGGTTGTCCTTATAGGTCAGTGTCGTAGAGAACAGCCAGTGCAAATTCTGCGCATCAATCTGCTCCTCTGCAGGCTTCATGACCAGCGCCTTTACCGCCGTCGGGCAGACATCGGCGCAGTTACCGCAGCCTGTGCAGTCCAACGGATCGACCTGGATGCGGAAACGGAATTTCTCAAATCCTTTCCCTGCAGCTTTAAGCGTAACATAATCCGCTGGGGCTCTGCCCGCTTCATTGTCGTCCAGCAGGAACGGCCTTATCGTAGCATGAGGGCAGACATAGGAACATCTGCCGCACTGAATGCAGTTCTCGGGCTGCCATTCGGGAAGCATCACGGCGATGCCGCGCTTTTCATAAGCCGTAGTGCCGAGTGGATGGGTGCCGTCCTCTATGCCCCTGAAGGCGCTGACGGGAAGCTCGTCACCTTCGTGCCGTGCCATGGGCCTTTGTATCCTGTGTACGAAATCGGGTACTGTCTCGGGCTCTTTTGCTACATCTGTAGCGGATGCCCAGGCGGCAGGCACTTCGACCTTATGAAGGGCTTCTATGGAATGGTCTACGGCCTTGTTGTTCATCTCTACTATATTGCTGCCTTTTTTGCCGTAAGCTTTTTCTATGGACGCTTTCAGGTATTTTATGGCGTCGTCGATGGGTATAATATTCGCAAGCTTGAAGAAGACAGTCTGCATTATCATGTTTATTCTGTTTCCGAGTCCGATCTCCCCGGCGATTTTTATGGCGTCTATTGTATAGAAATCGATCGCATTCGCCGCGATATACCTCTTCAGGGAGGTAGGCAGGTTCAGCTCGAGGTCGTTCATGTCCCAGGGGCAGTTCAGAACGAATACGCCCTTGTTTTTCAGCCCTTTGAGTATATCGTAGTTATAAATGAAAGACTTGTTGTGACATGCTATATAATCGGCGTTATAAACCAGATATGGGCTGCTGATGGGCTTGGGGCCGAATCTCAGATGTGAAACCGTAGTGCCGCCGGATTTTTTACTGTCGTAGGAGAAATAAGCCTGGACGTAAAGGTTGGTATTGTCGCCTATTATTTTTATAGCCGACTTGTTGGCGCCAACAGTGCCGTCCGAGCCGAGACCCCAGAATTTACAGCTGATTGTCCCCGGCGGTGTGGTTTCGATTATCTCGCCTTCGGGCAGCGAAGTATTGGTTATATCGTCTACGATGCCTATAGTGAAATGATCCTTGGGGCTGTCCGCTTTCAGATTTTCAAATACCGAAATGATCTGAGAAGGCCTTGTATCCTTTGAGCCCAGCCCGTACCTGCCGCCGACGATCAGGGGTTTCTGCCCGCTGACGGAATAGAATGCCTTACAGATATCAAGGTATAGAGGTTCTCCAGGTGCGCCCGGTTCCTTTGTCCGGTCGAGGACGGCGATCTTACTGGCTGTCTTGGGTATGGCATCCAGGAGATGCTTTTCCGAGAAAGGCCTGTAGAGCCGGACTCGAATGGTGCCTGTCTTCTGGCCTTTGGCGTTGAGATAATCGACTGTTTCGTTGACCGTATCACAGACCGAGCCCATGGCAATAATGACGAATTCGGCATCCTGCGCGCCGTGATAGTCAAAAAGCCCGTAGCTTCGGCCGGTTATTCGTTCCATATCCTTCATACAGCCTTCGACAATGGATGGAACGGCGTCATAAAACGGGTTTGCAGATTCGCGCCCCTGAAAATAGATATCGGGGTTCTGCGCGGTACCCCTGGCTACGGGATGTTCAGGGTTCAACGCCCTGTTCCTGAATTCCCTGACGGCATCCATGTCCGCTATGCCGGCGAGTTCATCATATTCGACAGTGCTGATCTTCTGTATCTCATGGGATGTTCTGAAACCATCGAAGTAATGTATAAACGGTACCCTGGATTTAATCGCAGATAGATGTGCGACGCATCCGAGGTCCATTACCTCCTGTACGTTCGCCGAGCTTAGAAGGGCGGCGCCCGTCTGCCTGCAGGCCATGACGTCCTGATGGTCTCCGAATATGGAAAGCGCGTGAGTCGCTATTGCACGGGCCGAGACATGCAGGACGCCCGGCAGCAGTTCGCCTGCCATTTTATAAAGGTTGGGGATCATAAGCAGCAACCCCTGCGAAGCAGTATATGTGGTAGTCAGCGCGCCTGCCTGCAGCGAACCGTGCATTGCACCTGCGGCGCCGGCTTCGGATTGCATTTCAACGACCTTGACAGGCTGCCCGAAAATATTATTTTTTCCGTGGGAGGACCACTCGTCGACAAATTCAGCCATTGGTGACGAAGGTGTTATGGGAAAGATTGCCGCGACTTCCGTGAATGCGTATGAGGCATGCGCAGCAGCCTGGTTCCCGTCCATCGAAGACATTTTCATGTAATTACACTCCTTTTATATAAAAATCGCAATTATTATTTGCTATTTGATTCATTTCTAATACTAAGACAAAAACTCACAGATGCCACGGTTGGCTTTATTATGAGAACATGCTCCTGGACAAAGAACAAGTAAATTCAAAAGCGGAGATAATACAGCTGCGGAGTCGGTTCATGGCTAGAACATGCTTCTAGACAAAGAGCAAGTAGATTAAAGCCCGGTGCAAAATCAAACGTGTCTCGCTTTTGGACCCTGGTTACTCGAACAGGACGTGATTTTGCCTGATACTTGCTTTAATCAACATGCTCTATTGTCTCTGCGCATACGTTCTCCCCATGAACCAACCCCGCAGCTGTATATTCCGGTTTCTGTCATCCAAGCGGACCGCCAAGCGGCCGATCTGCCGGACAAAATTGAAACGGTGCGAAAAAAGGATTATAATGTAAGCAGAACTGTATATTACTTTGCGGACAAGCGGGGTTGAATATGGATAATAAGCTGGGTAGAATCCTGATTGCAGATGATAACAGGGACATTCACGAGGATATAAAGTATATCCTCGATTCTTCCTCCTCCGAAAACATAGATGATTACCTTGAAACCAGGCGCCTCAAGGAGGAGCTTTTCGGCGAAAGCAATAGTCCGGCTAGGAATGAAAGGATAATAGATATAAAATACAGTGTCGATGACGCCTATCAGGGCGAGGAAGCCGTCAGAATGGTCATGACCGCCGGGAAAGAGGGCGATCCTTACTCTCTTGTATTTATGGATGTAAGAATGCCGCCCGGAATTGACGGTATAGAAACTGTGGAACGGATCTGGGAGATCGACCCGGATGTGGGCGTGGTTATTTGCACTGCTTATTCGGACTATTCATGGGATCAGATTGTTCTCAAACTTGGACAGAACGACAACCTGCTCTTTATAAAAAAGCCCTTCGACAGTGTCTCGCTCAAACAGATAGCGCTTGCCATGACTACAAAGTGGAGCCTTAAGAGACAGATAAACGAGCATATCGGAAATCTGGAAAAGCAGGTCGAGATCCGTACAAATGAGTTGACCGGACTCATAGGTAAGCTCAAAGGTGAAATAGATCTGCGAAGAGAAAAGGAAAAAGAGCTCGCCTATAGCGCACATTACGATTCGCTAACCGAATTGCTGAACAGAATGTCCTTTTATTCCTCCCTGTCCGATATCACGGCGGAGGGGACCAGCCGAAGGGACAAGTTTGCTCTTTTTTATCTTGACCTCGATAATTTCAAAAATGTGAATGATGTATTCGGACATGACACAGGCGATAAACTTCTGATAGAGGTAGCCGGAAGGATCAGAAGAGTCCTTGCGGGACATGCGATGGACATCCCCGACTATATTGGTGAAAACGGCCTGGTCAAGGCAATATTCAGGCTTGGCGGGGATGAATTCACAGCCATAGTGGCTGAAAGCAGCAGGGAAGAACTTGAAAAGATAGCTCAAAAGCTGATCGACGCCATAAAAGTACCGTTTATAATATACGGAAATGAAATAGATACTTCCTGCTGCATAGGCATAAGCATCTGTCAGCAGGACAGACTGCCCTCCGAGACTTTGATAAAGTTTGCCGATATTGCGCTTTACGAGGCCAAGAGGGTGAATGGCGTTTATAGATTTTACGACCAATCTGAAACCATATCGTACCTGAATGAACTTAAGCTTGAAAAGGACCTTAGGAAGGCTGTTCAGAAAAAACAGATTGATATATACCTCCAGCGGATGGTGGACACGAAGGAGGAAACCATCGGGGTACAGGCGCTGGCACGCTGGTTCCACCCGGAATCCGGCGAGCTCGGTCCGGACCGGTTCATCCATATCGCGGAAAAATCCGACCTGATCATTTCATTGGGAGCTCATATACTTCGTTTGGGGGCAGGCTATATGAAAAGGATCCATGACGCGGGGCACAAGGATCTTTTCATACTTGTGAATTGCACGGCCAAGGAGTTTTACTATCCCGGTTTCGTAAATATCGTAAAAAACGCGCTGAAGGACAGTGGTCTCGAGCCTTCAAAGCTTAAACTCAATCTGGACGATAAATTCTCATTTCAGGCGACACCTGTCGCGTTGTCAATAATCCAGGAATTGAATGAAATAGGAGTGCAATTTGCGCTCAATGGGTTCGAGAGCGATTATCCGGCATTCGTATTCCTTCAGAAGGTACCAAAGGATACGATAATCAAGCTTGACAAGGCATACGTGAAAAACATAGCGAACGATGAGAGGAACCGCAGGTTCCTTATGGCTTTGATGGATATCATCAGAACGCTGGATTTAAGGATCATAATAAGCGGGATAGAGACGCTCGAGCAGAAGAGGCTGCTCGATGGACAGGACTGTATCCTGCAGGGCTACCGTTACAATATTCCCAAACCGTACGAAAAGTTCCTTGAAGACCTTGATGCCGGAGTATGACATGGAATATTATTTAAAATCGGGCCCGGTAAAAAAAGTCAGATATACTCTAGGCTTCCTGGATGATAACCAGGATAACGAGTTCCATAACCAGATAATGGCCGGAATTTCGGAAGCGGCAGGGGAATTGAATGTCGACATTATCAGGTTCAGCTACTATTCCTCTCATATAGCATACAAATTTTCTCACCAGATCGATATGGTGCTGGACCATATACAGCAATACGAGTTGGATGGCTTGATGTTCCTTGGTTGGACGAAGGCCGGAGCAATGTACAATCACAATGATTTTATTATTCGCTTCAGTTCGATACCGATCCTCAGCCTCGGTACCAAATATCCGGATATCCCCAGTATCATATTTACCGGGGATGAGTATATTGCCAGGATGACGACCCATCTTATCGAAGCTCACCACCTTTCAAGAATAGCATATATAGAACATACCAGGCCGGATAACAGGACGGACGCCTGGATGAATGTCATGAAGGAGCACGGGCTCTATGATCCACGGCTTTATGTAAGTGAAAAGGAACTTGACGGGATGGATAATGGCGAAAGAAACCGGAGAGCCGTGGAGATACTGCTGGATGAGCGGAAACTCGATATTCAGGCGATAATGTCGCTCAACATAATACAGACGGATTATTTGCTCAGTGTTCTCAAAACCAGGGGAATAAGGGTGCCGGGGGACATCGCGGTAACGAGCTATGAGGATGGACCCTCCGGCCGTTATGCGGTTCCGGGTCATTCTACGATCTATTTTCCGTGGAAAGAGTTCGGATATTACGGCTGCAAGAATATGGTCAAACTTCTTATGGAAGGCCATATGCCCATGTCCATGTCGCTGAATTTTGCAGGCAGGCTGATATTCAGAGAATCATGCGGCTGCCTGCCCGGTCATATAGGATCAGCCGTTATCGGTAATATAAGAGCTGCCTCCCATGGCCTTGCGGATATGACCCGGGAAGAGATAGATGACATAGCCGGTACTCTGGATGACCGGTATAAAAACCTTGAAATACGCTCTGACAGGCTCGTAAAGTCATTCATATCCGCCTGTATAAAAAAGGAAAGCCTGATATTTGTACAGGAGTTGGAAAGGCAGCTGCGGGGAGTAGAAAAAAACTTTTATATCGAAGAACTGATACCGACATTAAAAAGGCATATCGCTCCGTATCTTGCCGGAGATCCTGAAATGCTGCTCAGGGCGGGGGATCTATGCATGCGGTCGCAGATACTGCTGAACGATAAAGCCGCTGGTCTTTATGGCAGTAAGGTTCTTGAAGCAAGGATGATCGACCAGAATCTGCAGTCGGTCAACCGGATGCTTCTCACCGATTTCAGCCTCCAAAACCTTGTGAGCTCGCTCGAAAAAGGTCTGCCTATGCTCAATATCAGGAATTGCTGCATATTTATTTCCAATTCTATTTTTAAAGGATCGGACGTAGAAGAAAACCTTTTTAACGACAGTGTGCTCATATTTAATTATCGAAACGGTAAAAAGGAAGAAGTTACGGGCGTTTCCGGGTCACTAAGGGAACAGCTGTCAAGGATCATGGCACAGGAGCATGAAGGGATAACCATGGCGTACCTTTTACACGTCACGGATGAGATAATGGGCTTTGCGCTGTTCGGAATGGGTTATCTGGACGAGGCCGTATACCAGCAGTTATCGATCCATATCAGTACTGCGCTTTGGGGGACCGTACTGCTCAACAGGCTGAACCTGGCATACAAGAACCTACTGGAGCAGGCATACAGGGAGGGAATGGCGGATATAGCAGCGGATATACTGCATAATATCGGAAATATACTTAACAGCGTAAATGTTTCGGTACATATGATGGAAGAAAGCGTCAAATCGCCTGCCATCGATGATATCATCATGGCGGGCAGGCTGCTTGATGAAAATATGCAAAAACTGAGTGAATTCATCTGTAACGACCCGAAAGGGAAAAAATTGATGAATTTCTTCATAAAGCTGGGAGTTTCCGCCGAAAGGATGGAAAATCAGCTCAGGTACAACCTAGACAGGATCAAGGGGAAGATAGATGCCATAAACGAAGCCATATCCGCACAGCAGAGCTATACCGGGTCCGACGCCAACCTCGAGGAGCATCCTCTGGTACCTATACTTGAAGACGCCCTCAAGCTGAACCAGGACACATTCGACAAATCCGGAATCAGCGTCGCGAGGGAATACCGGAACAGTTTCAAAGCTCAGATACACCGTGCGAAGCTGTTTTATGTCATATTCAATATCATAGCGAATGCAAGGGAAGCAATGAACGAGACAGACCAGGCGGAAAGGATACTCTCGATAACGCTTTATGAGAACAGGTCGGGTAAATACCTGAAGATAAGAGATAACGGGGCCGGAATACCGTCCGTTATCAAGAACAGGATATTCGATTACGGGTTTACAACAAAAAAGGGGAATTACGGTTATGGCTTATATAGCTGTGCTTGTTATATGGCTGATATGGGAGGTTCTATAAGGGTAGAAAGCGATGGCGAGGGGAAGGGGGCGTCCTTTATCCTCAGATTTAAATGAGTAGGGACAACCATAGCTCAAATGATGGAAGAGAAACTTACAATAGGGTTCCTGGACGAGGATGCATACGACGAGTATCACAACAATATCGTCCAGGGTATGGCGGAATCGGCACGGAAGCATGATATCAACATAATCCGTTTCGGGCATTTTCTTGTCAATACACCATTGACGGACGTATCGCAGGAAGAGCTGCTGCATGAATTTATAAGGCAGTTCAAGCTAGATGGGTTAATATTCCTGGGATGGGCAAGAGCTGCCTGGAACAGGGATTTCAGAGAACGTTTCAAAAACATACCCATGGTCAGCCTCGGATCGTGTCAGGACGGGGTAACTAGCGTATACTTCAAGGGATCGGATTATATAAGGGAAATACTCGAGCATTTGATCCTGCATCATAAATATAAAAAAATTGCGTTTATCTCCCCATACATAGCGGATACGAGGACCGACGCCTATCTTGATATGATGGATAGCTACGGCATTTATGATCCTTTGCTCGTCGTCGGCGGTGAGGAACTCGAAGGCCTGAGTGTTGCGGAACGCGGCAGGAGAGCGGTCGAGATACTGCTGGACGAAAGAAGGGCCGATGTCGATGCGATCATGTCCCTTTACAATGAAGAAACATATGAAGTCATAAATGATTTGAAGGCACGGGGGATCAAAGTTCCCGGGGATATAGCGGTCACGAGCTATGAGGATGGCGAGATAAGCAGATTTTATACACCAGGTATGACAACCGTATATTTTCCATGGAGGGAACTCGGCTACTATGCCTGCGAAGCCATGTACCGCCTGATAACCGGGGCGAACTCTGCCATGTGGATGGAAGTGCCGGGAGAGGTCATTTACAGGAACTCCTGCGGCTGCATACCGCATTTGACAAAATTCACGGACAAGGGCAGCATCAGCGCATCCCAAAAGGATTTCAGCGGACTCCATGAAAGCGACCTTGGCGATGTTGCCGGGATATTGGCTGAAAATACAGTATTCAGCGTAAAGGAAACGCTGGGATTGCTGAATAGCTTCAGGCGTTCCTTTTATACCGGTCCGGCCGATCCATTTCTCATGGAATTCGAAATGTGTCTCAGGAAGGTTGAGTTTTATAGCGAATATGATGAATTAGAAAATATCGCGCTTGTTTTCAGGAAAACTCTGCTGCCGTATTTTCTGCCTTATGCGGTAAATGACGTACAAAAATTGATATGGGCAGAAAACACTTTCCACCAGATGCAGATGATACTGCAGGATAAGCTGGTAAATGCGGGCTTCAGGGAAAACCTCGAGTACAATAACATAAAGCTTCTAACAAAGGATGTCGGGCAAATACTGGTTACCAATTTCAACCTGAATAACCTGAAGGATTCTCTGGTTGCGAACCTGCCCAGGCTTGGCGTCCGGAATTGTTTTATCTGCCTGTTTTCAGGCCCCGATGACCGGAGATTGTTCGATGATTACCGGCTGGAATTCGAATATTACGACGGAAAAATGGTAAAATCCGATCATGTCAGGGACAGGAGCGGGATACACGATTTCGGCGGTTATCTGTTCAGGGAAAACAGGACTTATATTTACCTTGCGCATCTTCTTTACATTGGCAGCGATTTCATGGGTTTTATACTGATAGATCCCATGCGCATGGACCTCAGAATATACAGGAACCTGACGGTACAGATCGCAATGGCCCTGAATGGGATAATGCTGTTTGATAAGCTCGACGCCAGTTACAGGAAACTGATGGATCAGGCGCACAAAAAGGGTATGGCGGATACTACCGGGATACTGCACAATATTGCAAATATCCTCAATAGCGTATTTGTCACAGCGCAGTCGATAGACAGCCTGATGGCCGGCAATCCCGTGAATGACCTGCTGATGGCCAACTCGCTTCTGGATAAAAATATTGATCGCTTGGAAGGATTCATAAAAGATGATCCGAGGGGTAAGATGCTGATGCAGTATTATGTGACCCTCGGAAATGAATTCGACATTTACCGCAGCAAAATGCAGACGTATATAGGAAGGCTCGCGGACAAGGTCGGCCTGATAGAGGGCATAGTAAATGCACAGCAAAGCTATACGGAAATCAAATCAGGCCTGGAGCGCCTGGATATCATACCTGTCATAGAAGATGTGCTGAATATGCACCAGGCTTCGATCGACAGGCACGGCATCAGTGCGGAAAGAAAGTACACCGGGTCTGTGATTGCACTGGCGCAGAGGACAAAACTGTTCCACATACTTACCAATATCGTCAAGAACGCTGTAGAAGCGATGGATAAAACAGAGCCCGGCGACAGGGTACTGTCAGTAGAGGTTTACAAAAAATCCGGCAATATTTTTATCAGGATCAGCGACAGCGGCGAGGGCATAGCCCAGGGGAACCTGGAGAATATTTTTGCATACGGCTTTACGACCAAGAAAAACGGTCACGGTTTTGGCCTTCACAGCTGTGCCAACTATATGACGGAAATGAAGGGCAGGCTATGGGCCGAAAACAATGAGGACGGCAGGGGGGCGTCCTTTGTGCTGCAGTTTACGGCTCCACCCGGAGCTTGAATGCGAGCCCGTTAAGACCGAACATACCGATAAAACAAATAAGTACAACGCCAGCCGTTATGGCGAACGGCGGAGCGGAACCAAGCAGCCCGTCGATTATGCCCGATGCCAGCCATACGGCTGTTCCCGTCAGTAGGTAAGTCAGTATATCCTGTAAGCTTATCTTTATTTCACAGATTTTCAGTATTTCCCTTACGTTCAGGATGAGTGAAGTCACAGCCGTTATGACGGCCGAGACCCCGTACCCGTATATATTAAGAGCGGGTATCCCGGCAAGGATATACGTAAGGACCAGGCTCTGCAGCGAATTGATCAGAGAATTCTTGAGCAGTATGTTTTGCTTTCCGAGCGCATTGAGTATACCGAATGTCGGCGAGGAGACAAACAAAATAAGGCATAACGGCGATGAAAAACGTATCATTTCGCCGAGGTCGCGCCTGTCGTAAAACAGGACCCCCAGTATGTCGGGTATGCGAAGACATACGAGCGAGGTCGCGATACCTACAGTGATGGCCATTTTAAGAACCTGTGCAATCCTTTCCTCCGCGGACCAGTAATCTTTTTTGCTTATGTTCAGCGAGAGTTCGGGAACGAGCACAGTCAGCATCGAACCGATTATAATGTAGGGAAGCGTTACAATATTCAGCGCCATACCGCCGAACTTGCCGATCTCGGAAAGCGCCTGGCTGTATGAGAACCCGGCGGCTACTAGCCTACGCGGAAGTATGAGCGCCGATATCGCGGAAAGTATGGAGGAAAGTATGCCGTTTATGCTTAACGGCACGGTTATTATGAAAACGTCGAAAATGAGCTGTATCCTGGATTTTGACCGGCTTGTGTTCCCTCCGGCAGCCTTGCGGCGCTCGGACCTGTAGCAGATAAAAAGGAGAAGCATACTTACCAGTTCGCCCGTCGCAAGCGCAAAATAGGCTATTGCTACGGTGCTTCCCACTGTGGCGGGTTTTAATATCCATATGGTGCTGAGCAGTATTACGACCCTCAGCAGCTTTTCCACTATATCTACGGCAGCCGAGATGCGATATTTTCCAAGACCGTATAAATAGCCCTTAATGATGGCCGACAGCGGAACGAATACGAGAGCCGGGCTCAATATCATCAGCGCCTGCGCCGACCTCGGATCCCTTACTATATAACCTGCGATCAGCTTATGGGACAGCAGGACCAGCAGCGCGACACAGGTTGCCCATAATGCCGTGAATATGAAAACCGTGCTCAGGGTACGGTTGAGGTTGCGGAATTCCTTGCGGTTGAAGTAAAGTGTGGTTATTTTTGAAATTGCGGTAATAAGGCCTTCGCTTGTTATGGTCAGCAAAAGCCCGTAAATGGGCATGACAAGTCCATACAGCCCCAGACCTTCAGCGCCGAGTTTACGGGATAGTATGATCGAAAAAACGAATGCGATCACACCCGTGACCATATTGGAAAGGGTCAGTACGAACGAGTCCCTGTAGAATTTATCTACGTGTGCCGTCGAAAATCTTCTCATAAGTAAAAATTATTCAATGCTGCCTGACCTTATGCCGATTGTTTTTTGTAAAGGTAAAGACTTCTGAAATCGGGCCGTGTCGCATTATCCATAAGATACGCGGAAGTATCGGCGCCCTCTATGCGGTTGGAGTTCAATGCCTCGATGATCATCATCGGACCAGTTATGCCGATCCCATGGCCGAAATACTTATTACCGCCCAGATATATGGCGTTCTCTCCCTGCCATTCCGGCGTGAGCGGGTTTACGTCGGGATTCCTGAAATACCTGCAGTCTCCAGGAAGGAAATCCATTACTCTGCGCTGCGTTGCAATTCCCATGAGATCGTTGAGTTCCTGCCAGTTCATAAGTGTGATCTCTGGAAATGCGGTGTTGAAAAGCTTATCGCCGTATATGTCAAGAACTGCTTTGTAAAAGATCATAACCACGACTGTCGCACATTCGGTCCCGTATTTACGTGAATTGCGAAATATATCGTTTATGGCGTCCGCAGGCTTGACGTTATTTCTTAGTACAAAACCGCCGTCAGGCCTGCGGACCCAGTAATCCTCGTTGCATTTGGATTCACGGAAGGTCCGGAAAGCGATCCTCCCCCTGTAGGCGGCAATGGAGGAATTGACTATGTTTTTACGCATACTGGTCTCAAAATCGAGTTCGTCCTGCGAGGAATAGTTATACTGACGATCGCTGTTGGCCAGTTTATTTAGTATGTTATACTCCGTACTGCCTGTCTGGTATTTTTCCAATGATTTCTTAGGATCGAATTCTCCTTCTGCCAGTTTGATCATGCCAATCCCCCCGTCATGTAAGATAACCATACAGCCTGATCCTCAGGAGGCAGGCTAATCCAGCTACTCCACCGGTAATTGTCACTCCTGTACAGCTGCCATGAGAAATCAGCCAGTTGCTGCTGCAAAGGCTCGGCAAGTCCATTAAAACGTGACAACAGTTCCTGTTCAGCCTCGCGGAATGGCTCGGCAGGCTTGCCCGTGTCCGGTGAGACAGGAGTGCACAGATACTTGGCGGGAAGCGATACGCGGTAATGCTGCGGCCTGCTGTCAAAATGCAGGCTTTCGCCTGTGTAATACAGGAACGGACTGTTCTCTGAAAGCCAGAACATTGCTTTGTCGTATGTAATATCTTTCATTTCGGGAATAAAACCAAGCAGTTTTTCGGCCAGTCTTACGTCCCGTATGTCCGGCGAATTCAATCTGTACGCTACGAATGCCAGGCTTTCGATGCAGCGGGCTTCGAAGAAAGCCCATACCAGTTCATGGATCAGCGCTCCTCTTCTATTCCTTGAAAATATCAAACCGGCCAGCTCAGACAAAATTGACTTGTTATTATAGCTTTTTACGAGCAGGCCGGCAATACGGTCCATCAACAATTCATATCCGCTGTCCGGTTCATTTTCATACGAACCTGTCCTGAACATCCATTCAAGCAGCGGGGCAGTACTGCCTTCTGCGTCGCGCATTTCCTTCTCCAGCCGCCGTGACATCTTTCCGGACAGTCTGTCGGCGATTTCGAGGGCCGTTGCATATGATGGTTCCAGAAAGCTCCGGACATCCTTGCCGGATACCTCCGATTTCAGAGTATACAGCGTACCGAACCTGAGGCACGGGTCGTTGATGAGGCTGATGGCCTTTTGCTGATCGCAGCGCAGCACTTCGTGAAAATAGTTTCTCAGACCCTGTGCCCCATTGCTGAGCCTTATATTGTCAAGGAGACTCAATGTACCGGCAGGCATTATATTTGCCTCCCTTCATAATGTTTTAGCGGAAATTTGCGTCTTAAGGGCGCAAACATTCTGCCTTCATAACTTTGCCCGGTTTCCGGCCGGGATCGCCCTCAGAGCTTGCCTTTGAGCGCACTGAAACGCTCTTGCAGGATCGCGTCGGGATTATGCCTGAGTCCCTGATTGACAGCTCTTAGTGCGCTTGCCTTTTCTCCGGATTTTGAAAGTATGTCGGCCAGATTGTACCAATCGGTGGCATTGTTCGGATTCTGCCGCAGTCTTTCAACGTAGTAAGGCACCACTTTAGCAGACAGATACCGGCTCGCGTTTATTTTTTCCAGGTCGATACCATTCCAGCGTACGAGCTCTATGTCGTAAATGCCTGGAGCATTCTCGTTCCAAACGGCAATGACATGTTTTACAGCGCCTGAAGCATCGCGGTTTTTCTGCAACTCCAGCTTGCCGTAGTTTTTGCTGAATATCTTCTTTGCCCCGCCGTCGGTCATGGAATATGCGAACAGGGTACGTACCGCCTGTCTTGAAACAAGACCCAGTAGAAGGTGCTTTTGGCCGTCGCCTGTCATATCGGCAAGGCTCCTGTAATGGATTTCGTAATAATCAGGAGTGCTGATCTCGGCCATTTTATACCACTGTACTTCGTCCTTTTTCAGGACCAGCGTCCTTATGCCTTCCGCCGTTCTGTACGAAGTTATCAGTTCGTTGCGCTTGTCGCCGTCGATATCGGCCGATTGTATTTCCCCTGTATTTTCAGGGTACTGTGCTTTCAGCAGTGTTGCTCCGGGGGGCAGAAAACTGTTTACAACGGCGTGGTAATCGATCCTCTCAGGTTTTGCCGTAAATTGCGAGACTGCGTTGTTAACGCTTTTTATAAACGTTTCCACCGGCTTTCTCAGGTCGTTGAGATTGGGAAGTGCGATAGGCGGACCGTTTTTCGCCGTATTTAATATGCTTTGACTTATTTTATCGGTTTTGAGTATGTCCGCATAATAGTTAAGGCTTCTGCGGACTGTTTTGTCGAGAAATTCCAGACCAGAGCCTTTTGGAAATTGCATGCATATTACCTCTTGATTTTTTACTACTCATATATACTATGCAAAAACACTGTAAACGTTAAAATATATTGGATACAGGCAGTTTACATATTTTATATATTAGGATAAAATATAAGTGAAGTTGCAAAAAAATCCAAAATTTACTGCTAAAATGTTTTTTGCGACAAAAAACGAATTCATTACATAATCGGGGGGTAATGCTATGAGTAACAACCGGCCAACGATACTCGTCTGCGATGATTCACTGCTTGTCAGAAAGCAAATGAAGGATTGCCTGAAGGAATGCGGAGAGTTCAATATCCTTGAAGCGGATAATGGCCAGACAGCCGTAGAAGCCGTTAAACTTAAGAAACCGGATCTGGTTTTTCTCGACATCGTTATGCCCGACAAAAATGGAATAGATGCGTTAAATGAAATGAAGGCCATCAAAAAGGACGTAAAAGTAGTCATGCTATCTTCTTCGGGAACCAAGACCCACCTGAAGGCAGCCATGGATGCGGGCGCCTCCGACTTTATACAGAAACCCTGGGAAAAGTCGCAGATAGAGCATATAGTAAAAAACATTTGATAAGGAGTGTGGATCATGTTTAGTCAATACTTTGGGCATTATCTGCTGAACAAGGGCCTCGTCAATCCTGAACAGCTCGCTGACGCTTTGGAGTATCAGCGCTCGGTCCACCTGAAGCTTGGCGTTATTGCGATAAATGCGGGATTCATGACGCCTGCGCAGGTCGAACAGATTCACAGCCTTCAGAAAAAGGTCGATAAGCGCTTCGGAGAGCTCGCCGTCAATATGGGATTTATAAGCGAGGAACAGCTCGAAACGATGCTGAGTACCCAAAAGCAGGGGCACCTTATGCTCGGGCAGGCACTTATAGACCGCGATTATTTCACAATGGAACAGCTGCAGGCAGCGCTTGATGGCTATAAAAAAGAAAGCGGCATGTCCAACAGGCAGTTCAATGTGATCATGAAAAATGACACGCAGGAAATCGAAAATATTTTCCTTGGTTTTGGCGAAAACCAGATGAGCAAGACTTACAGCGATTACACGACTCTTCTGATAAAGAATATTATTCGTTTTGTGGACGACAACCCGACTGTCGAGATCAACAAGCTGAAAGCTGATACCAGGGTAGACTGGTATGCGCGCCAGGAAATCATGGGCAGGCTCAACTTCAAGACCGGCATCGCATGCAGCGACGAGGACTTTATCAAGCTGGCGTCCAAATTCGCAGGAGAAGGCATTGCCGGACCGGATGAGCTCGCACAGGCTTCCGTAGGCGAATTCCTGAACCTTCACAACGGCATCTTCCTGGTCAATATGTCCAACAACGGCGTAGAGCTGGAGCTCCGTCCGCAGGAGATACTGAAGGAATTTAACCTGAAAGAATCAGGCGATCTTTATGTGATCTCCTGCAGCATGAACTGGGGCAAATTCGACGTGATACTGGGGTAGGTAGCAGGGGATATGAATAAATATTAAGTTATGCAAGGTAGAAAATTTATATTTTCTATAGTTGAGAATCATAGAATGATGCCCTTCACACTCATGATTTTCAAGGAAAGCGGGATTTGCAGTCAAAAGGAGGAATTATGTTTCATTTTTACGCAGACGACGGAAGGATTTTAACGCCGCCAAAAGAATTGGAACCGCAGTTAAGAGGCGCATTCCCGGCTTTTTCTAAGATAGTTGGGCATATCCGTTTTTTCTATGTGGCTGATGAAATTTGGGATGGGAAATCCTCGCTTATCTTCATCGCGGATGGCGAACAGTTGACCGCTATCACACTTGATGACGATGTTTTTTATATACATATCGCGGATGAAGACTTCCGAATCGTTGACGAGAGCTTGTTAGACACTGTTTTCGAGACATTAAGGAGAACCGTGACTTCCGGTCAGCGCCGTCCATTTGAGCAGCTTGACATCAACCGAAAAGACCCGAATGAATATCCTTGCGGTTATCGGTGCGATATGTGCCTTGGGAACAAGAGGTATAACGAAAAAGACTTCTCGGGCAGCGAGAAATTCGACGAGATGAATTGGGTGTGCTATCACAACTGTGTTCCAAATGCAGAGATAGAGCGGAATGTACATAATAAATCCGTCTGTCCGGGCTGTGAAATAAAGAAAGAAACTTGCCAACACTTTACTTGCCCTACGAAAAAGGAATACGCCAATTGTGCGGAATGCGGAGAGTATCATTCATGCGATGTTTTCCGCGACAGTCATTATCCGGGTCAATGCAATTTAGGTATTACTGCCGAGGAAGTTTCAAATTTGGTAATTCCTTATTGCATGAAGGAACGACTTGACATATTACGCCGCTCCATATTATAAGTATGCTCCATTTCATTTGTCATGGTATTGTACATCGTGGGAATGAATTATATCCTATAATAGGACGCACCGTTTACAAAGTATACGTGATTTAGTATAAATTCACATTCTTTATAAATTACGAAATTAAGAGAACCATAAATCGGTTCTCTTAAAAAATGCTTTTATATCAGCATTATTCTTTAACATAGCTTAGTTAATATAAGTTCTTATGTGCCGGTTTGCTTTATATAGAGAACGTCTGCGCAGAGACTAGAGTATGTTAATTCGAGCAAATACCAGACAAAATTACGTCCTGTTCGATCGATGGCGCCCCATAGGCGAGTCACGTTTGATTTTGTTACTGGGCTCGAATTTACAGTCTCTACGGCTCAAAGCATGTTCTTCATAAAGCCAACCGGTACGTGTTCATTTACTTTATCCTAAATGCCTTGTATGTGGCCTGCGGCAGATTTAACGGAAATACGGTCGAGCTGCCTGCCGGGGTACCCCCGAGTTCACTTCCGTCGATCAGATCGACCAGAACCGCGCCGGCTTTTTCAACGATCACATTTATATCTTCGGTAAAGGGCAGGAAGTTTTCCACTACAAAGGTATCATTATCGTATGTGAATAGTCCTATTTTTGCTTTCGCATCGATAGTTACCGGAGTGTTCGATCTGAACATCCTCCTGATGACATTGAGGACCTCCTTCGGGTAATGGTACAGATCGCCGTAATCCTCGGGGATCGTCAGGACGAATAGCCGTCCCTTGCCGTAATTGACGGCAATCACTATGGGGACATTGTTATCTTCACCTAGCCCTTCCGCCAGAAGCCACGCGTCATTTGTCGAAACGTTAATCCATGGCAGCAGGATATCCTTATCGGCTGCGGCGACCCCATCCATGTTTACACCAGCGTTCGAGATCCCGTACCTGCCGGTCAGCGCCTTTTTGCCGGACCAGCGGATATTTGCGAGCTGCGGGAAACCTTTGTCAGCCGTTGCCTTTACGAAGCCCGAGGTGACAATGACATCGCTGCCTTCTCGCAGGCTCTTATCGATTTTGGTTATGATATCCGCATCCTTTGCGGCGCTTTCAGTCAGAAAGATCCTGCTTTTACCTTCCGGATAGGCAGGGTAAGGCTCCAGCGGTATCCCGAGCATGCCGACATAATTGTGCAGATATTCCTCGCCCGACGGATGATATGGGATATAGCAGGCTGTTCCGACAGGATTGCCCAGCTGTCCCATAAATTCATCGATTGATTCAAAAGCATAACCCGCCAGCGGCGTAAAGATATTCCAGCGTTTGTCGAGCAGCGTCCCGAGGCAGAACAACGTTACCTCGCGAGGCTTGGAGAACAGCGTCAGGTAAGCCTGCTCAACGTAGTAATTCAGGTTACCCCTGCATTCAAAAGTGTCGAACCAGCCTCCGCCATTTTTGCCAGGCTTGACATTTTCGAAATACCGCATGATGAAATAGCTGAGGTATTTCGGAAGGTGCTGCTGTGTATAAAGCGGATCCCTTGTTTCGGTACCCGTATAGATCATGTCGAAAATGCGGGGATTGTCCTCGAGGTTGTAGCCAGTCTCACGGAAGTCATCGTACCAGTTCGGGAACTTGCAGATCAAATTCACTTTGGGGTTGACCTTCCTCGCCGGCTCTGCAACGAGCTCCTCGGAGACCTCCTTCATTAGCTGAAGTCTGAACTCCGACCAGCTCCTGGTGCCCTTTGCCTCAATGCATGACTCACATTTGCAGTTGGTGAAATAGAAATCGTCCAGAATGATCTCGTCGAATATGGAAGCGGTCATCTCAACAACCTTCCAAATCCTGTCCCGGTGCTCTTTGCTGGTATAACACAGAGAAACAAAACCGAATTCGTCGTGGTGAAAACCGAACTCATCATGAGCATTGCCGCCTGTAGTGGTTATGCCGCCTGAAACCTTGATTCCCTTGCTTTCGAAGAACTCCTTCAGCCCGATAATCTTGTCACGCCCGACAAACTCATTGCTTCGGTAGGTTTCCAAATAAACCTTGTCTATGTGGACATGTTTTTCGATATAGCTGAAACGCTTGCCGAATTCGGCGATATCCGTGATCGCATTGAGATTTCCTACAGGACAGTAAAGTGCGGTTTTAAAGTTTTTATAACCCATTGTATCCTCCTTACATATAAGTGCTCAAATGCGGCGCGCCTGTGGTATGTTGCGCAGGTCGCCTGTTTCTTGTTATTAGTACTGCTTAATATCATTTTAAGGAGATAAAACCGGAATTGCATGTCAGAAATTGCCCATCATTCCTCAAAAACTGCCTTTTTATAAGCAGAGGGCGAGCAGCCTTTTATTTTCCTGAAAACCCTGTTGAAGGTTTTAATGCTTCCAAAGCCTGATTTGAACGCTATTTCAGTTATGGAATCATCTTCGCTTTTTAATAGTTCAACAGCCTTTTCTACCCGAAAATTGTTAAGATATTTTCCGAAGGTCATGCCTGTTGCTTCCTTGAAAAACCGCGTAAAATAATACTCGCTGAAGTTTGCCACGGATGCTGTCTTCTCCAGCGTTATCTCTGAAGTATAATTCTCTTCCACATAATTGAATACGTTATCCAGTCTTCCGAGACGGTTCATGTTCCTGCTGCGCTCCTGGGGCGAATAAGCCTGCATCGGTATTTCACGCAGCAGTATGGTCAAAATATCGAATAGCCGCGCTCTCATGGCTATTTTGTAAGCGTCGTGCTGTTCGCTGTATTCCCGTATGATCCCAAGTATATGATCTTTGAGCGCTTGATGAACGGATGGTATGCTTTGCTTTCCCGGCGCTTTGCTTTCCTTTTCCGTAAGAAGCCCTCCAATAAACCGCTTGTTCCTTGCCTCGGGGAAAGCCGCTTCAAAATATGCCATGTCGAAAAACAGTATGAGCCTGTTCACGTGCTTCGGTTCGGGCACGAAATAGTGAACATCTCCGCCTGTGATCAGAAGTATATCTCCGGGCTCCATGGCATATACCGTGTTGTTCACACCTACGCGGAGCCTGCCATCCGGCACATATACGATTTCCACGGCTTCATGCCAGTGCGGCGGGAATTCAGTAACATCGGTAAAGAATACACTCATCGGCAGATCGGCATTCAATATTGTTCTCTGATGCTGTGCCTTCATGGTTTTCTTCCTTTCAAAAATACAACTGATTATATTATAGCACGCACAGGGAAACGCAGGAAACGCAGGGACAGTTCTTTTGTTTCGTTTTACGTAGGCTGAAAACGATACAAAAGAGAACCGTCCCTGCGTTTCACTCCGTTGACAACGGGTTGATGCTTTAATTACAATATCCTTGAGATCTGGATAAAGGAGAAAACTGATTTTGAAGAAACTGAAGAAGGTCTACATCGAGATTACAAATGTCTGCAACCTGGCGTGTGCCTTTTGCCCGGGCACGTCAAGGAAGCCCGAGTTCATGTCACCTTCGGACTTTGAAACCATACTTCGCAGGCTGAAGGGTTTTACAGAGCACCTGTATTTTCATGTCCTCGGGGAACCCCTGCTTCACCCTGATCTTGCCCGGTTGCTCGAGCTCAGCGCGTCGTATGGTTACAAGGTAAATATTACGACCAACGGTACGAAAATAGCCGACAGGGCGCATGTACTCCTGAACGGCAGCCCGCCGAGACAGGTCAATTTTTCTCTGCATTGTCATGAGGAGGCTGACGTCAGTGACATCAATAAATACCTGGACGATATCTTCGACTTTACCTGTGCTGCGCTGAACAAGGGAGGGATTTACATTTCCTGCAGACTGTGGAACATAACTTCGGAAGCCTCGGAACGCTATAACGCGTATGTAATTCAGAAGCTGCAGCAGAGGTTTTCTCCGGGCTTTTCCATATCGGAAGCAATGAAAGAATCGCCGCGCGTAACGCTGAGAGACCGGTTGTTCCTGAACAGCGCCGAGGTTTTCCAATGGCCGTCGGAATCGGCAGGGGAGGATCAGAGCAAGCGTTCGGACAGGCCGGGGAGTATGCCTGAATCGGCAGGGGCGGATCAGGGCAAGCGTTCGGACAGGCCGGGGAGTATGCCTGAATCGGCGGGGGAGGCGCAGGGCAAGCGTTCGGACAGGCCGGGGAGTATGCCTGAATCAGCGGGGGAGGCGCAGGGCAAGTCCCCGGAAGCCGCGGCTGGAGCAGATCAAAGCGGTTTTTGCCTTGGCCTCCGGGATCAGGCCGCCGTCCTGGTGGACGGTACGGTAGTGCCGTGTTGTCTTGACAGCGAAGGCAGTATAAAAATCGGTAATATATTTGAAGATGAATTTGAGTATATATTATATGGGGAACGTGCGAGAAATCTGTATGAGGGTTTTTCAAAAAGGAAGGCTGTGGAAGGTCTGTGTATGAAATGTAGTTACCGCAGCCGGTTTTCCTGAGTTCGCCCGGAGCTTTACCGACGGTTATGATTCGGCACTGGATTCTGATTTGTTTTGGGGGATCGAATGCTTCGGACGGTTTTTTGGTATGTGACGGGATGGTCATATCTTGCAGTTACCATACCTGTGCTGGCATGGGTCAAATATCTCGAAAAAAGCGGCAGGCACTACGAGAGGGACGCATTTGCCGAACGTTTCAGCATGATGCTTGCGAGGGGCTTATTTTACCTGACCGGGTCATCCATAGATATAAAAGGCGCCGAAAACATACCGGAAGGTACGGTCATTTTCGTGAGCAATCACCCGAGTCATATCGACAGTGCTGTCATACACGGCTTTATTAGAAAGCCGAAGGGCTTTGTTGCCGATAAGGATGCAGGCAGGATACCGATACTCAGGACATGGTTCAAATATATGAAATGCGTCTTCACATTGACAGAAAAAATGCCATGCAGAATTTAAGAAGCATGGAAGAAAGCCTGAAGCTCCTAAAGGCCGGCCACTCGCTCGTGATCTATCCCGAAGGGAGTCTGAACGCTTCCGGGAAGCTGAACAGCTTCAGAAAGGGTTGTCTCAAGCTCGAGGCAAAAGCCGGTGTTCCTGTCGTTCCCATAACGCTCATAAATACAAACAGAGTAATGAACCGTGCAGGCCGCGGCATCCACCGCTCTTCTGTAAAATGCATCATATCCGCACCGATCAGTTTCAACAGATTTGATAAAAAAAGTGAAAATACACAGGTAGAAAAAGTCAGAGAAATCATCGCTAAAAACCTCATTTGATTCATATTATAAAATATGGAATGTAGTAAGGGAGTCTGATCCCCATGTTCAGAAGCATTGCCGGCGGCAAACGCCTCGTACATCTGACGGAAGCCTTTGATTCCGATGGTTACGGTATTACAAAGGTAACCACATTCAACAGCAGGACTGGAATAGCGGCGGAAAGCAGATCGGTCCGGAATTATGATACGGGTTTGCCCAAGAAGGTCTACTACCTGGAGGGTTTGCCCTATGAAGCAGGATACCTGATGGGTTGTCTGGCTGAGGATGAAATATCACGAATGATGGATTATACCGACCGCGTCGTGTTTTCCTTCATTGGCAGCAAGGTCCTGGAAAAGATAAAGCTGGTCCAGGAGGCCCTGATCCGCCTTATATACGAAATGTCAAAAACCACATGGAAGCAGCTCCCGAAGGTTTTGACGGACGAAATCGAGGGAATAATGGACGGCTGCAGGAAAAGCAATCCTAAAACCCGGGTCGATCTTGAACATCTGATAGTCCTCAATACAGGTATAGATATCATATGTTCCATGGTTTATTCGGGGAACTTCCTGAAACGCGATCTGCTGGGTATAGAACCGGAAGACTTCAGGATACCGATAATGTGCAACGCTTTTACCGTATGCGGCAGGAGTGCGGGCAATGGTTATTATTTCGGAAGGGACTTCACGTTTCCGTCCTCGGACGTATTCCAGGATACGGCGGCCCCGGTCATATACAACCCCGCCGGCTCCGAGGCAAACAGCGCCTGGGGCACTGCAGTGCCGTTCGTAAATATAACCGCGCCCGGCATGGTCGGGAGTATAGCCGCCATGAATATGGAAGGCGTGGCATTCGGCGTGAACATGTCGCCGGGAGCGAACTGCAACCCGGGCAATATAGGAGTCAATTCACTCCTTATGACACGTATGTGCGTGCAATACTGCAGAAGCGCCGATGAAGCAGCCTCGCTGATGACCCGGCTCCCGAGAGGCGTATCCTGGCTGTACGTCATAGCGGACGGTAAAAGCTCCCGTTCGTGCGCGGCCGAGGCGGGAGCAACGATGCCGCAGCCGGATCTGACCATGATAGCCGATGAAGAAGTCAGAGATATGCTGCCCGATATGGATTATATAGAAAATCACAGGACTTTGCCATTCAACAACGGCATTATGTTCCGGTGGAACGACTACAGGTATCCATACAATTATCTGGCTTTCAACCAACAGCTTTGGCAACTCTACAACGAAAAGCATCGTACAGCCAAAGTATTAAATGCCGACGCGTTCTCACAAAACGGGTATATAAACAGGACAGGAGAACAGAATTGTCCCTCGACTTTTTATTTTGCGCCGCAAAGAGAAGTAAGCGATGAAATACTGGTGGTGACAAATCAATATATAATACCTGAAATGCGGTATTTCGCAATGCATCACTGGACCGAGCGCATAATCGGCGTGCGCGTGAACGATATACAGTGGCGGTACGACGAACTCAACCGGCTGATTTGGGATACCCTGAATACCAAGGGGAGTATTGGTTTTGACGACGCGAAAAACCTTATCAGTTTCCTTGCTCCCTACGGCAGAAACAAAAACTACTATGCCGAAAACCCGAGAAGCAGGGACGGTAAGGAGATCCGGATCGAGGGCTGCGTCTCGGTGTTCGATCTTAAGAAGCTTATCGTCGAAAGCCATTACGGGTATTACTGCGACGAGTGGGTGCGTCTGACGCTGTCCGAGTATTTCAAATGACCGGAATTATTGACAAGTCCCGCATTCCGATGGCTGTGATTTGTCAACAACTAACTTTTTCTCTTTCCTTCTGAGTGTACAATTCCTTGATGACGTTTTCTATGGGAGGGTCGCTCATGGTAAGATCGCTGATGATATAGGTTTGGTTTATATACTGCAGGAACATGTTCAGCTCCAGATGTTCCATGTCAAGCTCCAGTTCGGTATGGCAGGGAGAAGTCCTGCCCGTCAGCTGAACGCCCGACATGGCTGAAAGGTCCGGTATTTCTTTTTTGGTTGCAAGCTCTACTCTTTTCTTGATCCCGGACAGCTTGCGCAGCGAATCCACTGTATCGTCAAATACTATTTCGCCGTAATTTACTACAACGACCCTTCCGGCCAGCTGCTCGACGTCCCCGAGGTCATGAGTCGTAAGGATGAACGTGACTCCGCGCCTGTTCTGTTCGAGTATGAAATTGCGTATCTTTTCCTTGGCTATGACGTCGAGGCCGATGGTGGGCTCGTCAAGGAACACTATCCTCGGGGAGTGCAGCATGGCCATGATGAATTCGCATTTCATCCTCTCACCGAGCGATAGCTGCCTGGTCGGTTTGCGTATTATATTCTCGAGAGAGAGCATTTCCGTCATTTCATCAAGCCTGCGCTTGTAATCCTGCGAGGGTATGCCGTAAATAGCCCTGTTCATTTCAAAGGAATCGAGAGGGGGAATGTCCCAGATCAGCTGCGACTTCTGCCCGAAAACGGCGCCGATCCCTGCAACATAGGCTTTGCGCTGCTTCCATGGCGTAAATCCCATTACGTCGACTTCTCCCGAAGTAGGATACAGCACGCCTGTCAGGATCTTGAGAGTAGTGGATTTTCCGGCTCCGTTAGGCCCGAGGAAACCCAGCAGTTCGCCTTCCTCGATATTCAGCGTTATGCCCTTCAAAGCTTCGATATCGATCGGCTTCCTCACAAAGAGGCTTTTTACGGTGTCGAGGAAAGAGCTGCCTCTTTCATATGTCGTATAGATTTTTTTCAAATCTTTTATATTTATTATCCCCATTCTTCAACCTCCGGCACTTGTATATCTTGAGAGCATCAAACGCCACACTGCCAGGCTTGCCAAAAGAAAAAGCACGCAAATGAGAACGGACGGCAATATGCCGGATATATCCTTTCCCAGCAATGCCGAGGCAGGGTAAAAGGCGATCATGCCCACGGGTATTATAAAGCTTATTATATTCTGGAATGACTTGCTGAATATGGAGCGCGGGTAATTGCCGAAGGCCGTTATGTTGTCGAAGATCTCGTAGACGCGGCTGTTTCCTACCCATTTGAAAACGGTCGCGGCCATAAGCACTGCAAACGCAAACATGACAAGCAGGGACAGGAGAAATATGAGTATGAAGCGAAGCCACTCCATTGCCAGCGGCTGCGATAAATTTTTCATCGAGTACGCAATGACAAGCAACCCGCCCATTACGGTTCCGATGCTGTCCGGTTCAAAGCCCGAAGCGACCGATATGTAAAGCGTCGAAACAGGCTTTATCATCAGCAGGTCATAGGTGCCCTCCCTTACGCGGTTGAGCGTATTATACACGACGCCGAAGAAGAGGAGGTTTGCCAAACCTTTGGAAAGCATGAAGACTCCCTGGAGCACCATGACCTCGGATACGTTCCACCCGGGAAACGAACCTCCGTTTGCATATATTAGCATGGTCAGCAGTGGAAAAAGCAGCTCCGATATGAAGATCATGGCGCAGCAGAAGAAAAAGTCGGCGCGGTACGCCATCCTGGCCGCAAAGCTGTTCTTCATTGAAGTGATGTAGATGTCCAGCGCCCTTTTCATGCCCCCACCCCCGTGAATCTCTTAGTCCCGAGCTTGAAAAATATCACTGTAAAAACGGACATGATCAGTACTGCCACCGCCTGTATACCAACGATCCGGGGTATGTCCAGCGATATACCGCCAAGCTCGTACGACCCTACGCATACCCTTACCGGGACATAGGCAATGAACTGGAACGGCAGATAGAACAGAACCTTTTGCAGGGCTCCCGGGAAAAAGGTCAGCGGCAGGAACATGCCGGAACAGATGTCCCTGAGCAGCAGGAACATCCGTCTGACGCCGGAGGTTCTGGTCAGCCAGAACGACGTGATGCCGACGCAGTAATCCACGAGGAACATCATAAGGAAGCCGAGTATTATCGATATGACGGCAAATACTGGCATTGCAGGCACCAGCCTCACTCCGAAAACGAAAAACAGTATCAGGTAGACCGGAATGAACTCGACGGTCAATCCGAGCACGCGATGGCCTACCTTCTGCGAGAGAGCAAAATATATGTGGGACATGGGCCGCAGCAAATATGACAGGAATTTCCCCGTACTTACGAGCATCTGGAGGTTCCAGTCCGCAGAATCCATGATGAGATAATTAATCAGGACAGCCACACCGAAGTAGGTTATCATTTGGTCGAGGGACAGTCCGTTTATGCTTCCGCGCGACGAGAATACCGCCTTCCAGATGAAAATCTGCACAAGGAAGTACACGGGCCCCACGAAAAGGGATACCATCGCATGTGAACGGTAGGCCGCCCATTCCTTATATGTGGCGAAAGCGACCGCTTTCATTATGTTTGCCGCTTTTGCCGCCGACCGGGCGGCGGCTCCGAGAATCCTCATATCAGATGATACCTGCCCAGACTATATTTCTCAGGTTTATAACGGCTTCGGGCGACCATCCCACGTCTTCACAAAGCGGACATATGTACGCCAGTACTACGTTTTCCACCGGATCCATGTAAAGGCCGCAGAGTCCCGCACCTTCATGCGAGAACGAACCCGGTGACAGGAAAGTGTTGTTGGAGTATACGTTCATACCGAGACCGTATTCCATTTCGCCTCCTCCGTTGCCCCAGCAGTAATTCTTTGCATATACGTGGCGCCTTGTCATCGCCTCGACGGTCTTCCTCGAAAGAATTTTCACACCGCCATAAGTACCTTTATTTATCAACATCTGTCCAAACTTCCTGAGGTCGGGCAGTGTTGAAAACAGACCACCGCCGCCTCTTGGCGGAGCCCACTTGGGATGCTTCTTTTTACGGTCTCCGTCGAACCATTCCTTCTCCCATTTGTTAGAAACGCAGATCCTGTCGAGTGATTCCTCCGGAGGATCAAAGAAGCTATCTGTCATTCCGAGCGGCTTTGTTATGTTTTCAGTAACGTAATCTTCAAACCGGACGCCTGAGACTCTCGACACTATCTCCGCAAGGACCGTAAAGCCCGCCGAGGAATATCTCCATTCCTGTCCGGGCTGCGTTACAGGCAGACCCGTTAAGATCTCCCGTATCCATTCCTTATTATTTTTGGACCAGCCCAAAGGATATGGTTCGAAGAATTCGCCCGGGTCCGGCCTTATCCCTGACGTGTGGGTTAGCAGGTGAGTGATGTTGATCTTCTCGTACACTTGATTTTTAAATTCATCGATAATGGCCGCGACCGGCTGGTCCAATCTCAGCTTGCCCTTTTCGGCCAACTGAAGTATAGAAGTCGCAACGAACAGCTTGGTCACGGATGCGACCCTCCTGATGGTGTCGGGCAGGAACGGTCTGCTTTTGTCGAACATGCCGTATCCGATGGCTTTATGGGCGATTATTGTATCGTTTTTCGAAATGATATAAGCCCCTGCTTGTATTTGCTTCTTGTTGATCAAGTCGACTATGTGAGAATCCAGCACTCCGAGCTGGGTAGAGTTGAAACCGGCTTCCTCCGGCTTCTGGGCTGTTTTGACCTCATTGGTCGGGATTGCTTTCGAAGTACTCATGATAACACCCCGGATTAGATTTTTTAGTAAACGTTGTTATATTATATCAATCGAGGAAATACCGGTCAAGGAAATCAAACGGTAATATTTTGATTATAATAAAACATTATAATAAAACCGTAATACTTGAGGGATATATTAAAATTCGGTTTGTAAAATACTACTGTATAAATTATAATTTTGCTAAAAAGGAGATAATGCCATGTCAGAAAAAAATCCGGTAGTCACTATCGAAATGGAAAACGGAAGCAGCATTAAAATCGAGCTTTACCCTGAAACTGCCCCAAATACTGTGAATAACTTCATATCGCTTGCCAACAGCGGTTTCTATAACGGCGTGATATTTCACAGGGTCATTCCCGGCTTCATGATACAGGGCGGTGATCCGGAGGGAAGCGGGATGGGCGGACCGGGTTATTCCATCAGGGGTGAATTTTCAGCCAACGGCTTTAAGAATAATCTAAAGCATGACAGGGGCGTCATATCTATGGCTAGGTCGAACAGGCCCGATTCGGCCGGTTCACAGTTCTTCATCATGGTGGAGAAGGCGCCGCACCTTGACGGCCAGTATGCAGCCTTCGGGAAGGTGATAGAGGGACTGGACGAGGCCGACAGGATCGTAGGGGTCAAGCGCGATTACAATGACAGGCCGCGCGAAGACCAGCGCATGAAGAGCGTGACCGTCGATACCTTCGGGAAGGATTACGGCGAGGTAGAGAAGTCCAGGTAAGGCGCTGTGCCAGATCAAAATCAATGTCACAAATTTGATTTTTGGAAGGGCGGGTAATTTGTATGAGCGATAACATGAAGGCGTACAAACTTCATATGGGGAAGGCGACATGCGCCGTTGACCTTGGGGATGGAAGCGAACGCGGCGAATATGTGAACCAGGATTATATATTGAATCAGCTGGGCAGGCCGCACAGGAGCATAAACCTCATGTACTGCTATTACCCGCTTGACAAGGGCTGGCCTTCCAGGGCCAGCCTGTTGGGTAAGGACAGCGGAGTTTCGTTCGCTTGGGATTACCCGTACGACGACTATTTCCCATACACGGGAGGCATAGAAGGGAATACGGAGGGCGAGCCTTTTGCGTCGATGAAGGACGTACGCCGGCATGGGCAGGATGTTACGCTTACGCTGACCATGGACTGCGCCATGTCGGACGAACAGCTGGTACAGCTTGCGCGGGACCTGAAACCGTATGGCAGACTGATGCTGAGGATCAACCATGAAGCTACCGGGAACTGGTTTGCCTTTAATAAACGTTACAGCTACCAGCAGGTAGCGGATTTCTATGTCCGCTTCCACAATATAATAAAACGTGAGGCGCCCAATATAAGGACCATCCTCTGCATTGGCGAGGGGCCGGAAAACGGGTCGTCCGAAATGCATTATGAGAAGGAATTTACTGAAGCGGTAAAGGCTGCGGACATATGGTCGGGCGATTATTATCTTTCCCTGAACTGGGGCTGGCCCTTCACCATAGCCGAACCCGGCGGTAAGACGCACAAGAGGGCGGTCGTGAAGAGAATATTCGAGGATAACAGGTTCTCTCTAGATCGCTTCACCTGCCTAAACGGCGGGGCGGTAAAACCCCTTGTCATTTCCGAACTCAATGCGGACGGAGATGTTACGGGACCGTATGATCAGGCGCAGATGATGAAGGATTTCTATCGAATGGTGAGGGATGAAAAAGCTGAATGGCTGACGGGCATCACTTGTTACCAGTTCAGGGACAGGGGAAGGCTCGGGCTTGAGCTCGAGGATCCGAACAATCCCGGAAACGGTATACGCCAGCCGTTATTCGACACCTACAAGAAGATAATACACGACGAGTATTTCATGCCCTCGATGGAGACGGGCGACGAAGCCGCTCTTCCGGTAAGACTGAGGTGGGGCGGTTCGGAAGATTCGGACGGGCTTGCGATGAAGCTGAGCTTTGAAGAAAGCCCTGTCTTCTGTGAAGTTTACTTTGAGGATGAAGGCCTGAATGCCATATTCGAATTGAATGGAAAATGGTTCTATAAAAAGCCCGGAGTAAAATCTGTCGACATGATGCCGGCATTTTACGAAAAGCCCTTGAAAGACGGGCAGGAACTGGTATTCAAGCTGTTCGCGCCGCCTGAGGACGGTGTGAACGATCCGACGCAGGGCAGCGACTGGACTGAGAATTATTATACGCAGATAAACGCGCTGCCGGAATTCCGTATACGCTATAAACCTACGGAGGCTGGTTTTTATACTCCCCAGGGATGATACGGGGTACTTCAGGTCAGCTGTTTATCTCAGGTCAGCCATTTATCTCAGGTCAGCCGTTTATCTCAGGTCAGCTGTTTATCTCAGGTCAGCCATTTATCATTGAGCTTAATGGGCTTGTATGAATTGATATATTCAATCGCGTCAGCCGCATCGGCCGTAACGTGATAAAGCATACGGCTTTCCGGCTTTGCAAAGCTTCCTTCGATTATATCCTCGAACTGCTTCAGCATTGCATTATAAAACCCTCCGCGATTCATTATGACTATGGGCTTGTTATGATATTTCAGGAGTTTCAGCGATATTATCTCGATCAGTTCCTCCAGCGTGCCGAATCCTCCCGGCAGTGCGATAAAGGCTTCGGAGCGCTCATCCATGATCGCTTTCCTCTCGCGTATGCCCTTTGTAACTATCCGTTCATCACAGGCTTCAAATGCTATGCCTTTTATATTGAGCGCTTCCGGTATCACGCCGATCACTTTTGCGCCTGAATCGTGCGCTGCCGTGGCTGTAGCTCCCATCAGGCCCCTCATCCCGCCGCCAAAAAGCAGAGTGTCGCCGTTTGCGGCAATAGCCCTGCCCAGTTCGGCGGCCAGGTCGAAATAGGATGTATCTATCGTATTGCTCGATGAGCTGTAAACGCAAATAACTTTTTTCATGCGTATCCTCCGAAAATATTGTACGCCGCTATCAATTTATAATACCAGAAAATATCGGTATTTGGCAACGCGGTCATAGCGCTGTATTTCACCGGATATGATACGGGTGTGTTTTTGCCTGTGTGCAGCTCAGTTATAAATCGTCAGGATTCTACATCAGGCTGTCGCCCCTGGAAAAATCGGGTTCGAATCCTGCGGAGCGGATCCTCTGCGTCAGGCAGCCGAGACATTCGGCGGCCTCCTCGCCAGTGCAGATTTTGTTGTCATACAGCGAGTAATCCTTCCGATGCGCTATAGGCGAGAGGTTGGGCATGACAACATTGGCGCCCGCCCTGAGACCGTCTTCCCTTCCGTTCGGATCGATTGTGCCTAGCGCCGTAGTGGCTGGCAGCAGTACTTGCGGCAGCATGAGCCGCAGCAGTGCTAGCATGATCAGCGTCAGGTCCTTCGTCGGTGCTTTTTCACCCGCAAAGGCAGTGTCCCTGTGCGGTATGAAGGGGCCGATACCGATCATATGCGGCTTCAGTCCGCGCAGGAAAACAAGGTCCGACGCCAGGTCACTGAAGGTCTGATACGGAGATCCGACCATGAAGCCTGCTCCGACCTGGTACCCGATTTCCTTAAGATCGTATAGACACTGCTTGCGATGGCAAAGGCTCATATCCTCCGGGTGCAGCTTCATATAATGCGGTTCACTGGCGCTTTCATGCCTCAGCAGATAACGGTCGGCTCCGGCATTGAAATATTTCTGATAACTTTCCCTGCTTTTCTCACCTATGGAGAGCGTAATGGCGCAATCAGGGAACCGCCTGCGTATCTCAGTAATGACCGAACAAATGCGGTCATCCGTATAATACGGATCCTCTCCGCTTTGCAGCACGAAAGTGCGGAAGCCGAGTCTGCGGCCTTCCTCACAGCAATCGAGTATCTCGTCCGCTGAAAGCCTGTATCTGTGCGCTTTTCTGTTGCTTTTGCGTATACCGCAGTAATAGCAATCGTTTTTGCAATAGCTGCTGAATTCGATAAGGCCGCGGAAATAGACGCTGTTACCGTAATGCTGCCTGCGCTTTTCAAGCGCTGCTGCGAATAGGATGTTACGTTCCTCGGGGGTAGCCGAATCGAAATATGCGATGATAGCCGCCAATTCACACCGGCTGCCGGTCAAAAGTCTTTTGGGGAGATCTGATATAACCGATCCTGCTGTCGCATTCTCTGATTTGAACGGTACGTTGGAGTTTTCCATTTTACATATTACCTTTCTGCTCGGAAACAACCTTGCGGTCGGGAGTATGAGCATATTATACGATATTGATAAAAAAATATCAATCCATGGTCTCCGGAGCACTGACGATTGTATTGTTGCCGTAAGCGTAGTATCCGAAGGTATAGTTGAAGCCGTTCTGACCGATCTGTTTCCCGCCCGCATAAGTTGCATTTGTCATTATCTGCTGTTTATCCTGGGTGTCTATGACTGTAGAGATCAGGTTTCCGGCAACAGTGTAACCGGCGTGGTTTCTATGCCTTCAGCCGAGATCGATTTCACGGTCTTGTCCTTATCCATTGTTAATTTATGTAACAAAAAGCCGATATATAAATTGGTTGGTACTGAAGTATATAGTTAATAAAAAAGGAGTTGGTTATAATAAACGGTATACAACCAATTACGACAATGAATAGTTATGGCTCAATGCGCGATTTAATGCGTTTAAGGAAGGAAAGCCAGGAAAAAGGCGAATCCAAGCCAGTTTTAGCGGCAAAAACAGTTTACTATAGTACAGATATATTCATACCCGCTGAATTCACCGACACTTCAAAGATTTCTAAGAGCGAAAATTCTGGTAAGAAAACGAGTAGCATCGAAGCCGGCAACCAGGTTGATTTTCGCTCAGGTAAGCCAATCAAACTTGGAGTATATAGCGGAGAAACTATAGAGCTAAAAGACTATAGTGCTTTTGGAGGAATTATTGACTCCTCATTAGCAATACCTGATCTGTTAATGAGTAAACCTGGTCAAAAGCAAAATCCCATAGAGCAAAGAGCCGCGGAATTAGCTCATAAACTATCTTCTTCACAAATAGCTGAAATATCAGCAATAAGCTGGGCTTTTAATACATTTGCTAAAGTGGCAGAAGGTAAAATGGCTATTCAGTCAATACCCGAAGATATGCATAAAGATATTAAACTTGGCTTAGAAAAAATAGGTGTTGACTTAAGTAAACCCTTTGCAATTAACGGTGAGGAATTCTATATAAGAGGCGATAATGGAAAACTTGACTATTATAACATTAAAAAATATGTAAAAAAAGAAGATGGAACTATTGAAATACAGGATGTCGGAAACTATATGCTTAATGAAAAAAATCAGGTTATTGAACTGTAAAAGAACTAGCCTGGCGGATACCGATGGGCCTAGTCAGAAAAAGTTGGGGTTTAGGGAATTCCCTAAGCCACGACTTTTCAACCTTAATCTTATTATTACTTCTTAAAATCTTCTATAGCTGATCAGAATGGCAGAGGGGAAGCCTAATTACGCAGATGGTAATTATTTAACCCCAGCTGTCCACGGCATGGAAGCCGGACTGTTCCAGTTCAGCGTTGAGGCGTCCCAGACAATATTGACCGGAGAAGCGTTTCTCTTGACCGCAGGCTGACCAAGGGATATTATGAAAATATAACGAGGCAATAGATGCCCTAATGAACCGATGCGTTATCAATGTGAATGGAGCAATGGCATGACGAAATTTGAAGTGATCAAATCATACTATGAGGAAAATATGGCCAAAGGCCTTCCGGAATACGGCATCCTGGGATGGGAAAGCGAGGCAGCGCAGTATCTTAGGTTTGACGCGCTGCTATCCAAGGTCGATCTAAACGGAAAGAAGCTGCTCGACGTCGGCTGCGGTACGGGAAACCTGCTCGAATACATCAGAAGTAAGGGCATGGAAGTAAAATATACCGGTGTCGACATACTGGACCAGATGATCGATATTGCGCAGAAAAAGAATCTCGGCGCCGATTTCATAAAAGTAGACATTTTCAAGGAAAACATATTTACGGACTCTTCCTTCGACGTAATATACACGTCTGGCATATTCAACCTGAACCTCGGAAACAACAAGGAATTCCTGAAAAGCGCACTGGAGCTATTTTTCAGGCTTTCGAGGGAAATAGTCGCCTTTAACCTGCTCCATACTGCGTCTCCCGACAGGGAGGACAAATACTTCTATTTCCACCCGGATGAGGTCAGGGAGATACTTGAAGGCTTCTCGGGCAGGATAGCAAAAGCCGAGTTTGTGGAAGCATACCTCAGAAATGATTTTACGGTGGTCTGTACGCTAAAATGAAATATACTGCTTATATATTTATAAATATATATATGATATTATGTTAATGGTGTAAATCAATTTGCCGGTTGATTTTTCGTCAGTTAAAAGCATGGGAAACGGATCGCAGCAGAATTATGAATACAGCCTATGTCAGGTCCGGTTTTGGCGGCTTACCGCCATGTAAGAAATAACGGGTTGAAAAGGGGTGGTGCGGTGAGTTCAAAGTCTCTTTACAACGTCAGGTATATTCGTGATTTGAGGGATCTGCTCAAACAGAGCACGGAGCAATTTTCTGAAAAGGCCGCTTTCTGGATTAGGATAGACAATGGAGAATTCCGGAGCATAACATACAGGAATTTCCAGGAGGATGTGGAAGCGCTCGGAGCAGCGCTGAGGTCCCTCGGCCTTGCAGGCGGGTTCATTTCCGTTATGGGCGAAAACCGTTATGAATGGTGTGTTTCCTACCTGGCCGTTACAAACCATACGGGCGTAATAGTGCCGATGGATAAGGAACTGCCTCTGGCTGAAAAAGGCAACCTGCTCAACAGGAGCGGTTCTTCCGCGCTTATCTTTTCAGGACGTCTCACCAACGACATATTGGCTTTGAAAAATTCCGGGAGCCGGGTCAAATACTTTATCAGTATGGATCAGCAAGAGGATTCCGAAGATTTTCTCTCCTTCCGTAAACTGCTTGAAAAAGGCAGGCGGCTGATCGAGCAGGGGAAAGCGGATCTCGACGAATACAAGATCGACGATACTGCGATGAGCATACTTCTCTTCACCTCAGGAACCACCGATTTGGCCAAGGGCGTCATGCTTTCGCAGAAAAATATCTGTTCGGACATAATGGGAGTCTCCAAAACCGTTCGAGTGGACAGCAATGACGTAACGCTCTCGATACTGCCTCTGCATCACACATATGAGTGCACTCTCGATTTCCTCACGCTGATTTACAGCGGCGCGACCATAGCCTTTAACGAGGGTTTAAGGCATATTCAGAAGAATCTCGCCGAGGTCAGGCCTACGATCATGGTGACCGTCCCGCTGCTCCTCGAGAACCTGTACAAGAAGATATGGAACCAGATAGGCAAAAAGCCGGGTATGAAATTGGTTGTGCGCGCAATGATCGTTATCAGTACAGTTTTGAATTTTTTCCACATAGATATACGCAGGGCTATGTTCGACAGTATCCACAGGAGTCTCGGAGGACGCCTGAGGCTGGTCATTACGGGCGCTGCCGCAATAGACCCTGTCGTCTCCAAAGGCCTCAGCCGTTTCGGCTTCAAGGTGCTGCAAGGCTACGGACTGACTGAATGCTCTCCGCTGGTCATTGGCGAGAGGGACTATTTCAGCGGCAATGCTTCGGTAGGTCTGCCTTTGCCGGGAGTCGAGGTCATGATAGACAACCCGGATGAGAACGGAGTCGGCGAGATCGTTACAAAAGGCGACAATGTGATGCTTGGCTATTACAAAAACGAACAGGCTACCGCAAAAAGCCTGAGGAACGGATGGTTCCATACGGGCGATCTTGGTAAGATAGCAAAGTCGGGGGCATACTATATAACCGGGCGACTGAAAAACGTTATAGTTACTAAAAACGGCAAGAATATATTCCCGGAGGAAGTGGAGTCCTACATCAACAGGAGTCCGTATGTGCTCGAATCCATGGTCACAGGCTACGAGGACGACAAGTCGGGCGAAACGATGGTCGGGGCACACATTTTGCCGAACCTTGAAGCCATTAAGGAAAAACTCAAGGGGCACACTCCTTCCATGGAAGAGATCCGCAGCATCATCTCCGAGGTCGTTAAGAACACCAACAGGGATATGCCGCTGTATAAGCGGATCAGCGCATTTACGATACGTGAAAGCGATTTTATCAAAACAACTACTATGAAGATAAAACGTTATGCGGAAAATGCCCAGATGAAGCCTGAAAAGAATTAAGGGCTTGTCTGGCAATAAATGTACCATCTGATCCCGTGATGATTTTTTGTACTGCAAGGCGGATGGAGGCGCAGATACTCTTTGTATCTAAGCCGACGACAACAAAGCAGGACGAAAAATCAGCTGGAATGCTTGGTACAGTTATTGTTAGACAAGCCCTAAAGCTGTAGTTTTCCCCAGGGAGGCGGCTGTACAGGGGCTGTAAAAGGGCAGCCGACCGCTCCATGCGCCGGGAGGAAAGGTAACGGAGGCCTTATAAGCCAGGAAAGCTTTACATGCTGTCAGACAGCCGCCTTCACCCACCGACATTGCCTCACACTACAGCGCCGAGCAGCAGTATCCCGAGGTTCTGACTGTAGATCCTCGGCAGCTGTCCAAATGCGACAGGGTTTACGCCGATACCGGTTTCTATCGTATAGCCCGGCCTACGGAACTCCTGCAGGAACCAGTCCTTGTAGCCTGCATACGCGGCCTCTTCTGTGCCCGCTTCTACCAAGTAGCCGCTTATCGCCGCGAATTGCCTTGCTATCGGGAGAGACTGGGGTGGAGCATAATTGTTGAACTGCCAGTAGATTACTTCACCCTGTGTATGATACGCTATAACAATGCGGAAATTGTGCGCGCGCGTAAAGTCCACCATAGCCCTGGACTCGGGCTCTGACAGAGGCGCATCGCCGCCGAAATCCCTCGGTCCGGGTTGTGTGATGCCCTCGGCTATCTCTGCCTCTTTTTCCTTCTCCCAATCCGCCGGATAATTCAGATTCAGGTCCACACCTCTGATATTGGCCTTCCATACGCTTGGAAGCGGCAGACCCGTCGTATTCAACCTTGCCGCCCTTATGAATGCGGGGTCTTCGTAATTGGGCCAATACTGCACAAGATCCATTCCGTCGGGGTTTACGACCGGGATCAGATATATGCTGGTCAAATTGTACAGATCCCTGATATTGTAACCGAGGATGCTGCTTCCCGTCGAATAGGCCCTGGAATATTCTTCTATGAATTTCATAAGCATCGGGGTATTAATGTATTCGTTTGCATGGTGAGTAGCGTTATAATGTACTTCCCGGCTGCCTCTTCCGAGCCTTAAGTAGGTCAGATCCCTTCCCATGACGCTTTTCCCGGCGGAACCGATCTCAATGAACGGATACCTGGCTTTTAGCCCCTGTATTTGATATTGAACGATTTCAGAAATCGGCTCGATATCAAACGTTACTACGTCTATCCCGTAAGGTACGATCAGCCGCTGCCCCACGGTAATCATGTCTGGATTGATACCGGGGTTGGCCGTGACTATTGCGTTTACGGTTGTGTAATATCTTCTTGCGATATTGTACAGAGTATCTCCGGGGCGGACAGTATATGTATCGTATCCTCTGAGAAACCTGATGAGCACGTTCCATGTGGCAGGTCCCACTACCCCGTCGGGCGTAAGTCCGTTATTTCTCTGGAAAGTGATTACCGCCCGCTGTGTTTGACTTCCGAAAATTCCGTCGACAGTTCCTGCATTATAGCCTATCCTGTTAAGTACACTCTGAACGACCCTTACATACGGCCCGATCGAGCCGGCAGCTACTGTTTGCATACTTTCAACCACCCATCCCTTTCGATGTATTATTATATTAATAAGGCACGCCAAATGTGTTTCCAGTTCTGCTTGATATTTCATATTGAATGATATACAATTTACATGTGGTCTGCTGCAACAAAACTTGATATACAGACCACAACAATCAAGTAACCGCAATTGACAGCGTCAATTGTCGAGCAAGTGTCTTTGTAACACTTTGTGTTACAAAACACTGGATGCTGCTGATTTTAGGCATCATATCAGGACTCAAAACAGGGGATGCAATGGAAAATTCAGGTTATCGCGAAGTCCTGCAGCAAAATTCGAAACTTCTCACTACATTGCTGGATGTATCGAATCTGGTCTCCTCAACAATGGAGCTGAAGCCGCTGCTTGAAGCTATTCTGGACAAACTAAGGACTATCATCGACTATAAAAACGCCAAAATTTTTATCACCGACGGCAGCAAGGCAAGCATTATCGCGCACCGTTCGGCTATCTCCAAAGGTATGGAGGAAAGTTTCCCCCTGCCGTTCGGCGCATGGCTCGCGAATGAAAAAAAACCGGTGGTTATCGACGATCTGCTTTTGGACGACGAACTCGCCGTACAGTTCAGAAACGATATGAGCGAGTTCATGGATACCGTTTACAAGGGCGTCCGGTGCTGGATGAGCCTGCCCATGATCTACAAGGACAATGTGATCGGGATCATGACGCTGGACCATGGCGAACCCGGCTATTACAGGACATATCACACAGAGCTCGGGAAAGCCTTTGCAAATCAAGCTGCTATTGAATATGAGAATGCGAAGCTGTTCAACGAGACCACAAAAAGAGCCGATGAGACAAAAACGCTGCTGAGTATTCAGCAAGCCATAACCAGCCGGCTCGAGCTGGATTCTGTCCTCAGGCTCATAGCAGGGGAGGCAAGGAGGCTTACCAATTCCAATTCGACGGCCGTTTATCTTTTTGATGAAAATGCCGGGGAACTCGAACTGGCGGTTCTTTCAGGAGTCAGCCATAATGCTCTCGCAGGAATGCGCATTCCGATCAATGGCTCTGCGGCCGGGGAAAGCCTTCTTCTGCACGAATCGATGATATTTGACAGGGATAGGATCGAGAATACTCCGGAGCATAAGCTTGCCGAAATAACTGAAATGCATACCTGCCTTTATGTGCCGCTTTTCGCCGGCTCAAGACCCGTCGGAGTCATTGCGGCCTTCAGCAAGGTCGACGGGGAGTTCAACTCCGAGGATGAAAGAATATTCAGCATGTTTGCGCCCAGCGCCGTTATAGGCATAGAGAATGCGAGGCTGTACCAGGAGGAGAAAAGGGAGCTTCAGGAGAACGAGCAAAGGCGGCATGTAGCAGAAGGGCTGAGGGAGATACTCAGGGCATTGAACTCTAACAGGTCCCTTGATGAAATACTCGACTTTATCGTGAGGGAGGCCGCGAGGCTTCTGCATACGGACTCAGCCGCTCTCTTCAGGTTCACTGATGATAAAAGTACACTGGCGCTGGAAGCTTCCTGCGGACTTCCTCATTATGCAGGAAACGTAATCAGGATTGGCTCTGATGACGGGATCCTGGGCAAGTCATTTATTGAAAGAAGACCGGTCGTCAGAAACGACCTTATTGAGATAGATTCGATGTACAAAGCCGACCCTATCCAGAATACCCACCTCAAATGGCTTCATGACAATTGCAGCGGTATGATGGCGGTACCCCTGGTCTGCAAGGATGAAGTATACGGCGGGATAGCGCTTTACTTCAAAAAGGAGGAAAAGCAGCCAACCAGGATTGTAACGAAGGAAGAGATTGGTCTTGCAATGACATTTGCGGATCAGGCTGCCTTGGCGATCGACAACACCAGACTCAGAAAGCAGGCTGAGGATATGGCCGTCGCGGCTGAAAGAAACAGACTGGCAAGGGATTTGCATGATGCGGTCACGCAGACTCTGTTTTCCTCGAGCCTTATTGCCGAAGTCCTGCCAAAGATATGGGAACGCAACAGGGAAGAGGGAATGAAGAGGTTGGATGAACTGAGGCAGCTGACGCGCGGCGCTTTAGCCGAAATGAGGACGCTGCTTTTCGAGCTGAGGCCGGCAACATTGGTGGAGGCGCCACTCGGCGACCTGCTGAGGCAGCTCTCGGAGGCTGTCACTGGACGCGCCAGGATACCGGTATCACTTGATGTAAAAGGTTCGGCAAAACTGCCGCCGGAAGTGAAGATCGTATTTTATCGGATAGCACAGGAAGCTCTGAACAATATTGCAAAGCATTCGGGAGCCTCGAAGGTGATTATCGGGCTTTTGGCCAACGAGGATGAGCGGCTTGGGGTGATAGTGGCGAATCTGAAAATCACTGATGACGGAAAAGGCTTTGATCCCGGAAGCGTGACATCGGAGCACTTCGGGATTGGCATCATGAAGGAGCGGGCCGAGTCGGCCGGAGCAAAGCTGAAAGTCACATCCGAATCGGGCGCGGGTACTGTTATAGAGCTTGAATGGGTCGGCAGCATAGTGCATAATTGATATATGATGCTTGTAGATAAATAGATCGTGATAATTGTTGCGGGGGATTGTTATGGAAAACGGAAAAATAAGAGTATTACTGGCGGATGACCACAGTGTCGTCAGAAGCGGATTATGTGCATTCCTTCAGGTGTTTGACGACTTCGAACTCGTCGGGGAGGCCTCCGATGGCAGGGAAGCGGTCGAAGCCTGTGACAAATGCAAGCCGGACGTAGTGCTCATGGATCTGGTCATGCCGGTGATGGATGGCGCACAGGCGACCCAGGCTATTCGCGGACGTTTTCCGGAAACCCAGGTGATCGTGCTGACCAGCTTCAAGGAAGACGACCTGATAGAAAGGGCGCTGCAGGCCGGTGCGATAGGATACCTGCTCAAAAATGTTTCAGCCGACGAATTGGCAAGCGCAATACGCTCCGCCTACGTTGGACGTCCGACGCTCGCCCCCGAGGCTACACAGGCCCTTATCAAGGCATCCGGCCGCAGGCAGGATCGTGACAGCGAGTTGACCCAAAGAGAAAAGGAAGTACTCAAAATGATGACGGATGGTCTCAGTAATCCTGAAATAGCAGAAAAGCTGATAGTAAGCAGATCCACGGTGAAATTCCATGTGAGCAGCATACTGTCGAAGCTGGATGCAGCCAGCAGAACCGAGGCTGTTGCTATAGCCCTGCAGAAGAAACTTGTGTGAAACAGAGGGACGGTTCTTTCGTTTTATTTTGCTAGTGAAATGAAACGAAAGAACCGTCCGAAACTGCTGAAGAAGTACCCTTTACGGAAAAACGGTAACGAAGCTAAGCGGGTTTCAGGCGCTTTTATCAATAAAATATAGACTTTTTCAGTGGTTTCGAACCGTCCCTCTGTTTCACCTGGCCATCCGGCCAGGTAAATAACAGGCCAGCAGGCCAGAAAAAATCCACCCATGTGATTGAAGTATATGGCTGGATTTTTTATTACAATGAAGCATGGGGTTATATCGCAAAGCAATCTGAAATGAGGTGACGGCATGCGGGTACTGATAGCAGACGACCAGGCAGACGTACGTTCTGCTCTTATGATATTGCTTGAGCATACTGATGAAGATTTTATGCTTGAAGAAGCGGGAGATACCGCAAGTTTGTTCGAAAAAGCCGAGGTTTTCCGGCCTGAAATAATATTGCTTGATTGGGAGCTTTCCGGCAGTAACATGTGGGATGAGGTCTCAAGTTTAAGAAAACTGGTGCGCGAAGTCACAATAATAGCATTGAGCTGCAGGCCTGAGGCAGCCCGGGCTGCCAGGGCCGCAGGAGTAGACGCTTTTGTCAGCAAGGGTGAGAACTCCGACATTCTGCTCGAGACTATCCATAAGGTTAAACGGGAGGCTGGCCAACCGGCCAGGTGAAAGACTAAACCTGTGACCTGCTGAAAATCTGTTCTGCCGGCTGATGTGCAGGTAAAGTTGAAACCGTATAATGAATTCAATAGTTAAAACCTGGCCGGTCCGGTCATATCCGGATCAGGTGTATGGTAATACCGGAGGTTGTTGAAATGGAAAGAACAGATAATGAATTGGTAAAACAGTGCCTTGAAGGAAATAATGATGCCTTTTCCGAATTGATATCGAGATATAAAAGGCTGATTTATTCCGTAGCCTATAAGTTCTCCAGAGACAATGAAGAAGTCAACGATATGGCTCAGGAAGCGTTCATCAAGATCTACAGATCGCTTTCCAGGTATGACAGCCAGTACAAGTTCTCGACCTGGAGCGTAAAGGTTGCAACCAATATTTGTCTGGATCATGTAAGGCGCAAAAAGTTTAACTCTGTTTCACTGGAGGAGATAGAGAATTACACGGGCAGCAACAATTCACCCGAGGAATACTTCCTGCGCAAGGAGCATACCCAGGTCCTGAGGAGTGCCATCGACGGCCTTCCCGAGATATACAGGATACCTATTATAATGTACCACCAGAAGGGTATGTCCTACAAGGAAATCGCCGATTCACTCGGAAAACCCATGTCGATCATTAAGAACAGAATATTCAGGGCAAGGCATGCCCTCCGGGAAAACCTCGCGGGGGTCGCATAATAGGAGAGCCGGACGCATACCAGGGCGTCTGCGGGTGATTATACGACTTGACTAGTTTGCGGACATCCACCTATAATATTTATAGGTGGATGCTACCATTTTTAGGGGGATAACGGATGAAAAGTATATATATAATCATGACAGCTACCGGTACCTGGTTTTCCAGATGTATCGGTCTTTATACAAAAGAGAGATACAACCATGTTTCGCTCTGTCTCGACGCCGGGATCGACAGATTTTACAGCTTCGGCAGAAAAATCGTCTGGTTTCCGCTGTTGGGCGGATTTGTTATCGAACATAGGGACACAGGTTTATTCAAGGCATTCGGAAATACAACGTGCGCTATTTACAGGCTTGATATCGACAACAACAGATACAAGACACTGAAGCAGTCGGTAAAGCTTTTTATCAGGAACAGGGCGGAATACGGATATAACCTTCTGGGATTGATAGGCGTTATGATGAACGTACCTTTGAAGAGAAAAAACAAATTCTTCTGTACCCAATTTGTTGCCACGATGCTGCAGATCAATCATATACACGATTTCGGGAAAGACCCGTCACTCGTTACCCCAGGCGATTTCTACGATATTTCGGACCTTACGCTTATTTATGAGGGCAGGCTCTGCGATTATACGAATTTTTCACAAAATGGTTCTCTTGCTGTAAATCTATAAATTCGGATTTAGGATATTATTACATTGCAAACAAAAGGGGCGCCGCCGTGTTATATGCGGGACGCCCCTTGATTTAATCAATTGCGGATTAATGTAGCTTATATGCCGGCACTTGATACGCCGGAGATTTTCTTCAGCCGATCAGTATACATATACCATATGGCCGATCCTTGCCAGTATGGGTTTGGACCAGAGCCATTTGTTGGTTGCGCTGTCATCGAAATAATAGAGCGCTCCGTTGCTGGGATCGCTTCCCTT
>JAEYOM010000173.1 GCA_023411715.1 Bacillota bacterium | reverse complement strand
TCCCTAAGCGCCCACTTGTTACAGTCGAAGCCCATTACAACAACATCCTTGCCAACGCCGTGGGTGATACCGGCTTCATCCAGCGCTGCAACAGCACCCTTTGCCATGCCGTCGTTTTCGGCATAGATAACATTGAATTTTTCCTTGGAATTGATTACTGATTCAACAATTTTCTTTGCAGTAGCTTCATCCCAGGTAGCGGTCTGCTGTACAACCTTTTTCATGGTGCCTGCTTTAAATTCAGCATCCAGCGCGGCTGTACGGCCAATCTGCGCATCGGAACCCATTGCGCCCTGAATATGGATAACGTTATATTCCGGCAGTTTCTGCGCTTTCAGCCAATTCACTGCTGTAGTTCCTTCATTTGCCATGTCGGAAACAACGGCAGCTTCATACAGGCTCTCATCTGCTTTCAGCATACGGTCGAAGAGGAACACTTTTACGCCGGCTTCCTTAGCGCTTTTAAGAACAGTATCCCAACCATCTGTAGCTGCGGCCGAGATAAGAAGATAGTCTACACCGTCTGTGACAAACTGCGCAGCCGCATTCAACTGCTCATCGTTCTTGAGGCTGTAGAAAGTCGATACCTTGTAGCCATTAGCTTCCGTGAAGACCTTTTCAAAGTCCGCCACATTCGCCGCGCGATATCCGGACTCGGAGGGCGGATTGTTGACGATACCAACTTTAATGGGACCTTTTGCGGTATCTGCCGGAGTCGCTTCGGCGGCTGCCGGTGCTGTAGCCTCTGCTGCCGGCGCTGCGGTGGATGCCGCAGGTGTGTCGGACGATGACGCCGGTGCTTGCGTACCGCATGCGCATAGTCCAAGAACCATTGCAACAACCATGAGAACAGTAATGAATTTTTTCATACTTTGCCTCCCTTTTATAATATAGGAAAATCGAGGATATATATCTTCAATTTTTTTATATCATATCGGAAAAATGAAAAACAATATTCGCATGAGAACCGCATAAGAATTTCAACCATCTTGATTAGATAGTAAACTATTGGAAATTCTAAGGAAGTAATTAAGAACGAATCAGCGTAAATTTTCATACTTTTACAGTAAAAAAACAACCGCCGCAAAAAGCGGGCGGTATCGTTGAAAAGCCTGTCTTTCAGTATTTCCTGCCGTCGATCATTCCCTGCGTGATGGAGAAACAGTCAAACTGAGTCTCATCGATAAGTGTCTCGCGTTCGATCGGATCACCGCGCTGCAGACGCCTGATTATCCTGTCGATATAGGGTCCCTGCAGCGGGTTGCATTCCACATCCAACCCGATTTTCCCATCTATGCAATACTCGAGTCCAAGCTTTGTCGCGTCGAATGATATAACAATCACGCCGCCGTTCACGTTACATTTCATTCCAGCCTCTTCCATTGCATCGATTGCACCAAGCGCCTCTCCGTCGTTCTCACAGTAAACGACATCGATATTTTTTGTCTGCTTCAAAATTGCACCCATGACTTCGTAAGCCTTGGCCCTTGTAAAATCGCCGCATTCCTGTGCTGCCATTTCCCAGTTGGGATTGCGTTTGATTGCCTGCTCCAGCGCGGTAGTCCGGCCTATCTGTGCGGAGGAGTCGATCGTTCCCTGAATATCGACGATCCGGATGGGAGCTTCCGTTCTCTGCTGTTTTTCCAATAGACTCTCCAGCCACTGGACGGCTTTTTCTCCTTCCTTGCGGAAGTCGGAGCCAATATATGCCGTATACAGGCTTTCGTCCTCCACTATGATATCGCGGTCGATCATTATGACCGGTATATTGGCCTCCTTCGCTTCCTGCAGAATCGAATCCCAGCCCGTTTCAACTATTGGAGAGAATACAATATAGTCCACATTCTGCTGGATAAAGGTTCGAATCGCCCGGATCTGGTTTTCCTGCTTCTGCCGGGCGTCGTCATAAATCAACTCGTATCCGTTTTTAACGCTCAGCGCAGCCTTTATGCTTTCGGTGTTGGCCACTCGCCACTCCGATTCCGCGCCGACCTGCGAAAACCCGACGACAATCAGTTTATCTTTTGAAGTATCCGCGGCGGGTTGTGCTTCTTTAACACAGCTACAAAGCAGAAGCGCAAAACAGGCGGCTATCACTATCACTCTTATTTTCATGTATCCTTCTCCCACCTCAAAAAGTTGTAACATCATGCGATTATATGGCTATAATGCTTCCACAACTTGATATTTCATCGTTGGACTCCTGGATCGTCTTCATGGGCATTGTTACGATGACCTTTGTACCGGCATCCACCGTGCTTTCTATAGCTAAACCGTATTCCCCGCCGAACAGTATTTGGATTCTCTGATGCACCGCCCTTAGCCCGAACCCTTCACTCCTGCCGTCCGCAAGGGACGCCCGCACCGCATCCAGACGCTCCTCCGACATACCGATCCCATCGTCCGTCACTTCCAGAATAAGATGTTCGTTCTCCGCTCTGCCGGCCACGTGAATACTGCCCTGGCGGCGCCTGACTTTTATGCCATGATACAGCGCGTTTTCCACCAGCGGCTGCAGTGTGAGCTTCGGCAGGATGAAGTTTTTCAGCTGATCCGGTATCTCGATTTCGTATTCCATCAGATCCCGGTAACGTATCTGCTGGATTTCCAGATAGCTTCGAATGTGCTGTTCTTCTTCCGCGAGCGTGATAACGTTTTGTCCGCGGCTCAGTGAAAAGCGGAAGTAGTTCGACAGGCTGTTGACCATCGTAACCGATTCGCCGATATCCCCGGACTCTATCAGCCAGACAATGGTATCCATAGTGTTATAAAGAAAATGCGGATTGATCTGCGCCTGCAGTAATGCTAATTCGGTGCGCCGGCGCTGCTTTTCCTGCTCGATGTTCATTTCGATCTGCCGTTTCAGACGCCCGACCATGTTCTCTATGCCATCGGAAAGAAGCTGTACTTCCTCCACGTCTGCCTGAATCGGCTCGCATACAAGCAAGCTTCCCTTGCCGATAGCTTCCAGGCGCTGGCAGATCTTATCTATCGGATCAACGATCTTGCGGCTTAGCTTTCTGGAATAGATCAAAAGGAAACACATCAACACCAGTGACAAAACAACGACTACGCCCATCAAAACGATCATGTTCGTAATCATAGTTGTCTGCAGTGCGTTCAGATGCGCCGCCTCGTAATAAAGATAGGTGTACATATACTTCTGGATGAGATCCGTCAGAATATAGATGTTATTATCCAGTTGATCGATGCGGGAATCGTATTCCTTCGTATCCGCGATCTGTTGGATCTTTTCCTCCAGGTTGCGGCACAGGTTCAAAACACTGCTGACGGCGCGGAGACTGTCTTTTTCAGTCGTCGTATCGATCAGCTTTCGCGAGATCGTCTCTGCGGATTGTACCTCCTCGATTGGCAGGCCATCCGAATACTGGCTTTCGATCACGTAATAGTACATTTTCAGATCGACGTCGTCTTTGAAATTCTGATTGAAGTCCGAGGCCACAGTAACGTTGTTCAGGATAGCGTGATACTGCAGCGCATAACCAATCCCGATCGACGCGACAGCTATGATGACGATCATCAGCGGCAACGCGACAATCAAGATCATCTTCCAGAGCTTGATCTGCATGGTCATTTTCCCTTTTGCCTCTCGCCGGAAATTTGCGCTCACTGCTTATTTCCTTTGCGATATTCACTGGGCGTGCAGCCCGAAATTTTCTTGAACGCGAAACTGAAATAATGCGGATCCTTATACCCAACGGCGAATGCGATCTCGCTGGAACGCTTTTCCGTTTGGCGAAGCATGCGTTTCGCCTCGTCGATCCGTTTACCGGTAAGGTATTCTATGAAGGTCTGCCCGACTTCCTGACTGAATATCGCCGAAAAGTAGTTTGGGCTGACATTTACTTTTCTGGCCACCCTGTCTAGCGAAATCGACTCCTCCTGATAATGCATATCAATGAATCCGATTGCCTGGGTCAGCATATCGCGCTGCTGTTTTTTGCTTTCGCGGTCGCGCAGCTCGATCGCCTGCCCTATGATCCGGCGTGCGTACTGCCGCGCTTCCCCCGGTGTCGACATACTGTCACTGGGCCGAAGCTCGAGCGACCAGAAGCTGTCCGTGCGGCAGCCAATCGAATCCAGATACTTCACGGCCGCGAAATAAATCGTCATGGTCAGGTACTTACAGAACAATGTCAGAGAAACAGCTCCCTCTCCGGCGCTTAACAGCAGTTGATCGATGAAGCGTTCGATCTCTTCTCCCGCTCCATTGCTTAAAAAGTTGCGGATACACTCCTGATCGATTTCCTTTTTACCCGAATCAATTTCTGAGCCGTCCTTTTTCCGGAAATCCTGAATGCGCTCTTTAGAAAGGATATGCTCCTCCGGACATAGATAGCGATAGGATAAAACGCGGCTTGCTTCCGTAAAGCAGGCTGGAATGGCACCGAGCCGCGATACCGGCGTGCCGTGCGCAATATGCCAGCTTGCATCGCTGCCGGCCATGGCACAGCGGCTGCGTATGTTCTCGATGCAATCGCCGGTTCGTTGTATGATATCATCCTGCCCGCCCTTTACCAAAACGGCGTACGTCGTGATGTCCCATCTGAATAGAATCAGCTCCGGATGGCTGACGATAAACTGCATAATCTTGTCCTGTATCGCAGCGAGCTCGTCAGTATAGCTCTCGGGTGCACTTCTGTCATATCCGGCGCTGTTCAGCGAAAAAAGCACAATATTGTAGAACGGGGCGTTCACGTCGATACCCATCGACTTCGCGGTTTCGGAGATTTCCAATACGCTTAAGCCACCGGTGACGATTTGTTCGAAAAACCTCCTGCGTGAAAATGTTTCGTACTCCCGGACTTCCCGTTGGAACCTCGCAAGGTATTCCTGCTGCTGCCGCTCGGCTTCCATTTTCTTCTGCAGCGCAATCAGGATTTCCACCATCTTTCCCTTTACTACCGGCTTCAGCAGATATTGCTCCACGCCCATGCGAATTGCCTGCTGCGCGTAGGAAAAATCGTCGTATCCGCTGACAATGACGATTTTTGTCCTCGGCAGTTCCTTTCGGACCAGCTCGATCAGAGCCAGTCCGTCCATGAACGGCATTTTTATATCAGTAATCAGAAGATCGGGCTGTATCTGGCGAATCATTGGCAGAGCAAGCTCTCCGTCCGAAGCGTCGCCGGTATAAAGAAAGCCATACTGCTCCCAAGGAATGTTTTTGCGTATGCCTTCGCGCACCACAATCTCATCCTCGACAAGAAAGACCTTAAACATGTTGTCTTCCCTTCCAATAGATGTGTCATGCCTTTCCATGTATGCAAACCCCCATTTATTATTCAACATATTACCATAATCTGCAATAGGTTTTTTTTAGATATTGGTTCGTTTTTCTATCATTCATATACGAAGCTGAGACATTCAGCCCGGCACCTCCATTTTTGGCTATGAGCGCAAATTGTTCGCATTCGGCAAAGACAACACGGCATACAGACATGTGTCTGGTTTTGCCCGAAGGCCGGGTATTGAAACATTTCAATAAAAAACAAATTGAGCTTTGAAAAGTAGATGTCACGCTGTATAATTTGAAATGTAACTGCCTGCAGGGAACCACAAGGATTGTGTGAGAAAACAGATGATATTTCAATAAATATTGAGGAGAAATAAATGAAAATAGTTGTATGGTTTAAACAATTATTTGGTCACAGATATTTCAATCGCATATTTTATTTGTCCATTTCTTCCTTGATATTACTTGTAATACTTGCAACATTGGCTTTTTACATATATATAGATAACAGTGTCACCAGGAATACATATGAAAATGATATGAAGATGCTGATGCAAATACAGAAGAATTATGAAAATACCAATAAATTGATTATCAATTTTTGTAAAAAGGTTTTCTATAGCCCCTCCGCCGATAAAGTCATGTACAGCCGGCCGGATGAGCTGGAATGGGAGGAAATAGCCGCCGAACTGAAAAATATTTCTTATGATATGAAGAGTTTTGAACCTTATATCCATTCCGTTTATATTTACAATAATTTTAGCCAAGCCTACTACTCCGCTTTTGCAGATTCCGTGTCCGAAACAAGCGATGTTTACCTGGGAAAAGCGATACTCCAGTATAATCAGGTACCAAAGTTGATGCCGGTTTTGCGGAAGATCAAAACCAATAATCCTGAAACGATAGAATATGAGGATGTACTTTCTTATTTTTATTATGATACCGCAGATGAAAATAACCGCTTTCATGGATGCGTGATTGTAAATATTCAACCGGAATGGCTTTTGGATAACCTTTACAGTCTGAATCCCAATGACAATGGCCGTTTTCTTTTAATGGCGTCCAATCGTAAGTTTTTCAATGTTGATAACGGAACTTCACAAAAATACCTCGATGATCTGACTATTGTTTATTATCATACGATCATGGAGAAAATTAAAAATGGAGTTACATCAGATATTATTCCATGTTATATCGGTAAAGAAAAGAGCATCCTCTCATATGTTTATTTGAAAGATGAAGGCTTTATTTTATATAAAATCCAGACGTATGATAATGTATATGCAGGCGTGAAGAATATAAAGATAGCCCTCCTTATCATTTCAGCATCCATAATCATTATTTCATTGTTTATTGCCTTTTTTATGGCTGAGAACATATACAAACCTTTTCAAAAGCTTTTGAAGAGTATCAGCAGTTATACCGGCAATAGTAATGATAGTTACATAAATAGGGATGAATTAGGCTTTTTGGAGGATTCGTACATACGCAGTGTCAATGAAATACATCTTTTGAAAAAAGAAATTAATTCAACTGATCTCATAAAGTACAAATACTATTTGACCCAACTGCTTATCAATAGTGATACGGTAACGGATAATGAAATTATGAACATCAGCAGCTCCGGATTATTTAACGTGAATATAAGGGACGTACTTACACTCGTCATATTGAAACTGGATTCGGCATCTGCAGATAATCCGGCAGTGCAAAGCATAAGCGGCTGGATTAGAAATACTTTTAGTGAAGCGTTAAGTAATTGCTATGTCAATGATATTGTTTACCTTGAAAGCAAGTATATTGTTGCAATTATTAATGCAGGGGCCAATAAAAATGAGGAGAACGATAAAGAGGTATTGCGTCAGGTTATAAGTAATATGCAGCAAAAAACATATAATAATTATAGTATGTCATATGCCGCAATAATCAGTGATCCCATACGTTCAGTCACAAAATTATCGGAAACCTATATTATGCTGCAGCGCCATCTGTCTTACAGCTATATATATGGCAGTACCGCTATCATTACTACTGAATTGATTGAAGGAAACCTGAGCAATTCTTCCTTGAACTATCCTTCTTCCGTTGAGCAAAAACTGGTTACCGGTATCAAGGAGCAAAACTATGATGCGGTGACGATACATATGGATGATATCATCAATAAGCTTAAGAAGATGAACTATAATAATATCACAATTTCTTTGATGAATTTATGCAATACTATCAATGTTGCAATAAATGAGGCCAATAAGGCCAATGATACTTCGCATCCAATGGATTTGTTCGACATCAACCCGGTAGATTATCATACAATTGATGAGTTTCAATCGGTTCTGCAGGATTTAATAAAAAATAGTTTTACCGACGGCAGTTCTACAACCAAACATAATAGAAATATTAAAGCGGCAAAAAGTATAATTTATAACGAATATACCGATCCGAACCTGAGTCTGGTCAGCATAGCTGAAAGAATTAAAATTTCACCTAACTATCTGAATTTCTCTTTCAATAGCATCTGTGGCTGTTCGGTATCGGATTTTATTACAGATTACAGATTAAGCAAAGCTGCGGAGCTTTTAGAGATATCGGATGACAGTATCAATACAATCATGTACGCTGTGGGTATGGAGAATGAAAGCACTTTCTACAGGCGTTTCAAGTTAAAATTCGGTACAACGCCGAAAAATTATCTGGCCGGCCGATTGTACGAAAAGGTGGTCAAAAGCGACTGATACTATGAAAAAATAAAAAAGGTGTGAAATTAATAGATTTCATTTTTTCTAGTGTCTCTATGAAAGAAATTCATATTTTTTCTGTTTTTTAATAGTATTATTCGTTAGCTGCAAGGTATATTATTTAACTACGCCTTGAACTATTCAGCCTGTATACTGTTTTTGAGGTAATAAAAAAATGGGGTATACGATGAACACATTGAAGAAATTGTTTTGTTTCGTAATTGCTGTTTTTATTTTACTTGGTGTTGCAGCATGCGGAAGCAACCCAGAGAATCGGCCAGGTGGGTCAGGTATTATATCTACGGCAAATACTCAAAGCAATAAAGCTGACAACCAAGGGAAGCCAGCAGCGGATTACTCCAAAAAAGTCAGTTTGACACTGGCAACCACGCAGGCAATTGGCGGATACGATTATACCGCCGGTGATGGTTATGCCAGATTTTATTCCGACAAATTCAATTATGATATAGCCGTAATAGCCATAGCGATGGACAACTGGGATGAAAGGCTTCGCATATGGATCAACTCCGGTGATATGCCGGATATCTGTGTATATAATTACAAACAACCTGATGCAGCCGGTTATGTAGAGCAAAAACTGCTTAAGAAGCTTCCTGAAAAATGGAAGACCCGTTGGCCGAATCTTGCAAACGTTTTTGACAAAACATCACTCGGACCGGAGATGGAACGCAGATTCCACGGAACATATTTCCTTCCGAGGGCACGTTTTATGAATAATTTACCCGGAAATCCATTACCCGATCACTTCTCTTTTTATATGCGCAAGGACTGGGCGCAAGCTGTCGGTTTCCCTATCAAGAGTACATATACGGCATCTGAAATCATTCAATTTGGAAAGCTAATTCAGGAAAAAGACCCCGGCAAGACAGGCAATAAGCTCATTCCAATTAGTGAAAGTACCGCCAGTGCGGTTATGCTGTTCGTTCAAAGCAACAGTACGCATTACAATTCGTTTTATAGGGATAAAGACGGGAAGTATAAATGGGGCGCAGCCTCCGAAGATACTTTGAAAGGTCTGAAGCTGTTTAGGGAAGCTTATGCATCCAAAGTGCTCAATCCGAATTTTTTCACTGTTAAGGTTGATCAGGAGCTGGAACATTTCTTTTCCCAGGGTGTAACAGGCGGATGCTACGCAGCGGCTGCGACGCCGTATTTGTGTTACATTTTTGACTATTATCTCAAACCGCGTGCTGAGATGGATTCTAAAGAATACGTCAGCATGGCAACCATTTTAGGCGAGGATGGATATTACCATCAGGAAGGCCTTCTCAACTTCTGGGGAGCAACTAT
>JAEYOM010000168.1 GCA_023411715.1 Bacillota bacterium | reverse complement strand
TCTCAGCCTTACCGACTTTCTCAGCCTTGTTCTCTTTGCTCGCCTGCTGCTCCATTTTTATGCTCCCCCTCGCTCCGCTGAGGTTTTTCAAGTGTGATCCTGCCTATCTTTCCGCCCCTGAATTCATCGAGTATTATTACAGCGATCCTCCTCAGATCCACCTCGCCGCCCGACAGCAGACATCCCCTGTTCCTGCCGGCAGCCTCCAGCAGCTTATACCCTTTCAAGCCGGCGGTTTCCTGCAGTTTATAGCGCTGAGCGAATAATGTCGGGTAGGTGGCGGACAGCTTTTCTGCTAAAGCGGACGCAACTTCGACTACATCCATGATATCATCCTTTATTGCTCCTGTGAATGCCAGGTTGAAAGCAGTATTCTGGTCGTCGAATTTAGGCCAGAGTATTCCGGGAGTATCGAGCATTTCAATCTCAGGATTGAGCCTGATCCACTGTTTGCTCCGTGTAACGCCCGGCTTGTCCCCTGTCACCGCAACGGACTTGCCCGCGATCTTATTTATAAACGTTGATTTGCCCACATTCGGGATACCGACGATCATCGTCCTGATCGGTCTGAAGATCCTGCCCTTTTCCCTGTCCCTCTCGAATCTGTCTTTCATAAGGACTTTGAGAGAATCCTTCAGCTGGTTGAGTCCTTTTCCCTTCACCGAGTCCGCAAATATCACGCTAATGCCTCTGCTTTTGTACCATTTCGCCCAATCCCTTGATACTTCCTCGTCAGCCATATCGGATTTGTTAAGGACTACCAGCCGGGGTTTGTTATGTATTATCGTATCTATTTCTGGATTTTTGCTGCTGGCGGGGATCCTGGCGTCAAGCAGCTCAACGACTACATCCACGAGCTTCAGGTTCTCAGCCAGGAGTCGCCTGGTTTTGGCCATATGTCCCGGAAACCATTGTATATTCATATCACTTATCCCTTTTTCAAAAATACAAAAGGGACCATCAGGTCCCCTTTATACTTTTCATTATTCCTTAGCTTCAAGTTTTTCCTTAATTTTGGATGCCTTGCCGACCCTTTCGCGCAGGAAGTACAGCTTGGCCCTTCTGATCTTACCTTTTCTGACTACTTCAATTTGAGCGATCTTAGGAGAATGGACCGGAAGAATCCTTTCAACTCCTACTCCGTAGGAGACCCTTCTTACTGTAAAAGTTTCCTTGAGGCCTGCGCCTTTCTTTGCTATGACAGTTCCTTCAAATATCTGAATTCTTTCTCTCGAGCCTTCCTTGACCTTCAGATGCACTTTTACATAATCGCCTATGCTGAGAGTCGGCAGATCCGTTCTCAATTGTTCCTGTTCGAGTGCTTTGATAATATCCATTTATATTTCCTCCTCCCTTGCCTAGACGTTCATGATCGCATCATTCGCATCAGCGGACCGCCCGTATTACACACGCGAGATATTATATCACAGTATTGGCAGACTTGTAAACGTTAAATAAAAATTATTTTTAGCAGGCAAACTCATTGTAGGTAAAATGACGATTTTATATAATTGAATCCGGGGTGATGAATATGATAAAATATGCGAACGAAATGTTCAACGAGCTGAAGCATGAAATGCGCGGCGGAAAAGGTACAGTAGAGATTACACATATTTTCAAACAGGAGGACCTGACCGGCAAAGCGAGATTGTGCGCGAGGATCACGATAAATCCGGGTTGTTCCATCGGCCTTCACGAGCATCTTGCCGAAGAAGAGATATTTTACATAATAGGCGGAAAAGGTCTCGTGAACGACAACGGAACAGTGAAGGAAGTTGCAACCGGCGATGCCATACTCACAGGCAACGGGGCTTCTCATTCCATTGAAAACATCGGGCAGGAACCACTGGTTCTGGTTGCCGTAATACTATTATTTCAATGATTAGCGATACATTCCGGTCAAGGTGATTACGGACTACTGAAAACGAATCTGTTTCACGAGCTTAAAGCTTTCGTTGCGCCTGAGGCAAGTGATTCCATTGTTTTTTGGATGCCGTAATCACTTATATCTGCCGGGCATGCTCCCGGTATAGTTGGCAGAAGGTATTTCAGATCGGAAACTATCGCATTTTGCTGTGTAAGCAGTTCTTCATATTCAAGATAGTTCGCGCCTGACCGTGCCAGGCTTTCGGCTCTTAATTCGAGCTGATGTTCCAGCGCGGCCAGCTTTTCTTTTATGAAACGGTTATTGATAGTTATTTCGCTTATTTCACTGTTCAGTACGGATATTTTTTTATACAGTCTCTTTTTTCTTGTAATGAATGATATGGGAAAGGTTATCAGGGCTAATTTCTTTTCATCCTTTACAAATTCATACCACGAGTTGATCGATGTTGTTATCTCCTTGTTTATTTCTCTTATCCTGTTAATGTTTTCATGGTATTTTTCAATAACGGATTGAAGTTCTTCCTTACTCTCATGGAATGCCTGCTCATAAAACTCTCCGGATGTGCTTTCAGCGTCGGATGCCGCCTTATCCAGTTGCAGATAAAGCCGGTCCAGTTCCCGCAGCAGCGCCAGTGCGAATTCTTTTCTTCTTTCCGTGATCTCAATGCTCATTACTCTCAGCCTTCCTTTTTCTTCAGATAACGCGAGGATACCCAACCGATCCTGCCGTCGGCTGCCTTGACGTAATACCACGTGATTCCCGAGGTATCTTTCTCCTTTTTCTCTAGAAACACAACCGTACTGCCGAACTCGAGCGATCCGTTTCCTACCTTTTTAGAACTGGGGTTTGGTGAAACTCTCATATTCAACCCGTTTTTAGCGGTCACAGTATAAAGGAGATCCTTTGAAACAGAGCACAGATCGGCGGTTACTGCTGCCTGAACGGAGGTCGTCTCATGGCCGTCACTCTTTTTGCTCCATTGGTCGATTCCCGTCAGCCTGTTGAATCCATTGGAAAGATACGATGTATAGATTTTTAACTTTTGAAGTACGACTGTCTGGGTCGTTTTTAAATCCAAGCTGAAATACTTGGTGGTAAAAGCCCGCCCATGATCCGTATTTGCAAGCAGCAAAAAAACCGTGAGCAGCATTGCAAACGTCAGGAATTTATGCCGCTTGATGAATCTTACGGGAAAAAGCAAGCCATATAATAATTGGAATGCGCCCTTCTTTACATAAGTAAAGAAACTTTGTTTTCTGTACAATTCGCTACGCAGGCTGTAGTAGTTGTCAGCGGACGGATATGAACCCGCGCTTGGCTTCACTGGCTTGCCACGAAGTTTTTTATTCTTTGCACGCGGATGTCCTGCGTAGACCGACGGTTTACCTGCGTAGGCCGATGAATTTACTGCGTAGATCGGTGGATTTGCTGCATAAGCCGTTGAATTTACTGCGTTGTCTGACGGATTTTCTGATTCTGCTGAAGCGTGACCCTGTTTGTCACAATAACCCTTTTTAATTTTTACTGGCTTGCTTTTCTTGCGCTCTGATATTTGAGTAATAATTTTTTTCGGAAGCCTGCCAATATAAGCCGGTACAGCCAAAATTGAATTCCTGAAGTTTGCGGATGCGGATACGATAAAGGCTCTCAGCCACTGCCCGAAATCGAATTCAGATTCAAAATAGACATCACGTTCGAATACGGTATCCTCTTCATCAAGAATTAAAGCTGAATGCGACGGGCTTGAGTCAAAATTGAAATTTACCGATCCGGAGGTTTTCTCCGAAATAACAGGAAAAAGCTCGTCATAACGCTCCGAACCGGTCAATTTATTGGCATAGCGGCTGCCCATGAGCAGAACGTCGTCTTTGCCTTTCAACAGGGAACTAAGTATCCACTCGGAAATATACTTGTTCCCTGACGTTTCAGCAGGACTGTCGATGATATCCTTTAAAATATAAACAGCTTCCTTTGTGGAAACCTTTTGAATTCGAAGTATTGCAAGCCTGCGGATGAACTCATCGGGGTTCTGCAGATAATAATCCAGTTCTTTTAAGCTTTTCAGTTTTTGGATCGTTTTCTCAGTTTCACGTTCTGCGCTATACCATGCGGGAAACTGAAAATGTTGAATTTCTTGTGAAGGCAACTATATCTCACCTCAAATACCATGCCATGGCTGAATATTTCTAAATATATGATAACATGGATATGAGGCTTTATATGTAGTATATGAATCCCGAAATCAGTGGGATGCAAGAACCATTTTTCATATAGTAAATTTGGTCTATTTGCGTCTTTTACGGACGTTCAGTGTTGCGGCGGTTTACAAAGCCTGTTTATTCCGTTTTTACTCCGACCCGGCATCCTTGGCCAGCAATTTTTTATCCTCGGCTGTCAATTCCAGTTTTTCAAACAGATCCGGACGTTTTGCCCTTGTGCGCTTTAATGCCTGTAATCTTCTCCAGGTATTAATGTTGGCGTGATGTCCTGACAACAGTATATCAGGCACTTTCCTGCCCATGAATTCATATGGGCGCGTGTACTGGGGATATTCAAGCACGCCGTCCTTGTGTGACTCGTCGCCGTAGGATTCTTCGTTTGTCAGAACTCCGGGGATCGCTCTGCTGACCGCGTCAATAAGTACCATCGCAGGTATTTCCCCGCCTGTCAGGACATAATCTCCTATAGATATCTCCTCGTCGACAAGCTCTTCCAGAATCCGCTCATCAACGCCTTCATAATGACCGCACAATAGCACGATGTGTTCGTGTTCCGCCAGCTTCTCGACAAGTTTTTGATCCAGGAGTTTTCCCTGCGGGCTCATATATATGAAATGCGGCTTGTAATCGAGATTTTCAGTAATCGATTTATAAGCGTCATAGATGGGCTGTGCAAACATAACGAGGCCGTTTCCGCCGCCATAGGGGTAATCGTCGGTCTTTTTGTGCTTGTCCAATGTAAAATC
>JAEYOM010000122.1 GCA_023411715.1 Bacillota bacterium | reverse complement strand
TCCCATCCCGAACACGGCAGTTAAGCTTCTCAGTGCCCAAGATACTTGGCTGGTAACGGCCCGGGAAAATAGGTCTCCGCCAGATTTATATCAAAGCCCTGTGTGGATAAACACAGGGCTTTGTGCTGCTTATAGATCAATTCGAATTCATAAGGTTTCATACATTAGACTCAAGCTCTATGATTCACCAAAATCTATATCGTGAGTCATAAAGAATTCACCGGCATCCTCATACCATTCCGGAAAGGAATCAAACCATTCAGCAGTTTTGAAGTCCCGAACTCTGTCACTGAACGGGATATATGGCTTTAAGTCAATAATAGGAGTCCCTTCAAACCCGTCGAAATAGTATAATTCAATTTCACCTTTTTCCGCATCAATGTTTTTTATATAAGCGGTTGTTAAGGCTATTGGATTGGGTCTTAATTGTGATCGACATGCAAAAACGCCTGCCGTTTTGCCTTTGGCGTAGGGCAAAGGTACCGTAATTGTATCTCTGTCTTTCTCGTTATCGCATTGATCAGCCCACCAGAAAATCAGTACATGACTGAATTGCTTCAACTCCAATAAACCATCTTTATATGTCGGCTCCAATGAAATAATAAAACTCCCGTTTTTAAACGATGAAGTGCCAATCGGGTAAAGGCTAAATAATCTCTGCTTTTCCAAATTCATAGAAAACCTCCTTCAGTTGATGGAACAATTATAGGCTCTTATTGCCGGTAATACTTGACAGGGGTTGCTTATTTTCACTCCTATTAATACCACTAGGTTTATCAAAACCGACGAATCTTGCTATAAAGAAATAATTGCAATATATTGACAAGAAATGCTGATATGCTACTCTAAAAGCATCAACTACATACAGGAGTGTGGAATGAAACCTGAAATTATTGAAAGAGAACCGGCTTATATCGTCGGTATGTCCTTTTACGGCGATCCATTTTCGCAGGCTTCGGCATGGTCCGAAGAAAATGCGATCGGCAAGCTTTGCAAGAGGTTTACTTCATTTTATGAAAGTCATCCGAAGGACTTTGTTCAAGCATGCCATCCGGATGTATTTTTTGAAATCCATATACAAACCGAGGAAACACAAACGCTTGGATATCATGAAGTTTTTGCAGGAGTAGAGGTCAGCCGGCTTCACATACCCATGGCCTGCAGTGCGAAAAAACTCCCGGGAGGTCTTTATGCGAAATTCACCCTCCACGGAGAAGAGATTGTTAATGACTGGTGGCACGCCTTTTTTCATGAGTGGCTTCCAGAGTCCGGATATGAAGTAAATAATGATTTTTCTATATTATCTTATGATGAACGCTATAAGGGAGTGGATCATATATCGGAATCGGATGTCGATGTATTAATTCCGGTGAAAAAATTATGAGTATCAATATATTTCATCTGGAGCAGTTGATGCGTTCCATCGAATATATTGAGAAGAATCTTAAGAGCTCTTTTTCTATAAATGATGTGGCGGAATACACCGGCTATTCACTTTATCATTTTATACGGATATTCAACACATATACCGGGCACAGTCCTTATGATTACATTATGAGAAGACGGTTGTCCCAGGCCGCGCTGGAGCTAAATAACAGTTCCTGCAGAATAACGGATCTGGCTTTTGATTACTCTTTTAACAATGTTGAAACATTTTCGCGTGCTTTCAGAAAAATGTTCGGGATTTTGCCGAATCAATTCAGAAAAGATTCTCCGGCAAAAGGTATTGTCCTTAGAAATCCAATGACTTATGAATACCTATCGTTTATTAATTCTGAAATGAATAAAATCCCTGGCAAGATGATAATGCCGGAAATAAAACTTCTTTGCACTTTCTCGGAAACACAGGGAAAGGAGATCATACCACTGTGCAATAAATTGAAATCATTGGTGTCAGGCACTGGTAACCTGGAGGAAGAGGATACTTTTTACAGTTTATTACTTAATCCGAAAAATCGATTGAAGTCGCCGTCCCCGAAAAAGCTATTCAATTTGCCGGATATGATTTGCATAAAGGTATCATCGCTTGATTCAATTCCAGATATCGCTTTCGGAAAAATCATATCGTCCTCACAGTATGCATGCTTTATTTGCAAAGCCCATCGGGAAACTCAATATGCCTATGAGTATATCTTTCAAACCTGGCTGCCGGTGAGCAACCTGAAACATAGCGAACCTTTTGTTCTTGAACATATTTTGTTCGATAGGAATGATATGAACTATTCCTCCTCAGAAATACTTATACCGATTGAATAATATATGCTGAAAGTTATAATGGAATCATAATTTTCCATGTGATATAATGACACCGCTGGAATATAAAATTTTAAACTGGTTACAAAAATGGAGAGTGCATTATATGGAAAAAGTCTCGAAACCGAATGAGCCGCTTGTAACACATATTTATACCGCAGATCCTTCTGCGCATGTATTTGACGGAAAGATATACATCTACCCGTCCCATGATCTTGATCATAACGAACCTTCCAATGACAACGGTGACCAGTACAAGATGGAAGATTACCACATTTTGTCGATGGATGACCTGAGTGCGCCCTGTACCGACCACGGCGAAGCGCTCCACATGAAAAACGTACCCTGGGTGAGTAAGCAGATGTGGGCTCCGGATGCCGCATTCAAAAACGGTATATATTACCTGTTTTTCCCTGCAAGAGACAAGGACGGGATCTTCCGCATAGGGGTTGCGACCAGTCCATGTCCGCATGGGCCTTTCACGCCTCAGGAGGAATATATCAAGGGCAGCTTCAGTATAGACCCCGCCGTTCTGATGGACGATGACGGAAGGGCATATATGTATTTCGGCGGTCTGTGGGGAGGCCAGCTTGAAAAGTGGCAGACAGGGAAATTCGATCCCGACGCAGCCGGGCCAAAACCGACGGAACCGGCACTTGGACCCAGAGTTGCTGAAATGAGCGACGACCTGCTTTCATTCAAATTGGCCCCGCAGGAAGTATCCATCATTGATGAGATGGGAAACCCCATACTGGCCGGCGATGAAGACAGGCGATACTTCGAAGGACCATGGATTCACAAATATAACGGATTATATTATCTTTCATATTCGACAGGCACTACTCATTATCTCGTTTATGCCATTGGTAAAAGCCCGAAAGGCCCGTTCACTTACAAAGGCAGAATACTGAACCCTGTCCTGGGCTGGACGACACACCATTCGATAGTGCAGTTCAAGGGAAAGTGGTATTTGTTTTATCACGACTGTTCACTGTCAGGCGGTGTCAACCATAAAAGGTGTGTTAAATATACGGAATTAAAATATAACAGCGACGGTACGATCCAGACGATTGATCCGTATGGTAAAAAGTAAACCCGGACTCAATGGCAGATACCGGTGAAATTAATGAAAAGCCCGCAGATATTGTTTTCTGCGGGTTTTTTGCCATGTGCACCCGGCATGGGCGCAGTCTATCGGGTGAAAGTCAAAGTTTATATAACAAGACCAATGGTGGTTGACTGCTCTTGGCCCTTTACATTTGTACCAGCAAAATACAGAACCTGCATATTGACTTTATGTTAACTGTGTATTAATATTTAAGTGGACATATCAACATGTTATTATAATAATATATACTGTTTGAATGGAGTTGGTAAAACGTGAATACGGAAATGGCTCCCAAATACTATATCGTTAAAAAGAAGATCCTCGAGATGATTGACCAGGAAGAGATTGGCCCCGACGGTACGGTGCCCAGCGAGCGTGAGCTCATGAATATGTTTGAGGTAAGCAGGATTACCGCCAAGAAAGCCATCGACGATCTGGTTAAGGAAGGATATCTCTACCGAATACAAGGTAAAGGGACCTTTGTGAAAAATGATACATTAAACCAGGATCTAATATCCATTACCAGCTGTACCGAAGATATTGTCAAAATGGGAATGACACCATCAAAGCAGCTTCTGGCCGCAGAGATCATGCCTGCCGATCAGGCGCGCATGAGACTGCTTCAGCTATGCGGCGGAGATAAGGTGTTAAAGGTAAAACGTGTTTACTTTGCCGATAATGAGCCGCTGAACCTGACAACGACCTATCTTTCCTGCAAACTTTTTCCCGGGATAGAAAACTACGATTTCGGGAAAGAATCCATCTATCAGGTGCTGGAAAACAAATATGCCACCCGTATCACAAAAGCTACCCGGACCATTGAAGCTGTGCTGGCTGTTGACGAGGTTTCCGAGATTCTGAAAATTGATGAGGGAGAACCGGTGCTTCTGTTCAGGGCTGTCACGTTTGGCCTTGTAAATGGGAAGGAAGTACCGATTGAAGCTTTTAAAAGTTATTACAGAACAGATAAGTGGAAATTTTACATCAACCAGGTCAAATAATACTTTACCACAAAAAGCTGTTTGGGAACTTAAATCGGCTTTTTCATGCAGACCCCGGTAACAATAAATAGGAAAGTAAAATAAAGCAATAATATATAGCAGCTTCTAAGAAAAAAAACCGGTTTGTAATTCGATCCTATCCTGGACAGGCTCCAAACATAGGATTGATTATAATAAGTTCAGCGGTTTTATTGTCGCGGCTAAAACTGCTGATAGACAACAGTAACCAAATATATAAGGAGTGAAGGACATGAAGAAATTGAGTTTCATTAGAACTATTGCTGTTACAGTTACTGCTATAATGCTTGTGTCCGTTTTACTTACCGGCTGTGCCGGCAAGACGAACAACCTGGGAGTTGCACTGATTACTTCTGCAGCCGGGGCGAATGATAAAGGTTATAACGAATCCGCCATAAAAGGACTCGAAAAAGCGAAACAGGAATTGGGAATCAATTATAAAGTAGTTGAATCCACAGATATACCGGGCAGTCTGACTCAGCTTGCCGAAGCGGGATATAAAGTAATTTTCAGCCTGGAATATAACTTCGATGCCCTTATCAAAGGCGTTGGCGGCAACAAGTCCATTGCACAGCAGTACCCGGACACTACCTTTGTTGTTTTTAATGATAACCCCAATGTGAATACAGACGGCAGTGTCATTAACAACAACGTAGTCTCTGTGCTCTTCGACGTACACGAAGCTTCCTTTATGGCCGGTGCGCTCAGTGCACTGGTTAACGAAAATGCAGCAGCCCTCTTTAGCGCCAGTGATTATAATTTCACCGCAGGGGACGCCGGCAGGAAGATCGGATTCCTTGGCGGTACGAAGTCAAATGGTATTACAGTATTCAGCTACGGTTATGCTGAGGGTATAAACTACATCGCTGAGAAAATGAATGTAAAGTACACTTATTACAGCGATTACAATGCGGGCTTCAGTGATTCTGCAGCCGGCTCGACCAAAGCCAACACGTATTATCAGGATGGCGCCAACATTGTAAATGCAGTTGCAGGGGCAGTTGGAGACGGTGTCGATTCCAAGGCAAAAGAAGTCAAAAAGCTATCCATTGAAGTCGATGCAAACAAAGACAGCAACCAGCCCGGATACATCCTTACCAGTGTTTTGAAGAACACGGAGGTTCCGGTTTACGAAATCGTCAAGCACTATAAAAATAATACACTCAATGAAGTGAACGGGAAGGCGCTGAGTTACAATCTGGCTTCCGGCGCCACTGGCATCACGGACCTGAGCGTCATCGGATCAAAGATCACAGCAGACGGTAAGGCGAAATGGGATGAGATTAAGGGCGAACTGGATACCATAGCAAAGAAAATAGCCAGCGGCGAAATCAAGGTAACCAACGCGCAGGCGGGAGAAACTTTCGACAAGACAAAGCTCAAAAATCTTTCCATGCCTAACGATTAAGGCTCGGCTAAATGATTAGCAGAAGTTATTTTTAACGATGCCTAAGCAAATAAAGTAAAACTATAAGGAAGATACTATGAACGCAATTGTAGCCGTAAATTTAACAAAGAAATATGGTGATTTCGTTGCCAATGACAATATCAACCTTACTATTGCCAAAGGTGAAATCACTGCTATCGTAGGAGAAAATGGAGCAGGCAAGACCACTCTTATGAACATGTTTTACGGTTTGCAGCGGCCTACCTGCGGGGAATTGTATGTGGACGACAAGAAAGTCAGCTTCAATTCTCCGCTGGATGCGATCAATTGTGGATTGGGAATGGTGCACCAGCATTTCAAGCTGGTGCCCAGCCTCACCGTTTATGAGAATATCATGCTCGGCACGGAGATCAATCAAACAACGGATCTTGGCGGCAGGCCGAAAATCAAATGGCCTCTTATAGACAGAAAACGTGAGAGAAAAGAGATTGAAAAACTCGTTCGTGATTACAGGTTTGATCTGGACCCCAATGAGCGCGTGGAAGATATTTCGATCGGTGCAAAACAGCGCGTGGAGATTTTAAAAATGCTGTACCGCAACGTGGATATTCTTATTTTTGATGAACCGACAGCTGTTCTTACGCCGCAGGAAGTCGATGAACTGCTTGTCAGCTTCAAGGAACTGAAAAAGCAAGGCAAAACGATTATCCTCATCACACATAAGCTCCGGGAAGTGATGGAAGTCAGCGACCAGGTCATTGTCATCAAGAGGGGCAAGGTAGTCGGCAGTAAACCTACAGGCGAGACGAGCCCTGAAGAACTTGCCACAATGATGGTGGGACATGAGGTAACGCTTCATGTCAAAAAAGAAAAACAATCTGTTGTACAAAACAAGACCGCATACAGGGTGAAGGGTTTATCCACCAATAATTATGCAGGCAAGAAGGTTCTGGATGATATCAGTTTTGAGATAAAAGAAGGCGAGATACTTGGAGTCGCCGGCGTTGAAGGCAACGGACAAAGCGAGCTTGTCAAGGTTCTGTCCGGGCTGATGGTTTCAACTGAAGGCGAGGTTCAGCTTTATGACAGGGACATCACCAATAAATGGCCTCATGAACTGCGTGAATCAGGAGTCGGAATCGTGCCGGAGGACCGGTATGCCCAAGGCCTCTGCAAGGACATGTCGCTCTGTGATAATCTGATTGCAGGTTATCACAGTGATAAAAAGTACAATAAGTATGGGCTTCTGCACAAAGAAAACATATGCAAAAACCGTGATGCACTGCTTGAAAAGTACGACATCAGGGTAGCGGATCCGGAGGGCGTCGTATCGCAGCTTTCAGGGGGAAACGCGCAGAAGGTCATAATTGCAAGGGAATTTGATTCCAATCCGAGGGTTTTGATCGCCAGCCAGCCAACCCGTGGTGTTGATATAGGTTCGATTGAATTCATCCACAACAAGATACTGGAACTGCGGCGGCAAAAAAAGGCCATACTGCTTGTTTCCAGTGAATTGTCCGAGATCATGGGGTTGAGTGACAGAATCATCGTTATGTATAAAGGTAAAATAGTCGGAGAGGTTGAAGGGGATAAGGCCGACAGTTCACAGCTCGGCATCATGATGGCCGGTATTTCCCGATAAAGGCTCGGCTAAAAATTACTTCCCGCTTTATTTACGGGGAATGGAGCGGGGGCTGGTCGCAAGCTTCGCTTGCTGCTCGCCCATGCAGCCTGGCTGGTCGCAAGCTTCGCTTGCTGCTCGCCCATGCAGCCTGGCTGGTCGCATACTGCGTATACTGCTCGTCCACGCAGCCTGGGTAGTGTAGTTTCCCGTAAATGATTAGCGGAAGTTATTTTTTAACGATGCCTAACCGAATGATTGGGGTATTTTATGAAAAGTAAAAATGCAATTCTCTCAAGTATATATAGCGTACTAATACCTGTATTCATTGCACTCTTTGTCGGTGGGATCATCATTGCCGCAATCGGTGAAGATCCCTTTCTGACTTACTCGGTGATGATACAAAGGTCTCTTTTCAGTATTAACGGTATTTTAAAAACGTTGCATTTTGCTGCACCGTTGATTCTGACGGGCCTTGCCATCGCGATTACCTTCAAGGCGAATATTTTTAATATGGGTGTCGAGGGTGCGGCCGTCCTTGGAGCATTTTTTGCAGGTGTGGTGGGCTTTAGTATCAAGGGCATCAACCCGGTACTCCATGTCATACTCTGCCTTCTCACAGGAATGCTTGTAGGAATGCTGCTCACACTCATTCCCGCAATTTTGAAGGCATATTTCAAGGTTAATGAAATGGTTGTTACGCTGATGCTCAATTATGTTGTGGCTGAGGTTGTGAAATTCCTTGCCCAGGGGGTGTACAAAGACCCTTCCTCCGGATATGTTGCAACTTATGCAATTGCTGAAAGCGCCATGTTTAAGAAAATTTTCAACAGTGATCTGACGTTGTTTTTCTTTATAGCGATTGCCCTATTCGGTATTCTTTATATTGTTTTCAAAAAATCAAAGCTTGGGTTTGAAATTACTGCGATCGGTAAAAACCCGGAGTTTTCGGAAGCTACAGGTATGAATGTAGCGAAAAAAATCATCATTATCATGCTGATCAGCGGAGCTGTGAGCGGACTGGCAGGATCGGGTTTTCTGATGAGCGAAAAATACCGGTTTACGCTTGATTTCTCGGGAAGTCCGGGACTGGGCTGGGATGGCATGCTGATTGCCCTGCTTGGAGGCCACAATCCGGTTGGAGTTTTAATTGCATCTGTCTTTTATGCCGCATTAAAGACCGGAAGTGAATATATAGGGCTATTTACAAATGTGCCAAAAGATATCGTTGGTGTTATCCAGGGAATACTGATACTATGCCTCTCTGTGAGGTTTGTAAGACAGCACACCGGTTTGACCGGCAGGTTGACCGCATGGTTCAGCAGGTTTAAAAGAAAAAGAGCGAAGAGCGATGAGTGCTGATGAAACGGAGGGAGAACCGGAATGAATCTGATCGATAATATATTATATGATATGCTTTACCACAGCACGCCGCTCATATTGGCTGTTTTAGGCGGTCTGTTCGCACACAAGGCCAATGTGCTGAATATCGGACTTGAAGGCATGATGTTAATGGGGGCTTTCTCCAGCGCCTTGATTGTCCTGTTGACAGGAAGCCTGTGGCTGGGACTTCTCATCAGTGTTCTATTGACGCTTTTACTGGGACTGATATTTTCCTTCCTGAGTGTAACGCTGAAAAGTAATTTCATCATTACCGGCTTTGGAATCAACCTGTTTGTGGCGGCGTTAAGCGCATTTGTACTGAAGTTTATGAAGCTGGCCAACATCAATGTCAGTTCCATCGTGAATGTAGCGGGCTTGAAAATCCATATACCTGTGATTGAGGACATACCCATACTGGGCAGCATTTTAAGCGGCCATACCTTGATTACCTATATAAGCTTTTTGATGATCATTGTAGCCAGCGTTTTACTATACAATACGAAATTTGGTGTGTACGTAAGAGTAGTCGGAGAAAATGAAGAGGCCGCCAAATCCGTGGGCATCAATGTCAACAGGATCAAATACGCCGCAGTACTGATAGGAGCGGTACTCTCCGCCCTTGCAGGTGCAGAGCTCTCTGTGGAAAGGCTGGCGCTCTATACAAACAATATGACTGCAGGCAGGGGCTTTATCGCCATTGCCGCCATATACTGCGGCAGAGGCGAGCCGCTGAAGTGCACGCTGTACGCGCTGCTTTTCGGACTTGCCAGATCTCTGGCGATCAATCTGGCTCTGTTTGCAGGTCCCATATCGGGATTGTTCGAGATCGTTCCCTATCTGACGATCGTAGTGGTACTCTTTGCGGTTTCCGTCATACAGAACCGCAGCAACAATGTAAGGGGGTTTAAACTTGAGTAAATCAGCGTTGATCATTGTGGATATGCTAAAGGATTTTACCGATCCGGACGGATTGGTATATTACCCCCAGAACCGGGAAGTGCTGCCCCATATCAAGCGGGTGCTCGAAGAGTGCAGGAAGCATGGTCTGCTGATCATTTTCCTGAAGCACAGCTACCGGAAGGACAAATTTGATAAAAATCTTCAAAATATGAGGCCAAGCTGCATTGAAGGTACGGAGGGTGCCGAGATCGATCCCATGCTGGAGGTGGACCCCGTTAAGGACTATGTGATACAAAAGCGCAGGTACAGCGGTTTTATCGGAACTGATCTGGATATGGTCCTGAGGGAAAACAAGGTTGAAAATGTGATCATCGTCGGCACAAAAACCAACTGCTGTATTCGCGCCACTGTAACGGATGCCTATTATCTGGACTACCTTCCCATTGTGGTGTCGGATTGTGTGGCAACCAATGACGAAATTGTCAATCAGGTGCATCTGACGGATATTAAAAAGTATCTTGGCAAGGTCGTGACTTCGGAAGAGCTTTTTGACCTCATGGATAAAGGAGAGATCACCAAATGAAATATGATGTCATAACAAGCGGTTATGTCAGCATGGACAGGATTATCAAAACGAAGACCCTTGTCAGATATGGCTATACTTCGTTAATAGAGAACAGCAATAATGCCAGAATCTATTATGGCGGCTGCTCCACGAACATTTCGTATCTGCTGGCCAGGCTCGGAATGAAGCCGCTTCCGGTTATCCGGGTAGGGGCGGAGGATTACATGGAGACCGGCTTTTATGAATATCTGAAAAACGGCGGAGTATGTCTGGACGCGGTAGAAAGCGTTCCAAACGAGACCACCTCCAACTGCTATATGATCGCAGACGCCAATAACAACCACATCACCATTTTTTATCCGGGAGCTATGGATGGGAAATACGCAGGCGAAATGAAGGATGAATTTTTTGAGGAGACCTGCCTTGGCGTCCTGACGGTGGGCTCTTATGAGGATAACGTCGAGTTTTACGAAAAATGCATGAAGCATCATGTTCCGCTGGTTTTCGGCATGAAATGTGATTTTGACGCTTTCCCGGAAGAGTTTTTCAAAAAAGTCCTGTTTTCAAGCAAAATTTTATTTACCAATCAGGGCGAACGCAAAGAAATCGAGCGCATGTTCGAGCTCAGGGATATAACGGAGTTGTTCGAAAAAGGGAATGCGGAGATCATCGTTACGACTTTGGGCAAAAACGGAAGCGTTTATTTCCAAAAAACAGACAGCGGTATCATTTCCAATACAATTGAAGCTGCCGAGTATGGAAAAGTCGTTGACACAACCGGGTCGGGAGATGCCTACATGGCCGGATTCCTTTATGGGTATCTGAATGGGATGCACGTGGAGGAATGCTGTAAGCTGGGAAGTGTTTTATCCTCGTTTGTGATTGAAACAGTGGGATGTACCACCAATGCGCCGACACGGGAAGAATTTACGAAACGGTATGAGAATTTTGTCTCACAGGAAGGGAAATAAAATGGAAACACTATACTTGCGCGGTGATGAGAAAACAATTGCTAAATATGTAATTTTCTCAGGAGATCCATGGCGTGTCGAGATCCTGTCAAAATTGCTGGAAGAGCCGAAGCATGTTGCATTCAGCAGGGAATTCAATACTTACACCGGCACGTACAAGGGAATGCCCGTAACGGTTTCTTCAACGGGGATCGGCGCACCGTCGGCTGCCATCGCAATGGAGGAAATGTACCAGTGCGGCATGGAGGTGGCCATCAGGATGGGTACGACGATGGGCCTGAAGGATGACATGCTCGGGAAGCTTATCATTCCGACCGGCGCCATGCGGGAGGAAGCCACAAGCGCTACCTACGCCCCTGTATCGTACCCTGCTGTTGCCGATATTACGCTGGTGAACTGCATGAATAAAAGTGTTCTGGAGAACGGGAGAAGCTATGTGAACGGCATTACCTGCACCATGGACGGTTTTTATAGCCAGATGCGGGAATCAAGGCTCAGCGGGAAAATGAACACAGACATCGGCGGGGCGTTCGAGAGGCTTAAAAAGTACAACATACTGGCTGTTGATATGGAATCCAGCTGTATGCTGGTTTTAGCGAATCTGATGGGCATAAAAGGGTGTATTGTTACCATGACAACGGTTCTTGAAAATCTCAAGGACATGCTGAAAGGCGACGACCGGAAGAAAGCCGAGGAGGATTTGTGCCAAATCGTATTGGACGGACTTCAAATATATGATTCCGGCAAACAGCCGATTTAAGTTCCAGGGCGGCTTTTTGCAGCAAAATTTTTATGATATAGAGGTTGGTGGAAAATGAGTAATGCAAGCTTTATTGAAAGAGGCAAACAATTTGTCATAGGCATGGTGCACTGTCTTCCGCTGCCGGGAATGCCCGGATTTTGCGGCGACATGCAGAAAGTTATGGACCAGGCTGTCAATGATGCCATCGTACTTGAAAAATCAGGGATGGATGCTGTCATTGTTGAAAACATGGGGGACAATCCTTTCGGCGTTGTGATGGATATTGAACAGTCCTGCGCTCTCGCGGTCGTCAGCGCCCACGTGGCTCAAAGCGTAAAAATACCGGTTGGGATCGATGCGGCAATGAACGATTACAAGACTTCGCTTTCAATAGCAAAAGCTATCGGCGGCGTTTTTGTAAGGATACCGGTTTTTGTTGACACCGTTGAGTTTTACGGCGGCATCATCAACCCGTGTGCAAGGCAGGCCATGATTTTCAGGAAGAATCTTCAGGCTGAAAATATAAAAATACTTGCGGATATACAGGTCAAGCATACTCATATGGTGCTCACCCATGTCACCATTGAAGATTCGGCGAAAGCTGCCGAGGCATGCGGCGCCGACGGTATCATTGTCACCGGCACCCATATCGGTGCTGAAACGCCAATTGAGATAATACAGCGCGTCAGGAAGGTTACAAAGCTCCCTCTTGTCGCGGGAAGCGGTGTAAAGACCACCAACATCAGGGAACAGCTATCGATTGCGGATGGCACCATTGTAGGATCAAGCCTTAAAGAAGGCGGAGTGATTGAAAACCCAGTTTCACTGGAATTGGCAAGCGATTTAATTCATGCGTTAAGGGTCGGCTGATCCCTGAAAGGATAAGTGGCAAATATGATGAGACCGATGAAACTCGCCGGGAGCGAGTTGATGTTTGGAAAAGGCTGCCTGGAACACTTGAGAACTCTGAAAGGGACAAAAGCATTGATCGTTACGGGCGGCTCAAGTATGAAAAAAAGCGGAATTTTGCAGAAAGTGACCGATCTGCTTTCCAAAGCGGGAATAAAGAGCGAAGTATTTTCAGGAGTGGAGTCGGATCCGTTATTTAGCACCGTATACCGGGGCGCTGAAGCAATGAAGGCTTTTGGGCCGGATATCATTGTTGCGCTGGGGGGAGGCTCCGCCATGGATGCAGCAAAAGCAATGTGGGTATATTACGA
>JAEYOM010000058.1 GCA_023411715.1 Bacillota bacterium | reverse complement strand
AGGCTGACGGCAATGAGTACGGCGGTTTTGTTGTCATGTTCGCCGTCGTTTTGCTGCTTTCATTTGCAAACGCATTTTTCTGGCTAAGGATAAAGGAACCGGACAGGGTCAAGAGCAAAACTACGTTAAAACTGAGACAGATCGTTACGATGCCTTTGAAAAACAATGGCTTCAGAAAAATCATAATATTTTTCATACTGTACAACGTCGGTCTTCAGGTCGGTAATCCGTTCTTCTCCGTATATATGGTAACAGGGCTGAAACTCAACTATACCTATATAACGGTTATGGGTATGCTGTTTACGATCGTCGATGTGCTACTTGTACGGGTGTGGGGCAGGGTCGCGGATAAAAAGTCATGGAACTTCGTACTGACGTATTCGATTCTGACTTTGGGCATAACCCACTTTAGCTGGTTTTTTGTAAACGGTTCGACGGCATTTATAATGGTGCCTTTGCTGCATATCTTAAGCGGAGCCGGCTGGGCTGGGCTCGGCATTTCTACGTTCAACATACAGTTCATATACTCGCCTGCCGACGGAAACACTGTGTATATAGGCTTTAACGCAGCTCTCGGCGGCCTTATGGGATTTCTCGGCACAGTTGCCGGTTCGGGCTTGCTGATAGTAATGCAAGGCATGGATCTGAACCTGCCGGGCTTCAGCATCGGTGGTATGCAGGTGCTTTTCCTTATTTCAGGCATAACGCTCATGCTGAGCGCTGCCTACTCGCATTTCTTCATCAAGCCGCTCGAGCAGGAATAAAACCCGCCTGGCCACATGGCCGCCTGGCCGCAAAAAACTCCTGCATCGCTTTATGCAGGAGTCTGCTGACAATCAATATCATCTATTTCCATATGTTCGCGGCTGCCAGTCAATTGCCGGCTTCCATTTCCCTTATTTTCGTTTCGACATCTTCACGGCTGATCGTACTGAGGTATGAGAATTTATAACCGAGCGCCTTTTTCATGTATTCGAGCGCCTCGTCTTTCTGACCTATGGCAAGCAGAAGAAGACTATAACCGTAATAAGGCTCGGGAAAGCTTGGAGCTTTATCTATGAGCGGCTTGTAAATCTCTTTTGCTTTTTCGTAATCGCCGAGCATGTAGTAGTTCTGCCCGAGATTATCCTGTATGATCTTATCGGAAGAGTTGTAATCATATGCCTCCAGGTTGAACTGCAGGGCTTTTTCGAGGTCGCCCTTCAATATCAGCAGGTAGCCGAGGCTTCCGTAAACGGAAGTTGTTTTGTAAACCTTTATGACTTCTTCCAGCATCTCTATCGAGGCGTCAAGCTCGCCTTTTTTCCACAATACGAGCGCCATGATCGATTTGATGTAGGGAAGATCCTGGCTGTTCCGGTTTTTATTAAGGATCTGCTGCATGACCTCATCGGCTTTTTCCAGTTCGCCGTTTCTCAGCAGGATGTATGCATAGGATACCGACGGCCTTACTCCGGCTTTTTTAGTAGTATAAGCCTTGCCGAACCAATTGATCGCTTCGTCGGTCTTTCCGAGCGAGTATGCCTTGCTGCCCTTCATACCGTATATCATCGGCCTCGACAACCAGACTATCACTGCGATATATATGACGATGACCAGGATACCAAGCCATTTATTTATGAACCATGCTGCAAATACGACTGCAATGGGCAATACAAAGCCTATCAGTATATTCCTCAATGTTTTGTTCATTCTGAACCTCCAAAGTCTAAGGAATAGCTTTTTAATGACTTAATTATAAACCATCGCAGGATATAAATGCAAATGGAGCCTTAAACCTGCAGGCGGCAATGGAAAAGTCCGGATGGAAAATTGCTTACCATTTTACGTATTCTATATAATATTGTTGGACAAACAATATCAAACGATCTGAAGGATGCCATGGAAGAGTTATTTATTACAATCTGTGTGATGGTTCGGGCGCGCAGTGACCGATCTTATGGATGACGGCCGCGGCAGGGGAAAACTGAAGTGTTGAAATTAAATATTGTATAGACAATAAACCCTGTGGTATAATATTATGCAATAAACCTAAACGTGTTAAATCATCAAAGCCATGAAAGAGGAAAGTAACCGGAACGGACTTTAAAGAGAGGAGCTGCCACGGCTGAAAGCATCTCCAACGTGCACACCGGCGAAGTTCCCTCCGGAGCTGCATCCTGAAATTGTAGCCTTATGACCGGAACGAAGCCTGAACGGGGTTTCGCAGCGATCGGCGGTATGATAGTAGGAGATGCCGGCGCCTGACCGTTAACATACAGGACGCAATAAACTGAAGAGTGCGGAAACATTCTGCTTGATAAAAAGCGCAGAACGTTTTGCCTGTATAAGGGAGTCGCGATAAAGAGTCCGCTTTTACATAGCGGAAATTTGGGTGGTACCGCGGAGTTACAGTCTTCGTCCCTGATATGGGGATGTAAGGCTTTTTTTATTGCAGCACGGCAGGTATGGATTAAAGCAGGGCGGATGCCCGGTGTCGAAAATAATGCCGGCATTATGTCCAGCGAAACAAAGAAGTTTTAAAGGAGGATGCATTATGAGAGACCAGTTGAACAACATAAAACTGGATGCGGAAAAGAAACTCAATGAAGTCAGGACGCTGCCCGAACTCGATAACCTGCGCGTGCAGTACCTCGGCAAAAAAGGCGAACTGACGGCAGTTTTAAGGGGAATGGGCGCGCTGTCGGCCGATGAAAGACCGATAATCGGGCAATTGGCCAACGATGTCAGAAGCTTTATAGAAGGCAAGCTCGAGGAGACGCAAAGGAAGCTGCAGGAGCAGGAACAGGAGCAGAAGCTGCTGGAAGAGACGATCGATATAACGATTCCCGGAAAGAGACGTTATATAGGAAAGAAGCACCCGCTGACGATCGTTCTCGACGAGATAAAGGACGTATTCATTTCAATGGGCTACGAAATAGCGGAGGGACCCGAAGTCGAGCTCGATTATTACAACTTCGAAGCGTTGAACATTCCCAAAGGCCATCCGGCAAGGGATGCGCAGGATACCTTTTATATAAATGACAAAATACTGCTGAGGAGCCAGACCTCGCCCGTACAGATAAGGGTTATGGAGCAGAAGAAGCCTCCGATAAAGATAATCTGCCCGGGCAGAGTCTACCGCTCCGACGCGGTCGACGCCACCCATTCTCCGATATTCCATCAGGTAGAAGGCCTTGTCGTTGACCATGGCGTAACGATGGGCGATCTCGTCGGCACGCTTCAGCTGTTTGCGCGCAGCCTGTTCGGAGAAGAGACAAAGATCAGGCTGAGGCCTCACCACTTCCAGTTCACCGAACCGAGCGCGGAGGTCGACGTTTCCTGCTGGGCATGCGGCGGCAAGGGCTGCAGGGTCTGCAAGAACGAAGGCTGGATAGAGATCCTCGGAGCGGGCATGGTACATCCGCACGTTCTCGAAAACTGCAATATAGACCCTAAGGAGTACAGCGGCTTTGCGTTCGGACTCGGAGCCGAGAGGACGGCAATGGGGCGCTTCAGCATAGACGACCTGAGGCACCTGTATGAAAACGACATGCGTTTCCTGAAGCAGTTCTGATTTGGGACACGGGGACTGGGACCTTGTCCCATCACGGACGGGATAAGAGTTATGGCGGCTGGGACACGGGGACAGGGATCTTGTCCCATTCCGGACGGGATAAGAGTTATGGCGGCCAGGACACGGGGACAGGGACCTTGTCCCATTCCGGACGGGAGAGTAAACGATCGGATTTTTGGAAAGCATTGAAGGGAGAATTATGATATGAAATTACCGTTGAAATGGTTGAAGGATTATACGGATATAAATGCAAGCCCCAAGGAATTCTCGGACGCCCTTACGCTGTCCGGTTCGAAGGTGGAAGGCTATGAGGTACTCGGCGCAGAAATCGATAAGGTGGTCGTAGGCAGGATCACAAAGATAGAAAAGCATCCCGACGCCGACCGTCTGCAGGTCACAGAAGTGGATATCGGCAGCGAGACTATCCAGATAGTCACGGGAGCCACCAATATCAAGGTAAATGATATAATTCCCGTAGCGCTTGACGGGTCGAGCCTCCCAGGAGGAAAGAAGATCAAGAAGGGCAAGCTTCGCGGGATAGACTCCAATGGAATGATGTGCTCCATATCGGAACTCGGAGTTACGAAAGAGGAATTCCCCTATGCAGTTGAAGACGGTATATTCATACTCCAGGGGAACCCAGCTCTGGGATCCGATATCAGGGAGTATCTCGGCCTTAATGATACAGTTGTCGAATTTGAAATAACCTCGAACAGGCCGGACTGTTTCAGCATAATCGGACTTGCGAGGGAATCCGCGGCAACCTTCGGAACACCGTTCAAAATACCCGAAATCAAGCTGAAAGAGCTCGGAGATACGATCGATGGGCAGGCTTCGGTAGAGATACAGGCGCCGGACCTTTGCTCGCGCTACTGTGCAAGAATAGTCAAGGATGTAAAAATAGAAGCGTCGCCGCGCTGGATGCAGGAACGTCTTAAAGCCGCCGGTGTCAGGCCGATAAACAACATAGTCGATATCACGAATTACGTTATGCTCGAATACGGGCAGCCGATGCACGCGTTTGATCTTAAAAACCTGAAGGACAATAAGATAATCGTCAGAAGAGCTGCGGACGGCGAAAAGATGAAGACGCTCGACGACCAGGACAGGGTGCTGGACTCCTCGATGCTTGTAATAGCGGACGCCGAAAGAGCTGTGGCAGTTGCGGGCGTAATGGGCGGAGCAAACAGCGAGATCGAACCTGATACAAAGACGATATTGTTTGAGTCCGCGACCTTTGACGGTATTTCGGTGCGTCTGACCGCAAAGAAGCTCGGTATGAGGACTGAGGCCTCGGGACGCTTCGAAAAAGGCCTTGACCCTGAAAACACAATAGACGCCATAAATCGCGCCGCACAGCTCGTTGAGATGCTTGGCGCAGGCACCGTGTGCAAGGGGATCATTGACAACTATCCCGTAAAGGCCGCCAAAAAGGTCATAACGTTCAACCCTGGCAGGATCAACGCATTATTGGGAACAGATATCGGCATCGAGAAAATGAAGGCAATATTCAAGAAACTCGAAATCGAAGTAAATGAAGCGGCAGGGACCGTGGCAGCCCCGACCTTCAGGCCTGACCTCGAATGCGAGGCGGACCTTGCAGAGGAGGTTGCACGATTCTATGATTACAACAATATTACAGCTACGCTTCTGGAAGGCAAGGCGGCAACAGTAGGCGGTAAGACATGGAAGCAAAAGATCGAGGACCTTGTGCGCAAGACCATGCAGGCCTGCGGTTTGTCGGAAATATACACATACTCTTTCACGAGCCCGAAGGTATTTGACCTGATAAATCTTCCTTCGGACAGTGAACTGAGGAAGACGATCGTGATCAAAAACCCGCTGGGTGAGGATTACAGCATCATGCGGACTACAACGCTTCCCGACATGATGGAAGTGCTTGCGACCAATTACAACAGGAGAGTCGACGAAGCCAGGTTGTTTGAACTGTCACATGTTTATCTGCCCGAAAGTTTGCCGCTGACTGACCTGCCATACGAAAAGCCCGTGCTTACGTTGGGTATGTACGGTAACGTCGATTTCTACGACCTTTCAGGCGCCGTGGAAGAACTGATGGCAGCTCTCGGGATCAAGAGATACAGCCTTGAACCCGTAACTGATGACCCTTCGTTCCATCCCGGAAGGACGGCGAGACTCGTTATCAAGGGCAGGAACTGCGGTATACTGGGTGAGGTCCACCCAGGTGTGGCAGAGAAGTTCGGAGCGGCACAGAGGAATTACGCAGGTATCATAGATGTGGAGCCGCTGGTGGCAGAAGCTTCGCTGAAGCCCGATTACAAACCGCTGCCGAGGTTCCCCGCAGTATCGAGGGATATTGCGATGCTCGTGGACGACTCGATAATGGTCAAACAGATCGAGAAGCTGGTAAGCTCGAAGGCCGGCAAATATCTCGAGGAGGTCAAGCTGTTCGACGTTTACAAAGGCAAGCAGGTGCCGGAAGGGAAGAAGAGCGTGGCTT
>JAEYOM010000018.1 GCA_023411715.1 Bacillota bacterium | reverse complement strand
TGAAACGATCTGACGAGATCGACTCACAAATCCAGGTACTCCAGCAGAACAGCGCAAAAAATGCTGATACGATCAATGAATTGAAGACTGAGAAGGAAGAATTGGAAGGTCAGATAGAAACTATCAGGCTGGATTCCGATTTTGTTACCGTTACAATATATATAAACAAGAAATAAACGGTTTCTTATTGCAAGGTTAATAAATTGTAGCTTTTAGGTGCGATTCCATAGGGACATTTATGAACCGTGGACAATGTGTGAGGCAGACAGCGGATTTAACTGTCTGCCATTGCTGTGTGTTCGGCTATTTTCTCAGCTTCTTCAGCAAATATTATTGTTCAGATTTTACTTCAGCCCAGTATCATCTTAATATAATCTTTATACTATGAGAAAAACTATAACGCTGTGCTGATTTTTATTATGTTATACTGAATAAAAACAGATTTCTACAAAGAAAGAGGCGTATTTCTACAAAGAAAGAGGCGTATTTCTACAAGGAAAGAGGCGTGATTAAATGGCAATCAAGCAAACGGATTCAGCTTCCCTGCTTGAGCAGCTTTCCACGATACCTGCGGAAAAAAGACTCGGCAGGTTGAGAATTTACTTCGGTTACGCTGCAGGTGTCGGTAAAACCTGTGCCATGTTGAATGACGCCCGAGAGGCAAAAAAGGACGGCATCGATGTGATAGCCGGTTACATTGAACCCCACGACCGGCCAGAAACAATGGCTCTCCTGGAAGGATTGGAAATCCTGCCCTCTTTGGAAATTTCCTACAAAGGCGTCGTATTAAAAGAATTTGATTTGGACAACGCCATCCGGAGAAGACCGGGACTTATTTTGGTGGATGAACTGGCGCATACGAATGCTGAAGGCTGCCGTCACAAGAAGAGATATCAGGATGTGGAGGAACTGCTGCGCGCGGGAATCGACGTCTATACCACCATTAATGTTCAACATATCGAAAGTCTGAACGATGTTGTTGCTTCCATCACCGGAGTTTCTGTGCGTGAACGCATTCCGGACAGCGTATTTGATAGCGCCAATCAAATTGAGCTGGTTGATATTGAACCGGACGATCTGATAGACCGTTTAAACAAAGGGAAAGTCTATCGCGAAGAACAGGCGCAACGGGCTTTAACAAATTTTTTTACAAAAGAAAAACTGGTTGCTTTGCGTGAAATCGCATTACGCCGCACTGCAGATCAGGTCAACAGGATCTCGGCGCTATATAGCGAGCCGTCAAAAGACGAGAAGCCCTATACCAACGAGCATATTTTAGTCTGTCTTTCATCGGCCCCGTCCAGCGCCAAAGTCATTCGCGCAGCGGCGAGGATGGCGGATGCTTTTCACGGTGCGCTTACAGCATTGTTTGTGGAAACGCCGGAAACGCATGAACTGGATGATAAAAAAAGGCTGGCGCTGAGAGAAAATCTTAGACTGGCCGAGCAGCTTGGCGCACAAATTGCAACCGTGTATGGAGAGGATATTCCCGGGCAGATTGCAGAATATGCAAAAGCAAGTCGTGTTTCAAAAATAGTTATGGGTCGGTCCAGCCATACGAGAATGTGGTTTAAGAAATTCAATTTTGTTGACAGGCTGGCCGCGCTTGCCCCAACCCTCGACATTTACATCATTCCAGACGAGCAGCCGTCATACCGTATGCGACTTCCGAAATTCATAAAGCCTCCTGAGTTTTCTCCGGCAGATTCAGCCAAATCCATAGGGATTTTAGTCATCTGTACATTGATTGGATTCTGGTTTTACACTTTGGGTTTCAGTATAGCAAACATTATTATGGTTTATATCCTGGGTGTCCTGGTGAATGCAATTCTTACGAAGGGCCGGATATACAGTGCTATATCGTCGGTATTAAGCATACTGCTGTTCAACTATTTCTTTACTGAGCCACGCTTTACTTTTCAGGCATATGATCTGGGTTATCCGGTGACATTTTTAGTTATGCTGGCGGCCTCCTTAATCACCAGCACGCTAACAAAAAGAATAAAGGAGCAGGCTCACCAATCGGCACAAAAGGCTTACCGCACAGAGGTGCTTTTAGAGACAAGCCGTATATTACAGCAGGCAAAGGATGAAGCGGATATTCTGGGCGAAACTGCGCGGCAGATGGTCAAACTGTTGGACAGAACCGTGATCTTTTATTCCAGGCAGTCGAATATTCTATCCGAACCGCTGGTTTTCCCCAAAAAAAATTCGCCGGTTGATCCGCAGGCTTATCTTGGAGTGGATGAACGCGCGGTAGCTGAGTGGGTATATAAGAACAACAAACGGGCGGGAGCCACAACAAATACCCTTTCTGCCGCAAAATGCCTATATCTTGCGGTCCGCGGAGGCGATGCGGTACTCGCTGTAGCGGCAATTGTCATGGACAAAGAGGCTCCTTTGGAGGCTTTCGAAAAAAGCCTTATGATTGCAATGCTTGGGGAGTGCGCATTGGCGCTTGAAAAAGAACGGCTAAACGAAGCGCAAAAGCAAATATCCATCCAGGTACAGCAGGAACAGCTCCGCGCCAATATACTCCGCGCAATTTCCCATGATCTACGCACTCCGCTCACCAGTATTTCCGGCAGCGCCGGTGTTCTCATGGGAAATTCAGCAGTTTTAAGCGAAGAACAAAAGAAAGGTCTGTATACGGATATATACGATGATTCAATGTGGCTTATCAATCTTGTGGAAAACCTCCTTTCTATTACCCGGATCGATAATGGAACACTGAATTTGGACATGCAACCCGAGCTTCTGGAGGAGGTCATCGCCGAGGCATTGCTTCATATTAATCGGAACAGTGTGGAATATAATATAAGGACTGTTCTGGATGACGAGCTTTTAATGGCGAAAATGGATTCCAGATTGATTATTCAGGTTCTGATCAATATTGTGGACAATGCTATAAAATATACGCCGCCCGGATCTCATATCACTATTTCGGCAAGACATGAAACACAGATGGTTCTTGTGGAAATTTCCGATGATGGTCCTGGCATATCAAACGAAGTCAAGTCAAAACTTTTCGACATGTTCTATACGGCAAATAATACCCGCGGGGATGGACGACGCGGCCTGGGCCTGGGTCTTTACTTATGTAAATCAATTATTGACGCACATGGAGGTAAAATCTACGTAAAAGACAATATCCCGCAGGGTACGGTATTTTGCTTTACCCTGCAGGCGGAGGAGGTGGTTGTTCATGAATAAGCCCTTGATTCTCGTGGTGGAGGACGACAAGGCGATCCGAAAGCTGATTACTACAACGCTGGAAACCCAGGGATACCTATACCATACGGCCGGAACAGGCGAGGGTTCGATTTTTGAGGCCGTTTCCAAGCAGCCGGACATCATGATTCTGGATTTAGGACTTCCGGATATGGACGGCGTGGATATCATAAAAAAGGTCCGGGTATGGTCGAACATGCCAATCATTGTGGTCAGCGCGCGCAGTGAGGACCATGACAAAATTGGTGCGCTTGATGCCGGCGCGGACGACTATCTAACAAAGCCGTTCAGCGTGGAAGAATTGCTGGCGCGACTCCGCGTTAGTCTGCGCAGGGTTCGATATGACAGTGAAAAGCTGCAAAAAGACGCGTCCGTCTTTATCAATGGGAATTTAAAGATTGATTATGCCGCAGGCTGCACTTGGCTGGATGGAGAAGAAATACACCTGACTCCAATCGAGTATAGGCTCCTTTGCCTGCTGGCTAAAAACATAGGGAAAGTGCTGACACATAATTTTATCCTGCATGAAATATGGGGCAATTACGCCAATGACATCCCAGCACTGCGCGTTTTTATGGCAACCCTGCGAAAAAAGCTGGAAAAAAAGCCTTCTCAGCCTAAATACATTCAAACTCATATAGGCGTCGGCTACCGAATGCTTCGGGTGGTCGACGACGGTAAATCCAGCTGAATCACTTAAGCTTGCTGCACGAAAACTGAAATCGGCCGGGTCAAATAAGCCTGCTCAAAACGAGCAGGTTTTTATTTTCGCCGGTATATGTTGGACAGCGACAAGTGCGCTATAAAAATAATAGTGCCTTCCGTACTGTATGCCCCTAAAAGACGGTCTTTATATCATTTTAATTCCCTGATAAAAACCCTAACCCTAAGATAATGATGCAGATGATACACTGAAGCAAAAGTTATGTTTTGCAAGGAGGGTCTGGTATGGATTTTCTAATGCTTGGCAGCCTGGCAGTCTGTTTTCTGTTAATCAAGCTGTTTGCCGATTGGTGCGGACGTCAGGTTGAAAAATCGTAGAGGAGGATGGTTTTATGCTATTGCTTGGAATTATAATTGCAGCTTTGGGAGTGTACCTGGTGTATGCCCTGGTCAATCCTGAAAAATTTTAGCGGAAAGGCGGAGGAAAAAATATGCTGCAAATTCTTATATTTTTGGCGGCCTTTATCGCCGTTATATTCCCGATGGGGAAATACCTGTATCATATTGCAGTTGGGCAGCGCAGCTTTGCCGATCCGGTATTCGACCGGGTGGACAACGTTATTTACCGTGTATGCGGTATTGATAGAAAAGAAATGAACTGGAAGCAATATGCTGCAGCAATGCTTGCTACCAACGCAATCATGGTATCCGTTGGATACCTGATCCTGAGGATTCAGTCCATTCCGGTTTTGAACCCAAATGGTATCGGAGGGATGGAGCCCAGCTTGTCATTTAACACGATTATTAGTTTTATGACGAATACAAACCTTCAGCACTACTCCGGAGAATCCGGCCTTTCGTATTTGAGCCAGATGACGGTGATTATCTTTATGATGTTCACCTCCGCGGCCACCGGGTTTTCCGTCGCGATAGCCGCTGTCCGCGGCTTTGCCGGCAAAGCAAAAACAATGGGCAATTTCTACGCGGATCTCGTCCGCATTACGACCCGCGTTCTCCTGCCGCTTTCGCTGCTGGTCGGGCTGTTGCTTGTATCACAGGGCACTGTGCAGACAATGTCTGCCAACGCAACGGTCCAAACTATTGAGGGTAAATATCAGGATATCGCCATGGGGCCGATTGCCGCGCTGGAGAGTATCAAACACTTGGGGACCAACGGCGGCGGCTTCCTTGGGGCCAATTCAGCCACGCCCTTTGAGAACCCCAACGTCCTTACCAATATGATTGAAATGCTCTCCATGATGCTTCTCCCGGGAGCCTGTGTAATTATGTTCGGCCTCATGGTCCGCGACCGCAAAAAAGAAACCGGAAAGGTTAAGGAAAAGAAGGCATTGCTCGGCAGTGAAGCCAGGCCTGTTTTTGCCGTGATGCTTATCATTTTTGTTGTGGGCATTTATGTCTGCTTTGGGGCAGAGAAAGCCGGAAACCCCGTACTGGAGCAGGCCGGGCTGAGCCAGAGCATGGGCAACATGGAGGGCAAGGAGGTCCGGTTTGGAGTTGCCCAATCCTCGCTTTTTACCACAGTAACGACCGCTTTTACCACCGGCAGCGTCGACAATATGCATGATACGCTGACTCCGCTCGGCGGCATGGTCCCGCTGATGAATATGATGCTTAACCTTGTATTTGGCGGCAAGGGCGTCGGGCTGCTGAACATGATTCTTTATGTGATCCTGACCGTGTTTATCTGCGGGCTGATGGTAGGCCGCACGCCGGAGTATCTGGCTAAAAAAATTGAAGGCAGGGAAATGAAGCTGACAGCGCTCGGCATCATAATCCACCCACTGCTGATTTTGGCTTTTTCAGCGTTAGCTGTTGCCGTACCGGAAGGACTCGCGGGAATCACCAACCCCGGCTATCATGGACTCACGCAGGTAGTGTACGAATATGCATCTTCGGCTGCCAACAATGGCTCCGGCTTTGAGGGTTTGGCGGATAATACGTATTTCTGGAATATTACGACGGGGCTGGCCATGTTCTTCGGACGCTACCTGTCCATCATCATCACGCTGGCCATTGCGGGCTCACTGATGTTAAAACAGCCGGTCAGCGAATCTATAGGCACATTAAGAACTGATACAAGGACATTTACCATATCACTGCTCGTGGTCGTTTTAATCATTGCCGCGCTGACTTTCTTCCCGGCATTGGTTCTTGGCCCGATTGCCGAGCATATGACCTTATGGCGTTAAGGGGGGTACTTTCATGAGTAAAGAAAAGAACACAAAATTTATAACAGGAGACATCCTGAAATCCTCCATTCTTGGAGCATTTATAAAATTAAATCCCCGGTATATGATGAAAAACCCCGTCATGTTCGTGGTAGAAATAGGGTTTGTCGTGACACTGCTGCTTTGCTTTTTTCCGAATCTGTTTGGGGATGAAGGAAACAACCTGCGACTGTATGACGCAATTGTATCGGTCATTCTTTTAATTACGGTACTCTTTGCAAACTTCGCGGAGGCGGTGGCCGAAGGCCGCGGCAAGGCACAGGCGCAAAGCTTGAAAAAAACGCAGAAGGATATGCAGGCTCGCATTCTGAGCAATGACGGCAAGGAGACCATCGTAAGCGCCAGTGTGCTGAAAAAGGGCAATGTAGTGCTTGTTAAAGCTGGAGAGCTGATCCCTAACGACGGCGAGGTAATCGAAGGCATCGCCTCGGTGGATGAATCCGCCATTACCGGCGAATCCGCGCCCGTATTGAAGGAAAGCGGAGGCGATTTCTCGTCGGTCACAGGCGGAACGACAGTGGTCAGCGACTGGCTGAAAATCCGGACTACATCCAACCCGGGGGAATCCTTTCTGGATAAAATGATTTCTCTGGTGGAAGGCGCAACCCGTAAAAAAACGCCCAACGAGATCGCATTGAACACTTTACTGGTAAGCCTGACAATCATCTTTATGATCGTCATTGTCAGCCTTTACCCCATCGCGGTATACAGCGGAGTCCGCCTGCAAATATCCACATTGGTTGCCCTTATGGTGTGCCTGATCCCTACCACCATCGGCGGGCTGCTGTCGGCCATCGGCATAGCCGGCATGGACCGTGTTACGCGGTTTAACGTCATTGCCATGTCCGGCAAGGCCGTGGAGGTCTGTGGCGATGTGGATACCATGATCCTCGATAAAACCGGCACCATCACCTACGGGAACCGTATGGCTGCGAAATTTATCCCTGTAGGTAATTCAAGTGAACATGAACTGATCCACTATGCCGTCGTCAGTTCAATCAAAGACGATACCCCCGAAGGGAAATCGGTAGTCGAGCTTGGCGAGCGCCTGAGCGGAAAGCATCAGGAAACGATCACCGGTATGGAGTTCATGGAGTTTACAGCGCAGACCCGCATGAGTGGCGTCAATCTTCCGGACGGTACCAGGATACGTAAAGGTGCTTCCGATGCGATCCAAAACTATGCGCAGGAGCTGGGCGGCTCCATCCCGAAGGATTTGGAAGGCAGGGTCAATGAAGTTGCCAAGTTAGGTGGGACTCCTCTGGTAGTATGCGTAGGGAGCAGGATCTTAGGGGTCATTTATCTGAAAGATACTATTAAGGAGGGGCTGGTAAAGCGTTTCGCCAGGCTGCGCGCCATTGGAATTAAGACTATTATGTGTACGGGCGATAACCCGCTGACTGCTGCGACGATAGCACAGGAGGCCGGTGTTGACAGCTTTATCGCGGAATGCAAGCCGGAAGATAAGATCAAGGCAATCAAGGCCGAGCAGGCCGAGGGCAAGATCGTGGCCATGACGGGAGACGGCACCAACGACGCACCAGCACTGGCGCAGGCAAATGTCGGTATAGCGATGAACAGCGGAACCGCCGCCGCCAAGGAAGCGGCGAACATGGTGGACCTGGATTCCGACCCCACCAAGATTCTGGATGTGGTGGAAATTGGAAAACAGCTTTTAATCACGCGGGGCTCGCTGACGACATTTAGTATTGCCAATGATATCGCCAAATATTTTGCGATTATCCCGGCAATGTTTATGGCGGTCATTCCGCAAATGCGAACGCTCAATATCATGGCGCTGTCCACTTCCTACAGTGCGATCCTCTCAGCTTTAATTTTCAACGCCATCATTATTCCGCTCCTGATCCCCCTTGCTATGAAAGGTGTTAAATACAAACCGATGCGGGCGGAGAAAATGTTGTCCCGCAATATGCTGGTTTACGGGCTAGGCGGTATTGTCGCACCCTTCGTGGGTATCAAGCTGATTGATATGGTCATCACCCCGGTACTGGCGGCTTTGGGCCTATAATAGTGCTAAAATGGGAGGTTATCCGGATTAGGGGGAAGGTTGTTTTATGGGCAGTTTTTTAGCAAGCATCGGCCTGTTGGCCATTGCCCTTGTTATCATTTACGGTTATAAGAAAATACAAGATTACTACTGCTATAAACATTCGGGTTTCTATGAAGACGAGAAGATTTATGAGGCAGCCGATAAATTTGTTCATGGAGCATCTTCCGATGATGTCAAAGCTATTCTGGCAAGCTGTTTCGATTTTGATGAGGAAGATGCCGAGGAAATTCTGTCACTGGCACTCCCCCACAGAACCGACAGAGACGGGAGCTACCGCGTATTTATAAGGTCCGTAAACAAGGTATTGGGAAAAGATGTCTACAGTGAGCAGTGTCACATACATTAAATTATTGATTTCATCTGATCCCGCTGTTGACACTTTAAGTTGAGAATAGGAGGTTTTGATAATGAGTATATTTTTGAAAGGAATAAAGAGGCCGTTCCTGGTGACAATAGTGCTGCTTCTGATATGCGGACTGGTTTATCCCCTGCTGCTTACGGGAATCAGCCGGATAATTTTTCCCAGGCAGGCGAATGGCAGCCTCATTACAGTCAATGGTCAAGCTGTAGGCTCGAAGCTTATAGGACAAGATTTTACGGACACACGGTTCATGAAATGCCGCCCTTCAGCTGTGAATTACAACACGTACACAAAGGAGGACAAAGAGAGCGGCAAATATACGGGAGTCGGCTCCGGTTCAAAGAACTACGCATCGACAAACCCGGAGCTTGTTAAACGTGTGGAGGCCGATATCACGGAGTTCCTGAAAGCAAATCCGTCCGTAATGAAAGAGGATATTCCCACGGATTTACTGACGGCATCAGGCTCCGGACTCGACCCGCATATCAGCCCCGCATCGGCCGCAGTCCAGGTACCGGCGCTGGTTGAAGCGACCGGTTTGTCAAAGGAAACACTGGAGGCCATTGTCAAAGAGAATACACAAGGTAAGTTACTCGGTATTTTCGGGGAAGAAACCGTCAACGTATTAATGGTGAATCTGGACATTGCAAAGGAGCTGGGGCTCATCAAATAAGTTCTATTCGATTTTGAAAAAACTAATCATACCTTTCAAAAGAGAGGCATTATCAAGCGATATACCTCTCTTTTGATTTCCGTACTAAACCGTGCCTTTACGGCTGTCGTTTTTTTGTGTACAATTAACTGGCGAAGACTAATGCGGTAGCAATTGATGCGTTTGATCGGAGGTTATTATGGCGGACAAATTAATGATCATAGACGGCAACAGCATACTAAACAGAGCTTATTACGGACTTCAGGGAGCGCAGATGCTCTCGGCTGCGGACGGTCTGCATACGAACGCCATATTCGGTTTCCTGAACATATTGAATAAATTTCTCGAGGAAGAAAAGCCTCAGTACCTGTGCGTGGCTTTCGACCTGAAGGCGCCCACCTTCAGGCATCTGCAGTTTGAAGGCTATAAAGCCACAAGAAAAGGGATGCCTCCCGAACTGGCGGAGCAGGTGCCGTACATGAAGGAAGTCCTTGATGCGATGCACATAAAGAGGCTTGAATTGGAGGGCTATGAGGCGGATGATATCATCGGTTCGGTATCAAAGTGCGCTGAAGCTGCGGACATGCAGGTGGTTGTAGTCACAGGCGACAGGGATTCACTGCAGCTGGCTTCTGAGAACACCAAAATATTACTGCCTATTACCAGAGGAGGCAGGACTGAAACCGAATCCTACGATGCACGGGGAGTGGCTGAGCACTACGGTGTTACGCCGCTTCAGTTCATTGACGTAAAAGGCCTCATGGGCGACAAATCGGACAATATACCCGGGGTGCCCGGGATAGGCGAGAAGACGGCACTCGAACTGATAAAGACGTATGGCAGCATTGAATGCATATATGAAAAGCTTGACTGCATCGATAAAAAGAGCGTGCGCGAAAAGCTCGGGGCAAACAGGGAACTGGCCTTCATGAGCAAGCATATCGCTACTATAGACAGGAATATGCCTGAACTCTGCCAGATAGGAGAACTGAAAAGACAGGATTATGATAAAGATAAGCTGTATGAGCTTTTCAAGCGGCTTGATTTCAAGAGCTTTATAGAAAAATTCGGCCTGAGCGGCGTGTCGGCAAAGGCGGCTGCAAACCTGGAAAAGATTTCGTATACGATCACAGAGGATTCGATATCGCTTGCGCAGACGGTATCCTCGATAAAAACGGCAGGTGAGGTCTCCATATTCCAGCTGTTGGACAGAACCGACGCGTTCGTGTCGACGCTGGCCGGGATAGCGCTTTCCTGGGGCAATGAAAATGTATTTGTTCCTATCGGGCACGGCATAAGCGTAGAACAGTTTCTTGAGCTGTTCTGCCCGGTATTTTCAAACAAGTCGATAAAAATATACGGCCATGACCTGAAAAACCTGATTGTTTATCTCAAATGGAAGGGGATCTCATTTGACGGTCTGGCTTTTGATACGATGATCGGCGCATATATACTCAACCCATCACGCGATACGTATACGGTTGCGGAACTGGCACAGGAATACCTCGGACACACGTTCGGGTCGGTGCAGGAGCTTACGGGAAAAGGCAGAGGCTATACGCCTTTTGCTGAAATATCCGCAGAACAGCTGGCTGAGATCACTGTGCGCCACAGCAGGACTGTAATGGAACTGACAAAGGTAATTGGCGGGCAGATAGAACAGAATGGCCAGACCGAACTATATTACGAAATAGAGCTGCCTTTGATCGAAGTGCTGGCAGACATGGAATACAGGGGCTTCAAGGTAAACGCCGAAGGACTAGAGCAGTTTTCCGGGAAACTGGACGAGAAGATAGCGGCCTCGATGAACGCAGTATACACACTGGCCGGGGAGCAGTTCAACATAAACTCCCCTAAGCAGCTCGGCGTGATACTTTTCGAAAAACTCGGCCTGCCTGTGCTGAAAAAGACGAAGACGGGGTATTCGACAGATGCCGAAGTACTCGAACAGTTGGCTTCAAAGCACGAGATAGTCTCAGGCATACTGGAATTCAGGCAGCTCGTGAAACTGAAATCGACATATGCGGAGGGATTGCTCCATGTGGTGAATCCCGTTGACGGGAGGATACATTCTAGCTTCAACCAGACTGTGACGGCTACCGGCAGGATCAGCAGCACGGAACCGAACCTTCAGAACATTCCGATCAAACTCGAAATGGGAAGGGAGATCAGGAAAGTATTCGTACCCAAAAGCGATGAATTCTTCCTGTCCGACGCAGACTATTCGCAGATAGAGCTGAGAGTTCTCGCACATATTACGGGAGACGAAAACTTGATAGCCGCCTTCAGGAACAATGAAGACATACACACAGCAACCGCCTCGAACGTTTTCAACGTTCCATGGGAACAGGTGACGCCGCTGCTCCGTTCAAGAGCTAAAGCCGTAAACTTCGGTATCGTTTACGGCATCGGCGATTTCAGTCTTGCGAAGGACCTGGGCATAAGCAGGAAGGAAGCCCGTGAATATATAGACGAATACCTCGAGAGGTATCCGGGAGTTAAAAACTACATGCACGATACGGTTGAAAACGGCAGGAAAAACGGCTATGTTGAAACGATGTTCAGAAGGAGAAGGTATCTGCCGGAATTGAAAGCGAGCAATTTCAATATGCGGTCCTTCGGTGAGCGGGTGGCGATGAATATGCCGATACAGGGCAGCGCCGCCGATATTATCAAAATTGCGATGGTGAAGGTATATAAACAGCTTGGTGAACATAATATGAAATCGAGATTGATTTTACAGGTGCACGACGAACTCATCATCGAAACACATGCAAGCGAGAAGGAGCAGGTTGAACGAATCCTGCGGGATTGCATGCAGAATGCGGTGCCTATGAAGGTCCCGCTTCTTGCCGAGGTAAAAACAGGCGCCAGCTGGTACGAGACAAAATAACAGGGTATGGCAAAACAGGTGATGACAATGAAAATTATTGGGGTAACGGGCGGCATAGGGAGCGGTAAAAGCGCAGTTTCAAGAACTCTCAGGGATCTTGGCACAGCCGTGGTCGATGCCGATGTTCTGGCAAAGAGCGTAACTGCGGCCGGAGGCAAGGCATTTGACGAACTGGTGGAATATTTCGGGAAAGAAATTGTCGGTGAAAACGGTGAACTGAACAGAGCAAAACTGGCTTCTATGGCTTTTGGAGACAAGGTGAAGCTGCATGCCCTCAATTATATTACTCATAAGCATATTACGGAGAAAATATACGATACGGTAGAAATACTTAAAAATTCAGGCAAATGGGACATCATCGTGATCGACGCGCCTATACCGGTGGAAAAGGGTTTTTTGGATCTTTCGGACGAAGTGTGGGTGGTTTCTGCGGAGCGTGAAACGAGGATAAACAGGGTAATGGAAAGAAGCGGACTTTCATACGGTGAAGTATCCGACAGAATAGATTCGCAGCTAAGGGAGGACGAGTACCTGAAACTGGCGGACGAAATTCTGCACAACAATGGCAGCATTGAGGATCTGGAACAGGCAGTCGTCAGGCTGTTCCTCCAAAAAAAGCAGGAGTGGCAGCGTACTGATGGGTAAAAGGAGAAAAGTCAAAAGGATACTGATAGCTCTTATTGTTTTTCTTGTTATTTCAGCCGCTGCAGTTTTTTCACTGTACACAGCGGTCAAAACGGTCTATCCAATAAAATATTCCGGGTTGGTCAGCGAGTATTCGGAGAAATACGACCTTGACCCCTATCTTGTTACGGCGGTTATCAATGTCGAAAGCAATTTTAAGCCGGACGCGGTCTCGCATGCTAATGCCAGAGGCCTGATGCAGATATCCGTGAAAACGGGCAAATGGGCAGCCGGAAAGCTGGGAATGAAGAATTATGCCAGCGATGACCTGTTTGAACCCGAGACGAATATAAAAATCGGCTGCTGGTACCTTTCGTCGCTATATGGGGAATTCGGCGACATGGATCTGGCTCTGGCGGCTTACAACGGCGGCAGCGGAAACGTCAACCAATGGCTCAGGGATAAAAGCCTGAGCCCGGACGGGAAGACGCTTGAGCGCATTCCGTTCCCGGAAACGGATCAATACATAAAAAAGGTCAAAAAGAACTATTCGGTTTACAAAAGACTTTACGAAAATGAATTTTAATGATATTTTTATACTATAAGTACAAAATATCGTAACGGAGGACTTCATATGAAATCCGACCTTCTATTCGAAAGGGACATGCTTTATCCCACGGACAACAGTATCGAACCCGGCTGTATCCATGCGCAGGTGTTCGGGCCCGATTCGGATACGAAGATACCGGTCATATTGGAGGCGAGGACTGCCCATTCACCGCTGAAATATATAGATAACATAATAAGGATCCTGCAGAGCGAAATATTTGACAGGATATTTATCGATGTAAGGAAAAGTGTCGATATTTATATCAAGGCAGCCAATCGGGAAATATCGGAATTCGATAAACACAGCCATATAAAGGTGTATCTGAACGGAGACAAACCGAAGTTTACCGGCATCGACCTAAAGTGAATATATTTAGCAGGGTGATTTTTTGGAAGAAAGGGCCAACTCACAGAAGGAAGAAGGAAACCCTAACAAAATAAGTAATCCCGGTACGCAGAGCAACATGATCATGTTGGTTTACCGCTGGATGATTTTTATCTTTTCCGCTATTCTGAGCATTACCAGCAACAGGTTTGAGATACAGAGTGATGCGATCCTTGAGTCGCTTGCTGTTGTTGCCATCTATAACGGCGCTGCTACTGCTTATTATCTTCACACAGGCAAAAAGTTCTCGGCAAACGTTCTGTACATTGATATAATTTCGATTTTGCTGCTGATCCTGTTTACAGGCGGGCTGCAGTCCGACCTTTATGTTTTTCTCATTTTTCTCATAGGCCTCTGCGGGATATACAACGATTTCGCCAGCACCATGAAAGCCGGCATAATAAGCGCTGCCGTCTACACGGTCACCTGTATATTCTCGGGGAGGTACTATACGGAAAATATTCTCTATTCGACTCTCGTGATACGTGATTTGTTATTCCTTATGGCTGCATTTGCGATCTCCAGGATAAGTTGCGAGGTCAAAAAATATGACGAGCTTCGCAAAAAGGAATTCAGACTTGCGCGCACGGATAAGCTCACAGGCCTCGCCAACCGCCATTATTTCGACCAGAAGGTCGGGGAAGAGGTCGAGTATGCAGACAGCAACAACACGGCTCTGAATGTTCTCATGTTCGATCTGGATAATTTCAAGGGCTTTAACGACACGTACGGACATTTGTCCGGTGACAAGCTGCTAATGCTGTTTTCGGATATAATACGCCAGTGCGTCAGAAAATCTGATATACCTATACGCTATGGAGGAGAGGAATTCATGATCCTTATACGCGATATGGACATCATCATAGCCAAAAGTGTAGGGGACAGGATCAGGAGGCAGCTCGAGAAGCAGCGCATATACCTCGGGCCTCAGGACGGGCATCAGAAGGTGACTGTAAGCTGCGGCGTCGCACAATATCCGAGGCATGCGAAGGAAATAAAGGACGTTCTGGAAAAGGCGGACCAGGCGCTGTACCACGCAAAGGCAATCGGGAAGAACATAGTAGTTACATACGACGAGATCGGCCAGCCGCGCGAAGCCATCGAAAGGGACCCCCCGAAAATCGCAGGGAAATAGCGGCGGTTAATGAAGGAGAGACAGGGATGATTTTATCAGGTAAGTAGAGTGTAGGGTAAAAACTCTTACAATAAATCTCGGCATTGTTGTATATATCACTTGCCTATATACTGTTGTTAATGGATGATCATTCCTAAACACAATCAATGACGAGGTGATTATAAGTGAAACCAAACCAAAAAGAACTGACAAATTGGGCTATTACCCAAATAGAGAACAAATACAAAGACGATGTCGCACTGCTGATAGCAATCTCGGGTCATTCACTGGATAATGATTGCCACGGTGAATGCTTTGATTATTTTGTGCCTGCAAACGACAACGGAAATAAGCTGGGGCAGACCTTCATCATCGACGGTGTGGGTCATGACCTGTATCCTCGTTCGTGGCAGCGCATAGAAAACATGGCGGATTTTAATGATGATTTCACATTCGGATTAGGTGATGCAAAAATTCTGTATTTCCGCAATGAAGAGGACAAAAACAAATTTTCGGAAATGCAGGAAAGACTGAAAGCCAACTTACAGGATAAAGGTTTCATGCTAAAAAAGGCTCTCGAGAAGTTGGACGCCGCTATGGAAATTTACCGCACTATGATGTTTGAAGATTCGCTTTACAAAGTGAGGATGGCAGCAGGGTTTATAGCACATTATCTATCCATCGCAGTCGCTTGCATCAACGGGACGTACTTCAGGCAAAGACTTGATTTGGAGACCGTAGAATTGGCTCAGATGAAGGAGATACCCGAAAACTTCATCATTTATTTTAAAGCAATTGTCAAAGCAAAATCGGTTGAGGAATTGAAAAATCTCAGCCACTTGATAATCAGCACAACGCGGCGATTTCTTGCAGCTCACAAGCCGCTGAAGACAGCTGAATCAAAAACGCCCGACTTTGAAGACTTGGCGGACTGGTACGAGGAAGAGTCATTGACCTGGCGCAGAATCTACCATCATTGCGATACTCAAAACTACGAGAGGGCTTTCCCGGATGCAATCAATCTTCAAAACGAACTCAACATTATCAAGGAGGAATTCGGTCTAAGGGAAATGGATCTGCTCGGGAGCTTTGACGCGGCGGACCTCAGCGCCTTTAAACAAAGAGCGTATGAACTGGAGCGGTATATAGTTTCTGAGATTGAAAATCATGGTGTTGTTCTGAACAAGTATGATACGCTGGAGCAGTTTTTGGCAAAAAACAGTTAGTGGGGTGCATTCGATGAAATACCGAAATGCATCGGAAATCCTTCCGGATGAACTGCTGAAAGAGATACAGAAATACGCTTCCGGGGAAACCCTGTATATTCCAAGCAGTACAGAACGTAAAAAATGGGGTAATGATTCAGGTGCAAGAACATTTTATAATCTGCGCAATGAGGAAATCAGGAATAAGTATTTCCACAAAGCGAGTATTGAAGAGCTTGCTGAGGAATACTGCCTTTCCACAGAGACGGTCAGAAAAATCGTATACAAATAATATGAGCGTAACCATATTACGGGGTGTTTTATCTATGAGGAGATATTGAATGGGCAGCAAATGACGGCAAAAGACAGTAATATTCTGGCGGTTTGAGGCAATTCCGAGGGTGTGGATTTCGAAAAGTAAACAGTTTCATATACATAAAATCTTTTTGTTATCTAAAAACTATTATAGAATCTATATCTTAATAAAAGGAGGAGATCATATGCGCGAAGGAATAAAGCCTTTGATTATCGGTACCGTTGTGACGGCAGCCGGTGCAACACTTAGGGGCATTGACATGAAAAAGCATGGAATGACAAAAAGGGATGCCAAGGTATCTTTAGGTGCGGGATTGGTTGGACTGGGATTAGCCCATATGATTCTGGGAGGCATAGATCTTGTTGAGGATTAGGATATCAGGTTGATGTAAAAAAGGTACTATCCGTGATTTTTGAGGATAGTACCTTATTTAATATATTTGTTGTCTATTCCTTTTTTACTCCGTTTTTTTATCATCTGCCAGTTTATCCAGTTCCATTTTAAGCATGCCTATTTCCTGAGTGAGGGTCTTGACGCGGATAGCGTTCCTCGATATCGCTATTGTGAGCGTAAAGAGTATCAGCAGCAGAAAGAAAATTATAAATAGGAAGAGCGTATTGACCGGCTCTACGATGTTCAGAAGGTTCGAAAGCAGCCTCAACAGGCCCGGGAAAACGGCGACCACAATAAGGCACAGGCCTGCAAAGAGCCATACCAGCGTATATTTCAGCTCTATCTTTCTGTTGCGGAGCATCATGACTATATAGAACAAAAATATCATGGAAGCAACTATCATTATTATCTGAAGCCTGGTATTCACGAACGATCCGCCTCCATTCTCCTGTATCCGTAAAAGGAGGCCAATATGACGGCAAGGCTGACCTTGACCATGTAGTAGAGCGATTTCATACTTGTGATCGAGGACCTGCCCTGTTTACGCTCGTTCATAATGACCGGCACTTCTTTTACATTTAGTTTGTTTCTGACTGCATTTACAATAGACTCGGGTTCGGGGTAATCACGGGGGTAATCTGCCGCGAACAGCCGTATGCCCTTTCGATTGCAGGCCCTGAAGCCCGAAGTCGGGTCCGTTATCCTGAGACCCGAAAACAGACGGATCAGACAGCTGAAATAACGTATTGCAAACCTGCGTACGCCTGTGGAACGGAAACCGCCATCAGAAAGGAATCTCGAACCGATGCAGAGATCCGCGCCGTTATCGAGCTCATTCAGCAGTACAGAAATAAACTCAGGGTTATGCTGGCCGTCGCCGTCCACCTGTACCGCAGCATCGTAGTTCCTATAGCGTGCATACATGTAACCGGCCTGCACTGCTCCGCCTATGCCAAGGTTCACAGGCAGATCTATAACATGTACGCCGCGCTCCCTGCAGAGCTTTAAAGTATTGTCCTCCGAACTGTCGTTTATAACGACGAAGTCATGTTCCGGACAGACCTTTGCGAGTCTGTCGAGCAGACCCGAAAGGTTTTTTTCTTCGTTGTATGCGGGTATTATAATCAATACTTTCATCGCAAGTCCTTTTCTCTTGTTGTAAGGGGATATACCATAATAACGGGGACATTTCTTGACCGGACCATTGAAGGTGTGTCCCTGTACATTGCTTTCCCACATTGCTTTAGCGTCGAAAAGGGACATAACTTGGACAGCATCCATTGGGGACATACCTTTTAACGGTATTTGAAGGTGTGTCCCCTAACCTTGTATGGTGTGTCCCTTTACTTTATTATACCCGCTTATTTA
>JAEYOM010000205.1 GCA_023411715.1 Bacillota bacterium | reverse complement strand
AGATAAAGGAGTGCATGGAGACCTGCCCGAAGCTGGAATGCAGCTTGAAGGGCTAGAGAATGAATAGAGCGGACGGTATGAAAAATACGGCAGCGGTATTAACCGCAATTGGAAAAATTGAATTCAGTGAAGTGAAAGTGCCGGAAGTAAAGCCTGACGAAGTGCTGGTCAAGATGGAAGCCATAGGCGTATGCGGCTCGGACGTTCATTACTTTGGCTTGCAAGCCTTGATTAAAATATAGAGAAAAGCAAATGGCATGTCAAGAGCGCCCTTGAAAGAAGGCGTAAATTTACTCATGACCAGCCACCTGCTTTTTGTTAATCACTTATCTAAATATCTTATTATTGATCGCTTACCATAGCCCTATATCTTTATTGAGATTTTATATTTTCTCAGCCAGTGATCCATCTGTATAAGATATGCGTACAGCTGTGGCAGCGCCATCAACTGGCCGAACCACGGTTTTCCGAGGTCCGATTCGCCCGAAATGAGCTTCAGCAGATTTCTTTTGTTGATTAGCGGCAACAGGGGGGAGCCGGTGTCATGTATTATCGCGGTCAATTTTTCCTTAACTGCCGCCTCATATGCCGGATTATGGGTCTTCGGGTAGGGACTCTTTTTCCTGAACAGCACGTCGTCGGGCAGAACGCCTTCGAGGGCTTTCCTGAGCAGTCCTTTTTCCCTTCCCCCGAGCATTTTCATTTCCCATGGGATATTCCAGACATACTGCACCAGTCTGTAGTCGCAGTACGGGACTCTGACCTCAAGGCCATGCGCCATACTCATCCTGTCCTTCCTGTCGAGAAGGGTCTGCATGAACCAGATGAAATTGAGATAGAAAACCTCACGCCTTCTTCTGTCAACAGCATTTTCACCCCTAAGCTGCGGAACTTTTGACAGAGTCTCATTGTACCTTTGCGCCGCGTACTCCTTGGGTCTGATAGCTTTGATCAGATCGTCCGACATAATGTTCATGCGCAGATCCGTATTACCGGCCCAAGGGAAAGCGCCCGCGTTCATAAGTTCGTCCCTGTGGAACCAGGGGTAGCCTCCGAACACTTCGTCGGCACACTCACCGGAAAGAGCCACAGTAGCGCCTTTCTTAACTTCCCTGCAGAACAGCCAGAGAGATGAGTCTATATCTGCCATTCCCGGCAGATCCCTTGCGTCGACGGCGTAATCGAGAGCTTCGACGACCTCGTCGGTATCCACCGTAATAAAATGGTGTTCCGAGCCGCATGCTTCGATCATCCTCCTGACCCAGGGAGCATCGGGATCGGGCTGGTAAAGGCTTGACATGAAATACTTTTCATTATCCTTGTAGTCGATGGAATATGTATGCAGTCTGCCTTTGCCGTTTCCGGTGAAATATCGCGCCGCCAGCGCCGAGATCGCGCTCGAATCCAGTCCTCCCGACATGAACGTGCAGAGCGGGACATCCGAAGCGAATTGTCTTTCTATCGAATCGAGGACCAGTTCTCTTACAGTGTCTATGGTTCTATCCAGACCATCCTCGTGTTCGAAGCTTTGTAAAGCCCAGTACCTTCGTATCCTGAGTCCGTTACAGTCAAATACAATGCAGTGCGACGGCTTCAGTTCCGAGATACCCTTAAATACACCTGAACCGGGTGTCTTTGCTGGTCCCAGCGCGAACACCTCGGCAAGGCCCTCGGTTCCGACCTCCGCCTTTATATAAGGATGCGCCAGCAATGCCTTCAACTCGGACGCGAAAATCAGGTCGTCGCCCGTATATGCATAAAACAGCGGCTTGACTCCGAAATGGTCCCTTGCGAGGAAGATCCTCTGTTCCTTCTCATCCCATATCCCGAAGGCGAAAATACCGTTGAAATGTTCAACACATCCCGGACCCCATTGTATGTAAGAAAACAAAAGCACTTCCGTATCGCAGTTCGTGGTGAAAATATAACCTACGCTTTCCAGTTCCTTTTTCAGATCGGGAGAATTATACAGCTCCCCGTTATATACGATCGAGTAATCAAAGCCGTCTCTTTGCCGCGTCATCGGCTGCAAGCCACCGGCCGGGTCCATTACGGCCAGACGCTTATGTGCAAGCAAAGCATGGGCCGAACTCCACGTCCCTGAGGAATCCGGCCCCCTTGCCGAAAGCTTTTCAGACATTGCTTCCACTATTTTTATTCGATCTTTAATGTCTTCCTTCAAATTGATCCAGCCTGTTATCGCACACATATTGCCTCCTTTTGGCGTATCTGCCCCGATACGCCTGTAGTTGCTCATATATCCAATATATGATGGGGTGGTTCAATTTGGGATAAACAGATTTGCATTGTTAAGACCTCGGCAGCTCTCCTGTTCATTGCATCTGTTAAGCCAAGGTAATATTACCATTAATGACCTTATCATATTACTGAAATTGTGATACATTAGTATTATGTAAAATATTGATATATGTCAGGTATACCTAATGGTTGATGAAAAGAGCAATAAACTACTTCGAACTGTAATATTATCGGCTCTTGCGTTTTCACTATGCGGTACTGTTTTGTCGAATCTTTCGGGAGCAGCCGTGCTTGTGCCTTTATCACTGCTGCTTTTGATCTCCTTCTGCTTCAGGAATTTTTTCAATAAAAAAAGCAGACTCCTGAAAATTTTGGGAGGTGTGTCGTTTTCCCTGGACATGGCTCTTGTTTGTATCATATCGATACTGGACCCGACTGAATTTTCACAGGTTTTCTACTATGTCCTGATAATGGATGGCATAATGCATTACGCGTTTGTTCCGAGCCTAATATTTTCCATGATAACATATCTTCTGTACGTTTTCGCTAACCTTGCAAGATATTTGCGATGGAACTATTTCGACCTTTCGTATTTTTTCCCTGCTTTATATAAAAACCTTGTGTATTTCATATTCGTATTTATTGCGGCGTATGTCGCCAAGCATCAATTTGCTCAGAAATTGGTGCTTTCCGAAACAGCCGAGAAGCTGCGTGAGAAATCACTTCAACTCGAGTCCGCAAACAGTGAGCTTAGAAAAACTATGCTGAGTCTGGAGGAAATGACTCTTCTGAAGGAGAGAAACCGTATAGCAAGTGAGATACATGATACCACCGGTCACACGTTAACAACCGTCCTGATAGAGATAGAGGCGGGAAAGCGTCTGGTCGGCAGAGACCCGAGGCTTGCCTGCGAGAAGCTTGAGCTGGCTCAGGAGCAGGTGCGCAAGGGCCTTAACGACGTAAGGGATTCAGTGCGGATGCTGAATGAGGGGGGAGGGTTACTTGGCTTTATTCCCTCTGTAGCCTCATTGATAAATGAAACGCGGAAGCATACGGGAGTAACAATAGATTATGAGCTCAATTTCCTGCCGGAATTGTCCTCCGAACAGCAAAAATTGCTGTACAGAGCCCTTCAGGAGGGTTTGACCAATGGTATACGCCACGGCTCCTGCACGGGTTTCGTATTTACGCTCAAATGCGTGGATGACCGTATTCTGTTCATACTCAGGGACAACGGCAGGGGATGTGAGAATATGAACTATGGATTCGGACTTTCAGCAATGAAGCATAGGATTGGAGAACTCGGGGGTACGATGGAGATAAATACCTCGGCGGGGAAAGGCTTTAAGCTGGCAATACAAATACCGGTTGACAAGGAGTGTTTGCATGACGCCAATAAAGATACTTGTTGCGGATGATCAGACCTTGATGAGGGATGGATTGAAAACTATCCTGGAAATAGAAGAGGATTTCGAGGTGGTCGGGGTTGCCGAGGACGGTCAGCAGGCGTATGAGATGACGGCAGCCTTAAGACCCGATGTGGTTTTGATGGATATAAGGATGCCGAGGATGGACGGCGTGGAAAGCACGAGGCTCATTAAGAGCAGGTTTCCGGATACTGCAGTAATCGTTCTGACCACCTTCAACGAGGACGAATATATCATACAGGCGCTGTCTTACGGGGCCAGCGGCTATCTCCTCAAGGACATACAGGCAGACAGGCTGATCGAAGCGATAAGGGACGGAGCAAGGGGCGTGCTGCTGATGCCTGCGCCTGTTGCCGCAAAGCTCGCATCGAGACTATCCGACCTGAACCGCAGCGGGTATAATCACGGAAATGAAACAATACCCGTCTTGTCCGACAGGGAGAAGGAAATAGCCCGGTGTCTTGCGGATGGTCATAACAACAGGCAAATATCGGCGTTATTGTGCATTACCGAAGGCACGGTAAAGAATTATATCAGCGATATATATTCAAAAATTGGTACCAACGACAGAAGTAAGGCTATAGAGTACCTTAAGGAATATTTTTCGGATAAAAAGGTTTGACGGCGGCCGGATTTTTGGAGGGCTTCTCTTGAGAAGAATATTATTGCTTTTCAATATCGCCATTTTCATAATGTTTACAGCAGGCTGCTCGCAGGCTCCGCTCACAGACGCAGGAATACATGCTGACGCTGGCGGTACCGGAACCAACGCTCTCAAAATGAACAGGAGCAAGCTGATGGAGCTGCCTTCGTTTGACAGTTTTTCACCGGGGCTGAAGCAGGTCGACTTGAGAAGCAGCGACTTGACCTCCCTCAAGCTTGATGATAAATATGATGCGCTTTCGCATGCGGATTTCGACACGAGGACAATATGGCCGTACAGGCTTCCTGAAGGTTTTGATCCTAAACTGGTAATGAAGTACGGCAAGGATCCGGGGCTGAATATACGCAAGCTGCACAGCGATGGAATTACCGGGGACGGCGTAGGGATTGCAATCATAGGAGGAGCGATTCTTGCGGAGCACAGAGAATACAGTGCCAACCTGAAGCTGTATGACGATACCCGCTGCCTTGATAAGACGGCTACATGTGAAGGCTGCACTGCCATTTCTATCGCGGCGGGAATAACGGCCGGCGTTGCTCCGAAAGCTGATGTCTACTATATTGCCGAAACGCCCGTTACGGGCAGTGCCGAAGCTGATGCTGACATCCGTGGAAATGCAGGCGTATTGGACGATGGAGGGCTTCGGGATGTAAAGTATACTCCGTTAGCGGATTCGATATCCGATATTATAAAAATAAACGCAGCATTGCCCAGGGAAGACCGTATCAGGGTTATTTGCATAAATGAGGATATATGGCCGGCCTCGCCGGAATATGATACTGTCATCCAGGCGATCGATCGTGCAAAAAGCGAGGGAATGTTTGTTATTTCAAATGTTTTATATGAAACCTATAACGAAGAGATGTCCTTGAACGGACTCGGAAGGAATCCCATGAAGGACCCGGGAAGCTTGACATCTTATGGCCCGGGTCTGTCCTGGGCCAACGATTTTTATACATTCGGAAGGTACTCCAGGGCTAAGGAAGCTCTTCTGGTTCCGATGGACTCACGGTGTGCGGCCGCTCCTACTGGCGCCGAGGACTATGCTTTTTACTCCTCGGGCGCGCCATGTGCAAGCATGGGCTATATTGCGGGCCTTTATGCGCTTGTATGCCAGGTAAAACCGGACCTCACGCCGGAGGTGTTCTGGCGGGCGGCGCTGGAAACGGGCGATTCCGTAACAATCAGCAGAAATAACATTAATTATGGGCTCGGTAAAATCGTCAACCCTCTCAGGCTCTATGACAAGATAAGGGAGTCCCGGTAATATGACGGAATTCATTACCACCGGACCGCTTATCATATTACCAATTTCTGTGATACATTAGAACATATGGCAGCATTTATATTATTTGATCCGGGGTGTGAAATGAAAAAATACACTGCAGTTTTACTGCTTTTGGCAATCACGCTTTCGTTTACGCTTTCTTCATGCTCCTCCGGCAAGGAGAAGGCAGGCAGCGAACTTACGATATATGTGATGGACTGGAACAGTCCTTTACATAATGCGATACAAAAGTTCAATGATACGCATGCTGAAATACGCATTGTTGAAAAAACCTTTATCAGTAATCAGGACGCCGGGATGCAGGATAGGCTCAAGTCGGAGCTGGCTAATGGACAAGGCCCGGATATCATTGTCGCCATGCCGGAAACGCTGTCCGGCCTTTCGAAATATGTAGAAGCGGGATCGTTTTACAGCCTTGACAAGCTGATAAAAAACGACAGCGGATTCGTTATAGCCGACTACAATTCAAGTATTATGAAATGCGGGATATATAACGGCAGCAGGTATCTTATGCCGCTGAGCTACACTGTTGACGCTCTCTTCACTACGGGCGCCGTAATGGACGGTACAGGAATCAATACCGGTAAGGAACGACTGGTTCTTTCCGATGTGCAGGACCTTGGCCGGACCTTTAAGAAGCAGAAGGACGGGGAATATCTCATTTCCAATCTCGATTTTAACGATTATCTTTTAAGCGGCGGCTTCATCGACGTAGAAAACAGTAAAGCAAGTCTGGATTCGCCTGATTTCATCGAACTTCTGAAACAGTACAAACAGGCCTGTTCGTCAGTAATGCCCGTAGATAGTTTTGCGAGCAGAACCAGGGAAAATAATTCAAGCTTTCTGTTGAAAGAACAGGATGCCGCTTTCATATCACACCAGATAGGGAGTTATGCGTCTCTGTGGCAGGCGTATTCCAGCTTTGACAAGGAAATAGATCCGACAATATATCCTGTTCCCGGTTTCAATGGGCAAACAGCTAGCTCCGCAAAGATTTATGAATTTGCAGCGGTCAATTCCAAATGCAAAAATACGAAGTCAGCCTTCGAATTCATCAAATTTCTCCTGTCGGAGGATATCCAGTCTCAGACGTCCGGTTATGGTATACCTGTCAATAACAAGGCCTGTGACAAAATAAAGAATCAGCTGCAGAAAGGCAGGAGTGTAGACGCCGTTCCCAGCCGGGGGGGCGGATGCACAAGCGACGAGACAATAAGGAAACTGATCGGGCAGGCGGACGGCATAACGCGTAGTATTGATACATGCGGTATCGTCGATTATGAAGTAATTTCAATCGTAGGCCGGTTTGTACAGGAGTTCCAGGAAGGAAAAATAACTGCGAGAGATGCGGCTGAGGCTGCCCAGCGGAAGGTCACAGAATACTTCCGCAGTACGCTTAAGGCACAAAAAGCGGCAGCGACCGGTAAACAGGATGCTGACGACTCATCCCAAAAGCTTACTATCAGTTACATCGAATATCAGAATTTTATTAAAAACGCCATTTGGCAATTTAATAACGACAATAAGGATATCCAAATAGAAGGGACCTCGTCTCTTTTCGACAGCGGTTCGCTGGAAGTGTTCAGAAAGAAGCTGGCAACCAGCCTTATGGCAGGTTCGGGCCCTGATATAATCGTCTTCAGGCCGTCCTATTTCAACTCGCTTTATAAAGTTGCAACCAGCGGTGTGTTCTGCGATCTGAATGAGTTTATCTCAAAGGACAAGGATTTCAACATGGGTGAATTGAACAGCAGGTTGCTCGATTACGGCGTATATGACGGCAAGAGGTATTTCCTGCCCAACAGGTTCAATTTCAATTCACTGCTCACGACCAAAAGCGCGCTAAGGGACGCGGGTATCAGTATAGATAGAGATAACTGGACGTGGGGGCAATTGCGTGACATCACTAAAAATTACATGCAAAAGAATAAGGGATCGGATAAATACTTTTTCGACAGCTGTTTCAGCTTCAGGAAAATGATCGAGAGCAGCGGTTTGCAGCTGATCGACAGCAAAGAAGGAAAATCAGCCTTCGATACGAGAGAATTCATAGATCTTTTAAATATATACAAGGATATCAAACCAGCCATAGCCCCGGCGGAACTTTCGGATAAAGTCGGGCTGCCGCAGGAGCTTATTAGAGATAAGAATATAATAATGATGGACGAGAGATATATCGGCAACCCAGATGAACTCTGGAGTGAGGTTACAGCCTGTGACCATTTCCTCGGAGAGCAGCCTGTTATTCTGACGTATCCTTCTTATGCAAAGCAGAGTGCTGCGCCAGTAATATTGTATGAAGGCATCGCCATTAATTCGAATTGTAAGTATAAGGATGCGGCCTTCAAATTTGTCAAGCTGCTTTTGTCAAAAGACCTTCAAATGGCCAACTACAAATCGAGCGCCACCAACATAATAAAAGGCCTTTCAGTAAATACAGCCGCGTATGAAGAGGATGTAAAGTATTACACCAGCGACGCTGTAGACGGCAGAGAAATGAACGGTGTTAGCTCTACCTCAAACTCTCACATAATTGTCAATATGACTACGATCCCAATCCCAAAGGAAACCATCAGGCAGGTAAATGACATATACGCCAGAATACAGCCTTATGGCGTCATAGACGAGGAGATATACAGAATAATGGAGGAAGAACTGCAGGACTTCCTCGATGGCAGAAAAACGGCGGAACAGACCGCAAAAACAATCGATGACAAAGCTACGATTTATTTAAATGAATAAGAGGGCAACATGGGTAGAAATATGAAACTTCAGACACGTGAAGCGGTTGCGGGCTATATATTCGCCATGCCGAGTCTTTTGGGTTTCGGACTGTTCTTCCTCGCGCCTTTTTGCGTAAGTCTCTGGTATTGCTTTACCGATGGCATAGGTACGGTTAGGTTTGTCGGCTTGAAAAATTTCAGGGACCTGCTGGCTAGCAAATCGTTCCTGCTTGCCTCTCAAAACACACTGCTATTCAACCTCATCAGCGTACCTCTCATCATCGTTGCGTCGTTTTTACTGGCCCAGCTGCTGAATAAGCGTATAAAGGGGGTGTCGTATTTCCGGAGCTTTTTCATACTCCCGCTGGTCATCCCGGTAGCTTCGGTGATACTTGTGTGGCAGATAATCTTCGACATGAACGGAGCGCTGAACATATTGACGGGCAAGCTTGGAATCACGCCTGTGGACTGGCTGAGGAGCGATTGGTCCTTAGGGGTGCTGACTCTTATCTATATATGGAAAAACTGCGGCTATAATGTAGTGCTGTTTCTTGCCGCGATAAACAGCATACCGAAGGAATATTACGAATCCGCGCGCATTGATGGCGCCGGAGATTTTACATGCCTGACGAAAATAACGATTCCTTTTTTAATACCCATGGGGTTCTTCGTGTTGATAATGTCGATAATAAACTCATTGAAGGTATTCCGCGAGGCATATCTGCTTGCAGGCAGTTATCCTTACCTTAGAATATACCAGCTTCAGCATTTTATGAACAACAACTTTTACAACCTTTCCTACCAGCGCCTTTCGACCGCCGCTTTTATGATGTTTACAGCAGTTTCGGTGCTGGTGCTGGTACTTTTTAAAATGCAGTCGAGATACGGGAGGTATATGGCGTGAGTGGAGGTATTTCTGTCGGTAATTGCAGAAAAGAGGGGATTATCAGCAGGGCTGCCGTGTATTCGGCACTTGCCGTACTATCGTTTGCCATGCTTTTCCCGGTGGTCTACATGTTCACAAACTCCTTCATGGATAAGAAGGAAGCGCTACAGACCTTCCAGGTTTCAACGCAGTCAAATGATGAGGAAGCGCCCATTCAAACGTCTTACCGGGTAAAATTCAAGCTCATACCGGAGAAGGTAAGCCTCATGCAATATTATAGCGTTCTTTTGAAAGAGCCCAGGTTCCTGTACATGTTCTGGAATTCTGTAATACTGACTGTTCCGATCATATTCGGGCAGCTCATCATCTCCACGCTGGCGGCATATGCCTTCGGCAAGCTGAAGTTCCCGTTCAGGGACAGGATATTTTTCATATACATAATTGTAATGCTTATGCCTTTTCAAGTCACACTGGTTCCGAACTATATCATGTTGAAAAGCATGAATATGCTCAACAGCTACCTGTCAGTGATACTGCCGGGAATATTCGCCACCTTCGGGGTATTCCTGCTGAGACAGTTTATAGCCAATATACCCGATGAATACTGCGAAGCCGGCAAGATAGACGGCGCCGGCTATTTCAAGGTGTTTGCGCGGATTGTGCTGCCGCAGTGCAAGGGGCCTGTCGCATCGCTTTGCATACTTGTTTTCATAGATAACTGGAGTATGGTCGAACAGCCGCTGATCTTTCTTGAAGATTCAAGCATGCATCCTCTTTCCGTATTCCTGTCCATGATAAACAGAGACGATATGGGAATAGCCTTTGCATGCGGATTTCTGTATATGATTCCTGCGCTGCTTGTCTTTCTCTATGGAGAGAGCTATTTTATCGAGGGTATACAGTTGTCGGGGATTAAATAATGTTTAAATAATGTTTAAATAATGGGGGCGATCCATATGCTCGGTGCGGCAGTCAGAACGAATAGACGCAAAATAATAATAAGGGATACGGGACTGGCATTTATGGGCATACTCCTGCTCCTGACCTTTTTTTCAAAGACAATTTACAACTTCAGTCTGCCCGAGGTACAATGCTCAAAGCCGTTTAAAAGTACACTGAGCAGGGAGGTCAGCGCCGAGGGTTCGATAATTTTCGAAAATACCCTGAAGGTAGAATCCTATGGACCATGGAAGGTGAAGGAAGTAAGGGCTAAAGAAAATATGCCTGTAGAAAATGGGGAACTGTTGGCGTTCATAGATCACGACAGCCTCATGATGGAATTGAAGAGGGCGGAACTGGCAGTTAATGAACTGGAGAACGGTCTTATGGATTACAGGGACGGTACAGGGATAGAAAGATCGGCGGACGCCGAAGCTCTCAGACGAACGGAAACTGAAGTCGCGGAGCTTGAAGATGAACTGTCGCAGATAGAAGCCCTGTATGAGAGCGGCGCGGAATCTCTCGCCAATGTCAGGGAAGCGCAAAAAAAGCTCAAAGCGGCAAGGAGCAGCCTTAGCCTGGATAAAGAAAGGTTTGAAACTAAAAATCAGGAGTACGAGCGAAATATTAAGCTCAAGAGTCTTGAAATTGAACAAAAAAAGCTCGAGCTTTCACTTATGGGAAGGAATGTACCTCAAGACGGCGGGATTAGAGCGCCCGAGGCAGGGATACTAAGGAAGGTATCGGTTGAGGAAGGCTCTGTTTGCGATCCGGGACAGACAATGTTCGAGATAGGAGGAAAGGAAGAGAAACTGGCTGCCAGATGGGAGCTTGACGGGGGAAAGGCCATGCTGGCGGGGAAGGGCACTAAAATAACCGCAGAGGTCTCTTTGCCGGAGCCCACAGTACTCGAGGGAGAAATAGAGGGAAGCAGACTGTTGGCGGATAAAGGCCTTTATGAGTTTACAGCCGTTCTCGACGGCGACCGCACACAAGCGATGCCTCAGTATGGCCAAAAAGTTGAAATAACTGTAAGAAATGAAAGCGCAAGCTACGATATTGTAATACCCAACAGCGCTATTATAAAAGAAAGCGATACGGCGGGCTATGTTTATGTTTTACGGGTTCGCGAGCGTGCGCTGGGCACGGAGGAATATGTTGAAAAGGTGAATGTCGGAATACTTGATTCCGATGATTTGAATACCGCCGTAGACCGCCTGGATCCCGACGATGAGGTAGTTGAGTATTCATCCGGGGCGCTGGAGGATGGAGAAAAAGCAAGGTCGGACCCGGAAGGGCGGACATGAGGTGAGGACGGTGGATAAGGATAGGGTTTCGAAATATGTTTTAAGAAGATTTTCAGCTGCGCTGATGCTGCTGATTTTTTCCTTATGCTTGTCTGAAACGGTAATAGCCGCATTTGGTTCAGGTAACTCATCAAAAATGCTGTTGATTGGCATGAAAGCCGGGGGCGCCGGAAAACCGGCGGGTGACATTATCTCCCGGACAGATATGGAAAGCCTGAAACAAGCTTTACCTGACGCAGCTGTTTCATATATGGGAAGCGATACCTCAGCAATATCGGCGGGTGGTAAAAAGATCCCGGTTGATTTGCAGCTGACGGGGCATATGTATATAAGGTTTCTTGATATCAAAATCACCAGGGGAAGCTATTTTACATATGAAGCATCAAAGCATGGAAGAAATGTGGCGGTCATTAGCGAAAATCTGGCTGAGAGACTCTTCTCCACATATGATGTGATAGGCAGATATGTTTATCTCTTTGAAAATCAAAAATACAAAATTGCAGGTTTATACAAGGACGTCGGTTTTGCTGCTTCCCACCTGCTTTCTGAAGGGACCGAAAGGGTTTATATTCCTTTTGAGAGCCGTGAAGGTATTCCCGGGACACAGATAGATACTGTTCTTATAAAGGATACCTCCATGGATAATGATAGGTTCAGGGTGCGCCGTTTGGAATTGCTGCTGAAAGGTATGGGGATCGATCCCGGGAGTTATAAGATAAGCGATTTTTATGATTCGGATACCATAGTGTCTCAAATGCATTACTTGTTCATATTCATGGCGGGAATACCGGTCATATGGTTCATACTGCGCTTTGCTGCCGGGAGGGTCAGAAGCTCTTTCGGCAGACTTTCCGAAGAGCTTGACAGAATGTATTTTTCAGAACTCTTAAGAAATAAAAAGCGGGAGTTCATGTCAATGCTGTCGATTATCATTGGCGCTGCAATACTGATCGCTGCAGTGTTTTTTACCATACGCTTCAAGCCGTACCTTGGAAGCGGTATGATTCCTTCGGTGTTTCGCGAGACTCCGGGCTATTTGCCTTCACAGTTTGAAATACGATACATGGCTTATTTCATTATTACTTTTGTGCTGTTTTTCATTATGTCGTCAGCTTTTGCTGCGACCTTCTCTTATCTAAGGCTTGGCGTACTGATCGGCTGTAATGTCCGATCGGGTGTTAGGAGCTGTCTGATCTCTCTTGCGGTTTCAGCGGCATTGGCATTGATTGCGGCGGCTGCGACAGGTCTTAATTTCATTTTTCCCTTTAAGGGACTTTTGATTATATCCGGTTTCATTTTATCGGCTTACGGTTCCGAGTATCAAAAACATGACTGTTCTACCGGCCGGGAAGGCATATCCTGCGTACGTATCAAATAATATAGTACAGGATGTTTTTGTGTTTTTGAGGTCAAAAATGAAGCTTTATACTTTTAATGTCCGCCGCCTGCTGCTATACCTCATGATTCTGTTCCTTTCGATATTTGCAGTATACTC
>JAEYOM010000140.1 GCA_023411715.1 Bacillota bacterium | reverse complement strand
GGCGAGATACTTTTTTACTGTTTCAAAATCATGCCCGGTGATTTTCGAGATTTTTCTCAAGCTTTTGCCTTCAAACTTGTTCATGTTTTTGATACGATATATCTGATCCATTGTCAGCATCCTTTCTGTACCCCCTTTAAAGTGTCGCAACTTAAAGGGTATTATTTTGAAGGGGTGCTTGCAATGGTTTTTCCATTTTATGCAGGGTTTTTTAAGTTCCGGAACGCTCGGTTTTCATTGTACCAAAAACAGCAAAGCAAAGCCCGCCGGGATACCGCAATACAAATGTGATAAGTGCGGTTGGGAACCGGATGATAAGACGCACCCACCAAAGTTCTGCCCGGAATGTGGCGACCCATTTGATGACGGCGACATAGTATTGGTATAACATGAAAAGTAAGCCTTATTATATGCGAACGAATAATCTGATTGAGAAATGCACCCCCTTCAAAAAAATGCACCCCATCGGGATGCAGCTAATGAAGAAAAATTAAATTGTATAATCTCGCTCATTTTAGACATAGAAAAAAGCCTATCCGGAGGATAGGCTTTTTTTATGGAAAAAACCGATGACAGAATCCTCGAGAATACCCGTACAGCAGAATTCTGCATACTCCCGGTCTTGGTCACTTTCAGAAACCCGGTGGAATATATAAACAATATTGGAATATACTTTTACAGGAAATGGTGCAGTGCGGTAGTGAAAATGTTTACATATTCAGGAGTGAACAACTGGTACGGTCTTTTTGTTGTAACCGGGAATGAGGATAATGTAAAGGAAAGGGTCAAATATAGACTGCCGGACGGCTATAAAGTAGTAGTCCCCAAAAGGAAACTCAAGCTCCGGAAGGGCGGCATATGGAAAGTTGAAAGTAAAGTGCTGTTTCCCGGATATGTGCTGCTGAATGGCGAAATAAACAGCGAAATCTATTATCTGTTAAAAAATATTCCCAATGTATTTAAACTGCTCAGAACCGGTTCCTCTTTCGCTGCTATTGACGACCGTGAGATGGAGGTGCTTTCCAGACTCATATGCAACGGCGAAGAAATCGGTTTCTCCAAAGTGCTCATGGAAAACGGCAGGGTTCGGGTGCTGGACGGCCCTCTCTTCTCGTTTGAGGGTATCATACAAAGCATTGATCACAGGAAAGAAAGAGCAAAGGTGTCGTTGAATTTCCTTGGAGAAGAAAGGGCTATAGATCTCGGAATATCACTTTTGGAACCTGTATGAGCTGGAAATGTCATGGCAGTCACAAAATCCGATATCCCTCGCCGGTGTTTCGGCCCGTCGGGCGATCAGGAGGTCATAGGATAAAGACTTTGGCGTATACGTTTTGATACGCGATGGCGAAGCTTTGCTCTATGGACGGATCTTTCAACAATGTAAATGGTTGCATAAAAAATACCGGGGGGGATTACGATGGATTCCAAAGATGTTAATGACAAGTTGCTGTCTTTTTTCCAGAATATCATTTCATATAACGAGCCGGTTATTGTAATTGATGGCGACGAATCTCTGATCGACAACGGCTACCTCGATTCGACAGGCCTTATCTCATTGGTTGCGTTTATTGAAGAAAACTTCAAATTCGAAGTGTATGATCGTGAAATTATACCAGAGAATTTCGAATCTATCAATAAAATCCGTATGTATATCGATAGCAGAGTTTAGTCCGTGAAATGACGAAAGGATGAATATTGTTATGGCTACATGCTCAAGGTGTTTACTAAGCGACAGTATTCCTTCGGTCAGAATAAGCAGTAATGGGCTCTGCAATTACTGCGCCGTTTCTGCAAAGCAGCAAACCGGTTACGGAATGATGGATAATGAATTTTCAGAATTACTCGACAGGTATAAAGATAGGAAATACCAGGTCGTTATGGCTTTCAGCGGGGGAAAGGACAGCAGCTACACACTAAAGCTGATCAGGGAAAAATATAATGCGTCGATACTTGCAGTTACATTTAACAATGGCTTTTTAAGCGAATTGACCCTGCAAAACATAAAAGCGGTTACAGACTATCTTGGCATCGACAGCCTGATGGTAAAATACCCCACGAACAAATTGCTGAAAGCCTTTAAATATGTCAGGGATGGCAGGATATACCCCAAAGTGTCGCTGGAGAGGGCAAGTTCAATCTGTAATCTATGCATCATGCTGGTAAAGAACATGATTTATTACGAAGCCATCATACGGAGCATTCCAATAATATGCTTCGGATGGACACCAGGGCAGGTGGATACTGCAAAGCCGCTTCTGAGGCTGGATTGCCGCACGATATCAAAAGTCTTTGAAAATACCAGGAATTCAATAGTGGGTGACCTCGGTGAGGAGTATGAAAAGTATTTTCTTAATCCTGAATTCATGAAGGAAAACGAAGAAAAGATGCCCTGGCTCTATTATCCCTTTGTTAAAAACGTGTACAAAGAATCCTTAATAGTCGAAGAGATAGGACAGATCGGATGGAAGTATCCGGAAAATACCGATGGCAACAGTTCAAATTGCCTTCTCAACTCCTATGCGAATCAGTGCCATATAGACCGGTTTGGTTATCATCCATATGCCTTTGAAATAAGCAATATGGTCAGGGCGGGCTATATGAGCAGGGAGGAAGGCGCTGAAAAGCTGGAGAAGGTCAAAAATGACGGATCATACGATATCGTCAGAGAAATGTTCGAAAAAATATAGATTTATAAAGTGGGATGTATGAACGCGTTTCGTAGATTAATATTAAGTATTTTCAAGCTTGCTTATTTTAAAATCAGGTTTGGAAAACGATTGGAAATAAAAAGTATCCGGCAGAATTTCAAATTGGATACTGAAATTTTTGTTGGTAAAAATGCTTTTTTATCTATGTGGGATGTTTGGTTTAAGACAAATGTTCATTTGTTATGTCATCACGGAGAGATGCATATTGGCAGCCGGGTATCTTTTGGGAGAAACTGTATTGCAGTCTGCAGACATAAAATAGAGATTGGTGACAGATGCCTGTTCGGGCCCAATGTTTGCATATATGACCATGATCATGCCTATACCGCCGACGGCGTTTCACCTTCTGAGTTTAAATGTTCCGAAATAATTATAGAAGATGGCTGCTGGATTGGAGCGGGGGTTATTATACTGCGGGGAGCGCATATAGGCAGGAATACGGTTATTGAAGCGGGTTCGGTTATAAAAGGTGTCGTTCCGCCCGACTCGATAGCGACTACAATAAGGAAAACAAGATTTATTCCTGCGTCTTTCTTTACAGCCAAGAGTAAAATGGGAGCTTGCGCTGATACCGCCGCAGAAGGCAACAGTATAGAATGAGGCGTATGAAAGGAATATACGGATTTTTCCGCGAGAGTGCGGATAAATACCCTGACAATACCTTTGTGCAAACCGGGGACAAAATATGGTCCTATAATGATGTCGGCCGCATATCGGGATATGTTTCTGAACTGTTGCTGGAGCGAGGGGTGCAAAAGGGAGATCGTGTCGTTGTTTTTTGCGATAATTCAGTACAATACATCTCCGCCTTTATCGGGATACTTGGGTGCAATGCTGTAGTTGTACCTGTAAACCCATCCAAAATGGCCGACAGCATTCTTTACATAATTGAAAAATGTACTCCCGAGGTGATACTTACATGTAATTCTGCAGCTCCAAAGCTGGATCAGATCACAAGCCTGCTGCGCTTTAAAATTATTAATATCGACCGCTTAAATATATGGCCTGATCACCGGCAGGAAGGAATAATTGACTGTGAAAGGGGCCTCACAGCGAATGATGATGACGCGGCAGAGATACTTTTTACATCGGGGACGACAGCCGAACCGAAAGGAGTTACACTGACGCACGGAAACCTTATAGCTAACACCGAAGCCATTATTGACTATCTGAAGCTGACCGGCAGCGATTCAATATTAATGTCTCTGCCTTTTACTTATTCCTATGGGAATTCAATACTGCTGACGCACATTTTTGCCGGAGCGTCCATCGTTATAGAGAATGCCTCCGCATTTCCCTACAAAGTAATGGAAGAGATAAAAAAGAGCAAGGTAACGGGTTTTTCCACAGTTGGATCATACATTAACTTAATGCTCAAATATATAAAAAATCTGGACGGTGATGAAAAATTCCTTGATAGTCTGCGCTATATCACTTTGGCCGGAGAGGCTGCCAACAATGACGATGTGAGATATATCAGCAGAAATTACCCGGATATTGAAGTTTTTGTCATGTATGGCCAGACAGAAGCAGGTGCGAGGCTTAGCTTCCTCAAACCTGAAATGCTACAAAGCAAATTGGGCTCAATCGGAAAAGGCCTTAGTAACGTTGAGCTTAAGGTAGTCAACGGAGAGGGTGTTGAAATAATGCCAGGAGAGCTTGGGGAGATCATAGCACGCGGCCCCAATATCATGAAAGGCTATTGGGACGATCCCGCTGCAACGGAGGATGTAATAAGGAGGGGATGGCTGTATACGGGGGACGTTGCTACAGTTGATGAAGACGGATATATTTTCATCAAGGGCAGAAGAACAGATATGATAAAGCATATGGGGCACAGGATAAGTCCCCTGGAGATAGAGAACGTGATCAATAACTGCAGCTATATAAAAGAGTCTGCTGTGGTTGAAAGTATTCTTGATGGCGTGACGGTAATAAAGGCTTATATCACATTGAATAAGACGTGCACAATTGAGGAAATTCAAAGGATTGTATATCCCGGACTGCCCTTATATATGAGGCCACAGGTATTTGAGGTTATCGATCAGCTGCCAAGAACAGAAACGGGAAAAATCAGAAGAAGCGGGTTAAGGTAAGACAATGTGTGGAATAGCCGGATTCATAAGTAAATATTGTTCCGAAACAAACCTCGAGAATATTGGAAACTGTATCAGCCACAGGGGTCCCGACGATACAGGTTATTATTTCAAGGATGATGTGGGACTTGTATCAAAACGGCTGAGCATTATTGATTTGGGTAACGGAAAGCAGCCGGCATGGAATGAGGATGAAACTATCGTTGTTATATTTAACGGCGAAATATTCAATTATGTTCAAATCAGGGAGGAACTGCTGCAAAAGGGGCACAGGATCGCGAACAATTCTGATACGGCTGTACTGCCGCACATGTATGAACTATACGGAACAGGTATGTTTGAAAGGTTATCAGGACAGTTCGGCATTGCTGTTTACGATAGTAAATGCGGGAAGCTTGTTTTGGCAAGAGACAGGATGGGAATCATACCGTTGAATTACTATTACAGGAATGATGAGTTTTTCTTTGGCTCCGAAATAAAGGCCATTCTGGCAAGCGGCAGAGTCAGGAGAATACTGTGCTCCGAGGCTGTATTTGACGTATTCACCTTTTGGTCCCCGCAGTATGACCGTACTGTTTTCCAGGATATATACAGCCTTTTACCCGGTGAATATCTGGAATTTCAAAACAAGCATATAAAGAAAAATAGATACTTCAGACTGGGATATAGAGAAACCAATAAAAATATTGATTTCGACAGGGCAGCCGGGGATATTGAGGGACTGCTTTGTAAAGCGGTACAAAAGAGACTGATGGGAGATGTTAAAGTATCTGCGTATTTGAGCGGAGGGCTTGATTCCAGCCTAATAACTTCCATCATTGCGAGCAGGTATGACAGTTCGGTCGAAGCCTTCTCCATTGGCTTTGAGGATGAGTTTCTCGATGAAAGCAAGTATCAGAAAATTGTGTGTGATCACCTCGGTATAAGGCAAAACGCAGTCTTGTTCAAAAACAGCGATATCCCAAACTTGATCAAAAAAATCATCTGGCATACTGAAACCCCGCTGCTTCGGGCAGGCCCGATACCTCTGTTCATGCTGTCGGATCTTGTGAATAAAAACAATGTGAAGGTCGTTTTGTCCGGAGAAGGTTCCGATGAGCTTTTTGGAGGCTACGATATTTTTAAAGAGGTAAAGATTAGAAACCTCTTGCGCAAGCATCCCGATTCCGCCCTGAAGAAACAGCTGTTTAGAAAAATAAACCAGTTTGTGGACGCCCGATTTATTTCAGCGCCGGCGGGGGGCTTGAATTATTTTTATATGCATGGCTGCGGTGATGGCCTGCTGGATTCACACTATACCCGCTGGAGGCAGTTTGCCTTTTTCGAAAGATTTTTCTCAGATAATATGAAATCCATTAAAAAGGAAATGGGTTATCCGTATTATCATAAATCGCTTGGATTGGAGTCCGTTCAGGGAATCGGCGAATGGACTGACATTCAAAAGAGCCAGTACCTTGAGATCGAGACATTCCTGTCAAGATATCTCCTTTCTTCCCAGGGCGACAGGATATCGATGGCAAATTCTGTCGAGGTTAGATTTCCGTTCCTGGACGACGACTTGGTGGAGTACTGTATGTCCTTAGACGACAGGTTCAAAATCAGGGCATTGAATGAAAAATATATTTTGAAGAAAATCGCGGAAAAGTATTTGCCGCAGGAGTTGTTAAAAAGAAAAAAGTTCCCGTACAGAGCCTCTTTGGATGTCAGGAAAATCCTTTCCGATCAATATGCAAACTATTTACTCTCTGAAGAAGGCCTTAATAGATCCGGCCTGTTCGATGCTGTAAAAACAAATGGCTTTATAAAAAGCGCCATGCTGAAGGATAAATTAAGTGAAAGAGAAACAATGCTTATGATGGGAGTAATGACTTTACAGATATTGTGCGACATATTCCAAGTTGAAGGAGTGGGATAATGATTGATATTCACAGCCATTTGATTTTTGGAGTCGATGATGGCTCGAGCTGTCTTGATGAGTCAATCAGGATGATTGAGACAGCAAAGAAGAACAGCATAGATACAATTATCGCCACACCGCATTTCCAGTTAGGCATCTTTTGCAATGACCGCGCATTGGAGAAGTATGAGCTGCTTGCAGAAAGAGCAGCGGATTACGGGATGGATATCAGACTGGGGAATGAAGTGTTGGCTGAAGATAAGCTTATCAACTTCATCGATGCCATAGAAAGCATCAACTTTGCCAATTCGCAAAGAATGCTGCTGGAACTGCCTTACAATGCCCCGTTTGAGACTGCTGCCAGACTTATTCAAAAAATTGCCGCCGCGAATATCAAAATAATTATCGCCCATCCGGAGAGAAACCGGAAAATAATAAGGAATCTTAGAAACTTAATCAATCTGATAAATGTTGTCAACTGCCAGGTACAGATTGACGCCGGAAGTATTGCAGGTGTATATGGTTTTCTGGTCAAGGAAGCCGCCTGTCAGCTTCTAAAAGCCGGAGTGGTTGACTACGTGGCTTCAAATGCACATTGCGCCATGGATTACAAGACCATATTCCCTGCTGCCGTTGATAAATTATACCGTCTTTGCGATGAAGAGTATTCTGAGAAGCTTCTAAATCCAAAACCGCCGGAAATAATCAACATTGCAGGGGGAGCAGTTGATCATGATCATGGGAGAGAAACTGGCTGAGGTAAGGAGCGTCATTGACCGGAGGGGCCTGTTTGAGAATGTTTCGGTCGTTTACCTTTTCGCCAAGAGAGCAATTGATATCGTTTTTGCTCTGTTTGGAATCATAATATTATCGCCTGTGTTTTTATCAAGCGCGTTATTGATCAAGCTTACATCGCCTGGAAGAATATTGTTTATTCAGGAGAGAAACGGTTATAAGGGTAAAGTATTCAAAATGTACAAATTCCGGTCCATGGTAAATAATGCTGAAAAGTTATTTACGTTGGTTGAAAGTATGAATGAAGTATCCGGTCATATGTTCAAGATCAAAGATGACCCCAGAATCACGGCGGTGGGAAGAATCATCAGAAAGACCAGCATAGACGAACTGCCTCAGCTTTTCAATATATTAAAGGGCGATATGAGTATTGTCGGCCCGAGGCCGCCAATACTACGCGAAGTGGTTAAGTATGACGCGTGGCATGACCTCCGGCTTTCGGTAAAGCCGGGGCTTACAGGCCTCTGGCAGGTCAGCGGGAGAAACCGGGTCGGCTTTGATGAAATGGTCAGACTGGATTTGAAATATATCAGAGAAAGAAGTCTGAAGCGTGATTTTGAGATAATCGCCAGGACAATCCCTGTAATATTAGGGGATTTAAACGCATACTGAAAGGAAAAGATATGGAACAAATCGCCATAAAGCTTTATAGGGAAGAAAGCCCGCTGATAAATGACGCTACTGACAGGATAGTTGTACAACTCTTTAAACGAAAGAGCGTTAATGACGGGAAGATGATCATACTTACAGGATGCAGTCCGGCCAGCGGCACTACGGCTCTGTCCATCAACCTGGCTATCGCGCTGTCCCTTTTCGGCCGGAAGACGCTTCTGATCGATTGTGACCTGAGAAAAAGCAGCTGTTACAAAAGACTTGGAGCCATCTCCCAATCTGGGCTGTCGGATTTTCTGGCAGGAAAGGTTAGCAAAGATGATATTATTCATAACACAAATTACAAGCTGCTGGATTATATTGCCTGCGGCGAGGCGCAGCAAAGCCCGGTCAGACTGCTGTGCTCGGCGGACATGGTTGAGCTGGCCGGATTTTTAAAAAAGGAATATGAATATATTATTGCCGATACTCCGCCCATCACTGTTTCTCCGGATGCAGATATATTGTTTCCCGTTGTCGATGGTATCGCGCTTGTGGCAGGACTGGGCATGACAACCAAAAAACAGATTTGGGACGCGAGACGGGCAATACAGGGATACCCGGATAAATATTATGGTCTGATCATTAATAAGGTGGATTTAAAGCAATATGGGAGATATGTAATAAATTACGACTATTTTTCAGCGGGCGATATGATGAGAAGGTATAAGCATGCTCTGAAGCTTGTAAAAAGAAGGATAAAAGGCAGAAGGAGTCGGGTGGATGTATAAACGTTTATGGATGTTCGTTTCAGTGCTGGCTTTATTGTGCTGGTTTACATCGGCGCAGTATGCATATGCGGACAATAACCAGCCCAGGGTCATGGTGACAGGTTATGAGCTTGTCGGGGATGGACTGAGCCAGGGCAAGGACAATGAGCTTACCCTGACGCTGAAGAACATGAATGCGACATATCCGGTATATAGCGTCCTGATAACCTTCGAGAGCCCTGATCCTCATGTCCATCCCCAATATGGCGCATCAAGCCAGGCATATATCGATTCCATCCCTGCGGGCAATGAAATGAAGGCAGTAATACCGCTGAAGGTGGCAAACGGACTGGAAGGCGGGTATCTGAACAGTGTTATAAACATTTCATACCAGGATGATGCCAGAGGTGTGACTTCGACCAGTACGGTTATAAATCTTCCGATATCGCAGGACTTTCTCAGGATCCTTCGGGTCTATATACCGGAAACCGTAGCGTTGAATGTAAAATCGAGGTTCAGTGTTACTTACGAAAACATAAAGAATGAAGAGATATACAATACGGTCATGACGGTCAAAGGCAGCGGAATGGATAATGCCAAAGTCGAATTGGGGACAGTTTTCAGCGGGAGCAGGAAGAATCAGGAGATATATATTGGTTTTTCTTCAACAGGCATGCAAAATATATCGGTATCGTTTTCTTACACTGACGCGCAGGGAAACAAATATTCGACTGAAACCCAGAACTATCAGGTAGAAGTAATCCCTAAGCCGGCCGGGGGAGTGGATCCTCCTGCCGCCAATAACGATGTTGAATTTTTCGACATCAATATTAATATTACAAAAATATTGCAATTAAGCTGCTTACTGGCCATACTGCTGTGCTTTACAGGCATTGCTTTTGAGATCAGAAGAGAACGGAGAGTATAGGATAGACATGATGGATGAAATTAAAATGGCGGACAAAATCGATATAGAAGATTTCAAGCTGGCGATAGCGGCATTATGGAAGAGAAAAATCCTTATAGCGTTGGTAACTTTGATAGGGGTATTTTCCGGATTCCTCATTACCGTAAATGGCACACAGGTTTATAGCGCGACCGCATCCGTATTTTGCGCCACTTACGGGTCATATAAGCTGTCGGATACAGATGTCAGGACGATGGTTAACTATTCGGATTTCATATCCAGCAGAAAAGTATGTGAATATGCGGCGTCTCTGCTAAACGATACAGAGGTCACCGCCGATCAGATCCAGAAGATGATCATGATGAGTTTAAGCGACAATTCCTATGTAATGCGTATCTCGGCGGACAGTGAATCGCCGGAGCTGGCTATGAATGTGGCCAATGCGGTAGCGGAGGCTTTTGTCATGGAAGTATCAAATATCACAGGGAACGATTCCATACAGATATTGGATGAAGCCGACCGATATATCGTATCCAAGGGAAACGACACATTAAAGAGACAATTGCTTTTTACAGGGACAGCTTTTTTCGCGATCTGCGCTATTATCGCGCTGAAAGAGTTGTTTTCGAACAAGGTGCGATCCATAACGCAATGCCTTAGTTATGTATTTGAGGATGAGATATTGGGGATAGTTCCCTATTACGAGGCAGGAGAAAAGCAAGCTGAAGTAATGGACGAGGTGTTATCCGAGGGGTGAAAAAGGTCGCAATAATAACAATAACCAATAGCGGGTTGAATTTTGGGAACCGCCTGCAAAATTACGCGCTGCAGAAGAAGCTTGAGCAGTATGGTGTATTGCCTGAAACCATTTTATCATCAAATGTCTGTATGAATTCTCTGATTCTATCTCGTATTAGAAGAATAGTCAAAAGAATAGTGAAAGCATCGGGAAGGCGCAGATATTTTGACGGGTTCGGTAAAAAATACATAAGGTACGCCCGGAGAATCCGTTACGGTAAATTAAATGAAACAGACTTTTCAAAGCAATATGACGCGTTTATTGCGGGTAGCGACCAGGTGTGGAATCCTAATTTTCATTTCAACTCTGATTTTGAGTTTATGGTATTTACCCAACCCGGCAAAAGATATTCCTATGCAGCAAGTTTCGGTGTAGATGATATTCCGGAGGAATTCCTCCGAAAATATAAAGAATGGCTTTCACAAATGCATACGATATCGGTTCGGGAGGAAAGCGGAAGAAAGCTCGTCAGAGCGCTGACCGGAAAAGAAGCTTTAGTACACATAGACCCTACCCTGCTGCTGACCTCCGAAGATTATCGAAAAATAGAAGAAAAGCCTCGGAAAGAAATTCCCGAACGATATTTGCTGGTATATTTTCTGGGAGAGGTACCTGAAACATACAAGCAATTTATAGCGCAAACGGCTGAAAGATTGTGCCTGAAAATACTTGAGCTGAGCGAGTTACCCGATACATCGCTCTACGATATCGGACCCCAGCATTTTCTTTATCTTTTCCGCCATGCAGATTATATCTGTACCGATTCGTTTCATGGGACAGCCATGTCTATCACCTTTGAAAAGCTATTTACGGTATTTTTCAGACAGGATAGGGATGTGCCGATGAATGCCAGAATTGATTCGCTATTGTACAAAATGGACCTATACGACCGCCTGTACGGCAGATTGACCGTTGAGCAAAGCTGTATGCCGATTGATTATGAAAAAGAAAAAAAACTTCTGGAAAAGGAAAGAAATGAAGCGGAATACTACTTAAGGAATTTGAGCCTGTCATGGTAGAGAAACAGGCCGGGGGTGAGGGTCATGGAAGAAAAGCTCGTGTCTATAATTACGCCATGTTTTAATGGAGAAGACTTTTTGAACAGGTTTTTTGATACTATACTGAACCAGACCTATAGAAACATCGAGCTCATATTTATCAATGACGGTTCAACCGATCGTACGGAGCAAATAGCGCTTTCCTACAAGCCGTTGATAGAAGCGGGTAAACACAGCTTTACCTATATTTACCAGGAAAATGCCGGACAAGCCGCGGCGGTCAACAAAGGCATCAAGATTTTCAACGGAGATTATCTGATGTGGCATGATGCCGATGATATTCTGGATAAAAATAATGTCAGAAGCAAAGTGGAGTTCATGGAAGCTCATCCTCGGCTCGGCATTGCTCAGTGCTACGGGAAGGAAGTGCATGAGCGGGATTTAAATAAGAAACTGCGGGATTTCGGAAGAATTCCGCCTTCGGGTGAAGATAAACTTTTCAAAGACCTGATCATGAAGAAAAATGTTGAATACTCCCCTGGCTTGTTCATTGTGAGAAGAAGCGCTTTTTTGGCTGCAAATCCCCAGCGGGATATCTTTGAGTCGAGAAGGGGGCAGAACATGCAAATGCTTCTTCCTGTCGTATATAATTTCCCCTGTGGCTACATCAGGGAGGATCTGTTCACTTATGTCATCAGGGAACAGAGTCATTCTCATGACCGCATCACGATGGAAGAGTTCATCAAGCGTTCAGCGGAGAGAAAAATCATGCTTCTTGAAACCTTGAACCGCATTGATATGAAAGACCGGGCATATTATACGGATAGAGTTGAAGAAATGCTGTTACGCGAGCAGTTCGATGTCGCTTACGGCCTTAAGGACAAAGACACCATTAAAGCAAAATATAAAGAATTGAAAGGAAAAAAATATGCGACATCAAGGGATGCCCTGGTATATTACTCATCCCGGCTGGCCGCCGTCAATCTGCTGTTCAAAACCTTGAAGAGAATCAGGGCAGGCGTAAAATATTTTATCAGGATGAACAAAAGGAGGTCGGCATGAATCCTAAATTATCGGTCATTGTACCGGTATACCGCGGAGAGAAATATTTAAAGCGGTGTTTAGATTCCATAGTCAATCAGACATACAAAAACCTGGAGATCATTCTTATTGATGACGGTTCGCCGGACAAAAGCGGCGAATTATGTGATGCATACGAAAAAAAGGACGGGCGCATTAAGGTTCTGCACCAGGAGAACAAGGGTGTATCGGCGGCAAGGAATGCCGGACTCGATATGGCATCCGGAGACTTTATCGGTTTTGTCGATTCTGATGATTATATCAATGAACGGATGTATGAAGTATTGTTATCCAATTGTCTTAAATATGGAGCAGAGGTGTCGGTCTGCAGGTTGGCCCGCTTTGAAGGCGAATCAGCGTTCGTGGAATCGAAGCAATCAGATAAAATAAATGTGATTTCAGCACGTGAAGCATTGATAAATATGCATGGAAGAGATGGCCAGGTCTATACGATTCCATGCAATAAATTATATCGGAAGGATTTGTTTGAGGGATTGCGTTATCCGCTGAACAAGATTAATGAAGATGAATTCCTGACATATAAGGTCATGGATAATGCGAAAAGGATCGCACTAACTGAAGAGGTGCTGTACTATTATAGCGTCAATGACGTCAGCATCACCTGCAGTCCCCATTATCCTATGACACCGGATATTTTCGAGATGCTTGAAGACAGGAAAAATTATTTTATTCAAAGGGGATATACGGACTTAATACCATTCGTCCATAAAGCCTACCTGGATAGGGTTATTGCCCGGTACAGGATGATTAAGACAACAGGACGGGCGCAAAGCTGTGATCTGGCTGTACTCAAAAAACGGTACCGGGACTGCTACATAAACTCAAAAAACGATGTGCGGGGTATTGGGTATAAAATATTCAGTTTCACGCCCAAAGGGTATTTCACGCTTCTCAATATAAAAAGGTTGTTGGGTGGCAGGGACGCTGTATGAGAAAAAAGTGGCTGTATGTGGTTTTTGGTTTATTGGGGCTCATATTGTGCCTTTTTTTATATGTTTATTTCAATTTTTATCATACGGGTGATGATAAAAAAAATAACGTTTCGGTACCTGCCAAAGGAACGGCTGATAACATCCCAATTGTCACAAAAAACACCATGTCAGCCTCCCAGGCGGTAAGGGACATGAAGATAGGATGGAACCTTGGCAATACGCTGGATTGTTGTGATTTTACCAAAGCCGGAAATGTTATCCATTATGAAACATTATGGGGCAATCCCATCACGAACGGGCAGATGATAAAGGAGGTATCAGACGCGGGATTCGGCGCTGTAAGGGTTCCGGTAACCTGGTATGACCATCTGGATGGGAATTATAAAATCGATGAAGCCTGGATGAAACGGGTGGAAGAAGTCGTGCAGTACGTACTTGAAAACGGAATGTATTGCATCATTAATCTGCACCATGAAGAGGCCTGGCTGAATGCTGACAGTGAAACTGAACAACAGTGCGAAGAGCATCTGGAAACAGTCTGGCGTCAAATAGCGGACAGGTTTCAGGGGTATGGCGGAAAGCTTTTATTCGAAGGCTTTAATGAAGTTCTGGATGAAAATAAAAACTGGACAGGCACGGAGGCTTCATCGTATGAAACTGTAAACCGTTTAAACCAGGTTTTTGTCAATGTCATACGGCAAGGTGCAGGCTTTAATAAGGAACGATATCTTATTGTAAACACATACGGAGCGTCACCTGACCATGATGCTGTAGACAACTTCCGGCTTCCGGCGGATGCGGTGGAAAATCGCCTTATTGTCCAAATACATACATATATGCCGCAGGAATTCACATGGACAAAAAAAGAAGTGTTCTGGACAGAGGTGCGGAACAACTGGAATGCCTCCAAAGATGAGCATGAAATCGATATGATACTGGAAAGGCTCAACAGGAAATTTGTGAGTAATGGCGTGCCGGTCATCCTGGGCGAGTTTGGGGCCTGGGACAAGAATAATACCGGGGAGCGGGTAAAATACGCGAAATATGTGGTATCATCCGCCAGACAATATGGGATTACTTGCTTCTGGTGGGATACGGGCGGAGACTTCAAAACGTACGGGGATTCAAAAGCTTCAGCATTGCTGAACCGGATCGATCTATCATGGTATTACCGGGAAATTGTGGACGCCTTAATTGAAGCGTCAAAATAAAAAACGGAGGAAAAGTGGCATGAGCAGGCACGCTTATCTTATTATGGCACACAATCAGTTCAACATACTTAAAAAGCTAATAGTATTACTGGACGATGAAAGAAATGATATTTATATACATATAGATAGAAAAGTACATAATTTTGATCAAGCAGAATTTTTGCCTTTAGTCAAAAGAGCAAAAATAGTCTTTATAGACCGGATGACAGTTAAATGGGGAACTTACAGCATGATCAAGTGCGAACTGTCGTTACTCGGAAAAGCCGTGCAGAATAAATATGCCTATTATCATTTATTATCAGGAGCAGATTTGCCGATAAAATCCCAGGATTATATACATGAATTCTTTGAGATCAACAATGGCAAGGAGTTTATCCATTTTGACAATGAAAAACCTGATTTTGATTATTATGAAAGAATCCGCAAATATCATTTGTTTTCAACAAGAAGCAATAAGCTATTGAAATTATTGGACTATATATTTTTACGCATACAACGGTTGATTAAAACAGACAGGCTAAGGAATATCAATGTCAAATTGTACAAAGGTTCTAATTGGTTCAGTATTACAAATGACTTTGCCCGATATTTGTTATCTCAGGAACCCAGAATTAAAAACCTTTTTTCTTTTACCCCTTGCTGTGATGAACTTTTTTTGCATACTATCCTGATGGAATCAAAATACAAGAATTGCTTATATTACAGCAAATTCGACAATAACTACATATCCTGCATGCGGTGTATCGACTGGAACAGGGGATCCCCATATATATTCAGACTTGTTGATTATGACTTTCTGATGAACAGCAAATTCTTATTTGCCCGTAAATTCGACTTGAATATCGACTCGGAAATTGTCGGCAGAATATATGGCAAAATAATGGCCGAAAGGCGGGTGTAAGGGATGATAAAGGTAAGCGTAATTGTACCGGTATATAATGTGGAAGAGTATCTGGAAAGGTGCCTGGACAGTCTTGCCGGGCAAACATTGGAGGAGTTCGAGATAATTGTCGTCAATGACGGATCGACCGACGGTTCCCAGGAAATCATAAATGATTACACAAAAAAGAGCAATAAAATCAGAGCATTTCAAAAAGAAAACGGGGGTCTCTCAGACGCGAGGAATTTCGGGATGGCATTCGCGTCGGGAGAATATATCGGATATGTGGATTCCGATGATTTTGTTGAAACGGATATGTATGAAATACTTTATAAAAGGGCGAAAGAGGACGGGAGCGATATTGCCGAATGCAATCTGAGACATAAATATCCTGATTCCGAAGATATTGAAATCGGGGAAACGATATACGACAAGAAAAAGATACTGATGTTTGGAAGATCAGTTGCCTGGAACAAGATATACAAAAGGGACTGGCTGATTGCCACAAAGGTCGGGTTCCCAAAGGGATTGATATACGAAGACGTCCAGTTTTTCTCGATGCTTGTGCCGCATATACGAAAATATTCATATGTCGAGCCTGCATCTATCCATTATGTGCAAAGAAGCGGCTCCCTCAATAATATGTCAGCCAAGGCTTCCGATATCCTGAAGATTCTGATGAATGTACGCAGCTACTATCTGGAGAACGGATTCTATAAAGAATTTGAAAGCGCTTTGGAATTCCTCTTCGCGCGTATACTTTTATGCAGCTCCTTCGCGAGGACATGCCATATGAGCGACAAATCGGACAGGGAGGATATTCTCAAAAGGAATTGGGGGTTATTGGAGGAGACCTTCCCGGACTGGAAGAAAAATGGGGTATTCAAACAGAAGAAATCCAGACAGATATTGTACATGAGGACTATAAACAGTGTAACTTACAGGATATACGGGAAAATCCTTCCTATGTTGTATAGTATCGTAGGAAGAGTGGGAAGAAAATCATGAAACTCAGCATTATCATTCCGTTTTATAATGCGCAGGAATATCTGGGCAAATGCCTCGAGACGGTTTCCGCATGTCCTTCAAATGAGATCGAATGTATTTTGGTGAATGACGGAAGTACTGACTCTTCTTTGGATATTTGCGAAAGCTTTTTACAGAAGGATCCCCGTTTCCATGTAATAAGCCAAAAGAACGAGGGTGTCTCCGTGGCGAGAAATACAGGCATCATGCACGCCATCGCGGAAAAAATATTCTTTCTGGACTCGGACGACTATATAAATGTCGATAAATGGGAGGATATTTTGAAGGCCGCTGAAGAGGACTTTGATTTTATAGCTTTCAGCTACTATACGCTTTGGGCGGATGGATCCGCAAAGGAAGAACTGTTTCATTTAAAAAGCATGGAAACGTCGGATATGCAGACAGTAAGGATGATTTTATTGGCATCTGCTCGTTTTAATACATGTTGGGGGAAGCTTTTGAACCGTGACCTGATTATAAGAAACGGACTAAAATTCAAAAAAGGAATGAAAACAGGGGAAGACGCAGTCTTCATATTGGATTATTTTCAAAAAGCGTCCACTTTCTCAGTGCGAAATAAAAGTATCTTGTTTTACAGGCAGCATAATAACAGCGTAATGCACAAAATGAATATGGCTGACAAGTTGGATGATTTCCAGGCTATATACGATTCCAGGCGCAAGCTGGCGCAGCAATGGGGGGATCCAAATCTCGAGAAGGAGATGTACCGTCAATTATTTTCCATTATCACGGACCTGTTTTTGAGATATTCAGCGGGCAGTACTTTATATGAGTCCGCAGAAGCTTTCCGGGAGGCGTTTAAGAGCAATATGATACAGACAATCATTCAGAATACACCTTACGCACAGTTATCGCCCGTATACAAAAAAATCGAGTATCTGCTTATGAAGGAAGGCTTGTTTGGGTCGCTTGCGCATATAATGAAGATAAAGGCAAAATTTACCCGTTTAACATGAAAGGGCATGGCAGGATGTGGGAGCGGAAGCTGTGGAATGAAAGAATTTATATATCGGCATTTGTCATTGCTATTTTAAAGAATGTGTTTGATTCCACAGTTTTGGTCCATATACCCGGGTGGGCTGGTAATTTTCTTTTTTTACTGCCGTTGTTGCTGTTCGGCTATAAACTGGTTATGCAATCCTATAGCAGGCACGGCCTTGCTTTTATGCTCTCATGTATTGGCATCTGTGTGTTTTTCGCTATCAGGTGTAAAAATTATACTCTGGTTTTCAGCCTCGTCGGTATTTACGCCATGCAGGATGTCAATATCAGAAATGTACTAAAGGCAAGTATCTGGACAAAAACCGCCATACTTTCCATTCATGTAATTTCATATATCCTTTTGAATATTCTGAGGCCGGAATTGATCACATATGTATACCGAAATGGCGTCAGGAGGCATTCTTTCTTCCTGGGACACGCCAATACATTTACCGCCTATCTTGTATGGCTGTGCCTGGAGTTTATTTATCTGAATTATGATAAATTGAAGTTCCCCCATTATATTATGATTTGGCTGCTGAATTTCATATTTTATCAGTATACTGACACAAATACGGGGATTATCGTATTGACCGGCGCGATACTGTTGATTTATATGGTAAAACTGGATTGGCGCTATACCAATAAGGCATTGTCAGCTATATCGAAATATATCTTTGCCGTATGTTCAATTGCTTTTCCCTTGGTTTCAATCAGTTATGTTAAGCTGAACGGCGTACTGCTGTCATTATGGGAAAATCTGAACAATATTTTATCCGGAAGGCTGTTGTACGGTGCTTTGGCCTATGACGTGTACGGATTTACCCTGTTCGGGAGGCTGATCAGTTTTCCAATCAAAGTCTTCTGGAGGGATCACTGGCTGGACGGTATCTACTTTGACAATGCGTATATCGGATTTTTCATGGCCAATGGAATATTGTATCTTGCCCTGATCTCCCTTGCTTTTTATTTTATGGAGCGCAGGACAAATCAACTGGAGAAGGTGCTGATCATTGCTTTTGCCTTTTATGGAATAATGGAAGCATATATTTCAAATATATTCATTTGTTTTCCTCTTTTGCTTATCGGTAAATACTTCTACAGGAGGGTGAGCAGCTATGCAACCTGTATTCAGCATAGTCATTCCGGCCTATAATGTGGCAGGCTATCTTGAAAAGTGCATGGATAGCGTCATTTCACAGACATTCCGGAGTATTGAAGTAATTCTTGTAGATGATGGTTCCACCGACGATACCCCCCTGATTTGCGACCGGTATGCGCAGCAGGATGACAGAGTCACTGTGATACACAAAAATCACGAAGGAGTATCCATTGCACGAAATACCGGGATCGAAAGTACGCAGGGAGAATTTATCCTGTTCTTTGACGGCGATGATTTTACCGAACCCTATACATGCGAAGAATTGTATCATATCGCAAGAGAAAAACAAGCGGATACAATCATTTACGGATATCACCGGTTTGAAAACGGAGCGGTGAAGGAAACCTGCTATCCTGTTTTCGGGGAGGGCCAATACAGGGGAGAGTCGATCCTTGATCATCTCATTCCGCGTTTTATCGGAGTTTCGGTAGATGGTTTGAACCGCTGGCTTAAAAATGAGAAAAACGCGCTTTATGTTGAAAACCCGGCTTTGTGGAGGACAATGGTCAGCAGCAGGGTGGTTAAAGAAAATTGCATCCGGTTTGATAAAAACCTTAAAGTCGGCGAGGATACAATCTTCATCACGGAATACCTGAGCTATGCGCAAAACTGCTATATTCATCCAAAGTGCTATTATTATCTGGTTACAAGGGAAACATCCGCGATATATGTCTATGAGAAAGACCCGATGGCAAAGCTTGAAGGGAAAATCAGGCTGCTGGATTCCCGCAAGGAATTGACTCAAAAAATACTGGCTCGAAGAAATCTGGATATCTCTCGATATTGGTACGGCACAGTTATCATGTCCTGCATTGAGCTGGCCTTCCTGTTTGCCTTAAAGCACCCGGAACACGGATTTTTCGAAAGATACCGGATGTTTTTGCGGTATGTGAAAATGAAGGATGTGATGAAAATAATAAGGGATTATAAGCTCAGAATCGTTCCTGGAATCAGGGTGATCCCTTTCCTTCTTTTAAAATGGAACGGATTCTTTTTACTATTTTGCTGTGTCTCGATATTGCAGATATTACATTACGAATTCAAAAGAGTGTAGTAACGTAAAGGGGAACACATATGAGGATCGCTTTTTTGGAATTGTGTCACTGTGACCCTGCAGTGGTGGCAAGAGTGGCGGACAGATTGACTGAAAACGCGAATTTCGATATGTATATCCATGTGGACGCCAAAGTGGATATCACTCCTTTTGAATCCGCTCTTTCCCATAACAACCGGGTTATCTTCCTCCGGAACAGAAAGAAGGTTTACTGGGGAGGCTATAATGCCGTCGAAGCTGCCACCGAGCTGCTTAGAACCGCATTGGACTCGGACAGGAATTATGACTATTTCATGCTGCTTCAGAATCTGGATTACCCGATCCGATCCAATTCGTTTATAGAAAAGTTTTTTGAGCAAAACGCCGGAAAGGAATTCATCCGGGGATGCAGGATCGCAAAGTCGAAAGACTGGCATTATACCAGAAAATACAAGATATATAACAAACGCGACGACGATTTCTATACCACAAATAAATCAACGTTGAAAAGATACCTTCGTTATTTACAAATGCTGTTGTATAGTTTCAATACGATCAATTCCGACGGCATTATCAGGGAAAAGAACGCGGAGTATGAGCTATATTACGGGGCGGCCCAATGGGCAGTAACGAGAGCTTGCGCCAGGTTTATAACGGAATTCGCGGATAGCCACCCCGTTTTTAACGAAAAAATGAGGCGCATCCAGTTCCCAGATGAAGAGTACTTTCATACGATCGTGCACAATTCAGGGTTTAAATACAAATGTGTTAAATATGACGAACCGGAAATGCGGTGGCTGGTAAACTGGCGCAACCTTCATTATTTTGAGTTTCCAAAGGCAGTCACTGTATTCGATGAGAAGGATTTTGATAAAATCATGCAACAGGATGCACTGTTTGTAAGGAAAGTAAAAACGGGTATCTCCGACAGGCTTATGAACATGATCGACGAGGCTAACGCGTTAGGGAAGAGGTAAACATGGATCTGGTAACCCAAAACCGAAACAAAAATTTATCATATTCTTTATTGGCATCACTCTGCTCTTTTGCCATTAGTATGGGGATCAACTTTTTCATGACACCGTTCATAGTCCGTACCTTGGGTGTGGAGGCTAATGGGTTTCTCGGTCTGGCGAACAATTTTATCAATTATTTCTCGCTGGTAACTTTAGCATTGCATTCTATGGCAGGCAGGTTCATTACACTTAAATTCTGCAATAATGAAATTGAGGAGGCGGGCAGGTACTTCAATTCGCTTTTCATATCAAACATCGTGCTTTCCATATTAGTTTTTTTCATATCTCTTGTATGTGTAATCAACATAGAGTATCTTGTAAAAGTGCCTGTGGAGCTGCTTCCGGATGTAAAGCTCACATTCGCTATTACATTTGCCAGTTACATCGTGCATATTATGACAGTAGCATTTTCCATTTCATTCTTTTCAACCAATAAACTATACCTGCAATCCATACGAAATATCCAATCAGTCATACTCCGTGTTATCATAATACTCCTGGCTTTTCTGCTTCTCAAGCCCAGCATAGTGTATGTGGCGATTGGTACTATCGTCTCCGGCATATTCATTCTGTGCATCGATATCTACTATTTCAAAAAGCTCTTGCCGGAGATCAAAGTCGACCGCAGTCAGTTTGAATTTGCAAAAGTAAAGGAACTGCTGGCTTCCGGTGTGTGGAACGTCGTCAGCAAGGCGGGCGATATCCTTGCCACCGGCTTGGATCTATTGATCAGCAATATATTCATCGGTGCTACCGCTATGGGAATCCTTGCGGTATCAAAAACGGTTCCTAATGTGCTGATAATTCTGATTTATTCGGTTTCAGGGGTGTTTGCGCCGGAAATGACTATCCTTTACGGGCAGGGAAGGCAGTATGAATTGAAAAAAAGCATCAAACAAGCTATGCATATGCTGTGCGTTTTCGTATCGATTCCAAATGCTATTCTGATCATATACGGCAAGGAGTTTTTCTCTCTGTGGCAGCCGACACAGGACGCGGGATTACTTTGGATACTTTCGGTAGTGGCTATCATCAGTATGTTTATAATTGGGCCGGCGATGCCTTTGGAACATGTATTTACCATTACGAACAAGGTTTATGAAAACTCTATGGTTACAATTGTGTCTTCTCTCCTTTCGTTTATCGTAACACTGATTTTACTCAAGACCACCGGTTTAGGTCTGTATGCGATCGTCGGCGTATCCATGGCAGGATCCTCACTGGTCGCACTTGCCTACCGCATACCGAGATCTGCGGTATTACTCGGGCTCAAATGGTATACGTTCTACAACGAAATTGGTATCAACATTATATTAAGTATCCTGATTATGGCAATCGGGTTTGCCGTTAAAGCTATAATACCTGCACATACATGGCTCACTCTGATTTCCTCCGGCGGGATCACGGCTATTCTGGCCCTGATACTGCAATGGTTTGTACTTCTGGGGAAGGATACAAAAACTTTGATCATTCAGAAAGTAAAAAGCATCAAGATAAATTATCCTCGACTTTTGCTAAGAAAATAATGCCATAATTCGGCAAATGGTTCGCATATATTAAAGCATAAGGGGGCGCTATGAATGAGTATAAAAGAATATTTATTAGCAATCCATTAAATCTATTAAAATCCTTATATTTATCACTGCGATTTTCTCCGAAAAAGTTTTACAAACTACCGATAAAAGCAAATTGGAAAACGAAAATTAAATTGTTTCGGGGAGGGAAGCTGACTGTAGACGGGAAACTTAATATAGGTGCCGTGCCAACCTTTTTTGGATATGCAACCGGTTTGTGTAACAGGACGGTTATAGTTGTAGAAAAAAACGGGAGCCTTTACATTGGGAATAATGTGAAATTATATCCCGGAGTAAAGATATTGGTTGGAAGCAATGCAAAAGTAATTTTGGAGAATAATTGCGGGTTAAACGCAAATACATTATTAATAGCAAAAGATTCTATAACTATTGGAAAAAGTTCAGTGGTTTCGTGGAACGGACAAATTCTTGATTCCGACATGCATAGTGTCATACAAAACGGTATTGAAAGCGATTTTACAAAGCCGGTCCGTATAGGAAATAATGTATGGATCGGCAACGGAGTTACAGTATTAAAAGGTGTTACTATCGGTGACGGAGCTATTGTGGCTGCCTGTTCAGTTGTTACAAAGGATGTCCCGCCTCGTTCATTAGCGGCTGGGATTCCGTCCAAAGTAATCAGGAGTGAAATTGCCTGGGGTGATATGAAATGAATATGGTCAATCTGTTCGGGATAAATATACATAATATCACGATGGGCGAAGCCATACAAAAAATCGACGAAATGATAAGAACAAACGAGAAAGGTTATATTGTAACGCCGAATGTGGATCATGTCGTTAAGCTGCAAAAGGATGATGAATTCAGAAAGGTCTATGGCAGCGCTTCCCTCGTGCTAACGGACGGAATGCCCATAGTCTGGGGGTCCAAGCTCGCGGGAAA
>JAEYOM010000136.1 GCA_023411715.1 Bacillota bacterium | reverse complement strand
ACCTCGACTCGTCCTCAGCCTCGTCAAAACAGATGACGTTCAGCTTCGCCAGCATATCGATATCCGAGATGCCTGCTTTTCTGAGTTCTACCGGGTATTTGACATCTATGGGCCTCATACTGCCGGGCATCTCCATCCTGTGCTCGGAATGATCGAATGCGGAGCCTGCCGACTTCGCAAACGAAGCGCCTAAAAGTGAATTTCTGTCGTTGATGAACAACAGGCTATTGACTGATCTCTTGCGGCATTCGAGCGCCGCATATTCAAGAAGCTTTGAAAAAATGCCGTTTCTCCGGTAAGATGGATGGACCATCCCGCTGATCTCGGCCTCGGGCAAGCCGAAGCAGTAAATGGCGATATAGCCCAAAAGCTTTCCCGAATCGTCATAGTACAGGAAATCGTTCGTATTACCTGGCTCTCTGCTTATCAGCATGTCCCAGTTGAGTTTCAGCTTGATCTCGTCGTTTCTGTTGCAGACCTCCTCCAGTTCCCTGATGGCTTCCAGGTCACTTTCATTCAGAGTCTGCCTGCCTTGAATTATTTCGTTCATAAGTTATTTAGCCTCCATAAGTTATTTAGTCTCCATATGTTCTATTCCCTCGAAAGCCGATTTTGCCGCCGGTTTCGCTTCGCCGTGCTTTACGAGCATCATGAAGAAGAAAGCCAGTACCATGGATATGCTTGAATATACGAAGAGGTATTTGTCTCCGATTATATCCTTTATATATCCGAAAAGTATCGGGCTTACGATCGCGGCCATCATCGAGAAGAAATAATAATATCCCGTATATTTGCCTACGCCCTTGTTCGAAGTCATTTCGACGACCATAGGATAGGAATTGATATTTATCAGCGCCCAGCTTATGCCGCCGATCGCCAGCAGCACATACATCATCGTTCTGTTAGTACCCGGTACGAAATTTATCGACATAAATACGAGAAAAAGAACTACTATCCCGGTCAGTATGGTCTTTTTCCTGCCGATCTTCGTAGCAATGAAGCCCGAAGGTATCGAAAACAAAACCAGGAAAGCCGAGAAGACGGCCAGCATGAAGGAGGCCTGGCTCTTGTCTATATGCAGTACGACTTCACCGTAAGTCGAGAAGAATGTCTCAACGGCATTGTAACCGGTGAACCAGAAGAATATGGCCAACAGAAGTAATATCAGGCTCAGCTTCTCACCTGATCGGGCCTCAGTCATCGCTTCGCTTTCCGCGGCCGGTTTGTCGTCCTGTATCTCCTCAGGTTCATGGATAAACAGATACATCATTATGATCGTAAAGATCATGATTATCGAACCCACCGAGAACGGCAGAAATTCATTGATTTTGAACAGGAAACCTCCAATCAGGAACGCGATCACTGCTCCGATACCGCCCATGAAATTGATTATGCCATTCGCCTTGCTGCGCAGGGGCCTTGGTGTGAAATCAGGCATCAACGCTACTGTAGGCGCTCTGTAGATACTCATGAAGAAATTCATGGCAATTACGGTTATCATGATCGTTACCAGACCCATCCTTGTAACCGGGATAAGGATAAATGCCAGCGCTGAAAGCGGTATCCCCACGAGCAGATACGGCATCCTCCTGCCGTACCTGGTCTTGGTGCGATCGCTCAACACACCGAAAATCGGGAGAAAAATGACTGCGAAGATATTGTCTACAGTCATTACCGAACCTACCGCAACGCCGGATAATCCAAGATCCTTAAGGTAGAGGGGCATGGCTACGTTGTAAATGCCCCATACTATACTGACGGTAAAGAAACCCAGCCCGATCAGCATTGTCTGTTTGTAGTTGAGCTTCATGATGCGCCTCCCATTTCTTTGATTATTTTCAAAGCAACATCGGGTACATTGGTGATGATGCCATTCACACCGGCCGAAGCCATTGCCTTTATATATTCCGGCTGGTCGACAGTGTACGGGTTAACCATAATGCCATTCAGTTTGCAGCCCTTCATGACTTCCAGGACTATATTGTAAAACAGCGGATGAATAGCGCAGGCGCCAAGCCTTTTTGCGTATTTCCACGGTTCGTAGATGCCTGCCATGTAAAGAGGCGCCGTCCTTATTTCAGGGTTTATCCTCCTTATCTCCACAAGGCTGTAATGGTTGAAAGAGGATATGATCGTATACCGGATGCGGTTATATTTACGCAATGTATCGGCAACGGCCTGTTCAATCCCGGGATAGAAAATCGGTCCGTTCTTAATTTCGATGTTCAGAAGGCCGTCCCATCCTGAAATGAGCTCAAGCACCTCTTCGAGTTCGGGTATCTTTGTACCCCTGAATTCGGGTGAGAACCAGGAGCCAAAATCCAGATCCCTGAGCTCTGCGAAGGTCTTTGTCTTCAGCAGGCCGTGGCCGGTGCTTGTCCTCTCGAGCTGTTCGTCGTGTGTGACCATAAGATGGCCGTCCGAACTGAGGTGTACATCCAGCTCGATCCCTCCGGTGCCAAGCTGCAGCGCTTTCCTGAACGCTGGCATCGTATTCTCCGGAGCCATTTTTGACGCTCCCCTATGAGCAATGATCACAGGTTTAACGATATTGTCCAACCCCTTTCCATTCGCGGTCCGGTTTTTCTCGATTGCTTTAACGTCAAAAGGGGACATTCCTCGGCCACAAAGCTCGCTTCTGCAGAGGTGTGTCCCCTTACATTATACCAGAAACTAGCTAAGTTGATGTGTGCCGGTTGATTTTATATCAAGAACATGCTTCAAGCCAAAGAGCCTGTATATTCTCGCCCTGTGCAAAATCAAACGTGACTCGCCTCAGGGCCGCGGTTGCTCGGACAGGACGTGATTTCGCCCTGTACTTGCTCGAATTAACATACTCTATTGTCTTTGCGCATACGTTCTTCGCTATAAAATCAACCGGCGCGATTTAACCACCCGGCATGACTCACACTAGTTCCTCAGGCTTATGATCGGAGCCGGGATCCGTCCGCCCCTTCTTACGAAATCATTACTCGAGAATTTATTCAGGCTCATCACCGGGCCTGTGCCCAGAAGTCCGCCGAATTCCACCACATCTCCCGCGACCTTGCCCGGAGCCGGTATTATCCTTACTGCCGTCGTTTTGTTGTTCACGACGCCTATCGCAGTCTCGTCTGCTATTATCGCCGATATGGTTTCAGCCGACGTATCGCCCGGAACGGCGATCATATCGAGACCTACCGAACAGACGCAGGTCATCGTTTCAAGTTTTTCTATAGACAGTGCGCCTTTCTGAACCGCCTCGATCATGCCTGCATCCTCACTTACGGGTATAAATGCCCCGCTCAGCCCGCCGACGCTTGAAGATGCCATTATTCCGCCTTTTTTTACAGCGTCATTGAGAAGCGCTAGCGCTGCTATGGTACCATGCGTACCGCACCTTTCAAGTCCCATCTCCTCAAGTATCTGGGCAACGCTGTCGCCTACGGCAGGTGTCGGAGCAAGTGAAAGGTCCACGATGCCGAAGGGCACGTTAAGACGACGCGATGCTTCCTGCGCCACGAGCTGACCCATCCTTGTTATTTTGAATGCCGTTTTCTTTATCACCTCGGCAACTGTGCTGAAGTCTGCATCTTTGAACTTCTCGAGCGCACATTTGACAACGCCGGGGCCGCTGACACCGACATTGATCTCGCAATCCGGCTCTCCTATCCCATGGAAGGCTCCTGCCATAAACGGATTATCCTCGGGCGCGTTGGCAAACACGACAAGCTTTGCGCAGGCCATCCCGCCTTCGTTTGCCGTCAGTTCAGCCGCGCGCTTTATTACTCTACCCATCTGCCCTACGGCATCCATATTGATACCGGCCTTCGTTGTCGCTACGTTGACCGAGGAGCAAACTTTCCTGGTGCCTGCCATCGCTTCCGGTATGGAATTTATCAGCTTTCTGTCACCGGGCGTATAACCCTTGTGCACCAACGCTGAAAAACCGCCTATAAAATCGATTCCAAGTTCATCGGCTATTTTGTCCAGCGTATATGCGAACCTGACATAATCTTCATCTGCGCTGCTGCCAGCCACCAGGGCTATCGGAGTCACCGCTATCCTCTTGTTGATTATCGGTATGCCGAATTCCTTTTCTATATCAAGGCCTACCTTCACCAGATCCTTGGCATAACCGGTCACTTTATCGTAAATCTTTCGCCTGCAAACCTCCCCGTCGGAGTGGCAACAGTCCAGAAGAGATATCCCCATCGTGATCGTTCTGATATCGAGGTTCTCTTCATTGATCATTTTTAACGTTTCAAGTATTTCATATTTAGAAAGCATTTTATCTATAAGCCCCCTGACTCGTTATAACGCCTCCGTTCAAAGAAATTTTTCCGATTGTAGGAAAAACTCCTTACATCAGCGGCGTTTCAACGATTCGGTGGGGTATTCCCCCCGCATCGTTATATCCTGTGCATCGAATTGAATATATCCTCGTGCTGTATCTTTACATATAATCCCAAATTCTCACCTTCCGATTCGAGCTTGTCCGACAGGACACTGAAATCGACGGATGCCTTGCCAATATCGGTAAGCATCGTCATCGTAAAAACATCCTGCATCGTTGTTTGCGATATATCAAGTATATTGACGTTGCATTCAGCCAATATAGCGCTGATAGCTGCTATAATCCCGATCCGGTCCTTTCCCAGCACCGTTACGACTGCCTTCATATAAGAACACTCCTTTTTACGCGTTTTTAGGAATCGTTAAAATATAACTTCCGATAATCTTTTCCGGGGAACTCCACTAACCCGGCTGCATGGGCGAGCAGCAAGCGCAGCTTGCGACCAGCCCCGCCCCATTCCCCGTAAAAGAATCGGAATTAATATTTTAGCCGATCCTTAGCCAAACCATTGTATATAAGAACTATACCAAACCGGTATGTAAAATTCAATGCAACAGTAACCAGGAAACGCAAAAAACCATGAAAAGATAGCATCCCGGCATCCTTCCATGGTTCGTTGATATCCTGCAATAGCGTCAAAAACAAGTGGTCTGTAACAGCTAAAATTTGTGCATGCAGACCACAACAATTAATGAAGTGTTACAAAACTAGGCCATCGTACATACCTTTGCAGCTTCTTCGGCGGCGCTTGCGGCATCGGGAGTATAAATGTCCGCTCCGACCTGTTTGCAGAAGGCATCAGTTACAGGCGCTCCGCCTATCATAATGGTGACTTTGTTCCTCATTCCAGCTTTTTCTATCGCTTCGACAACATTCTTTATTTCAGGCATGGTTGTCGTAAGTAACGCTGAGCAGGCAATGATCTGTGCGTCTACTTCCTTTGCCTTTTCAATGAACTTATCCGCCGGTACGTCTATCCCGATGTCATATACCTCGAGCCCCTTGCCTTCCATCATCATCCTTACGAGATTCTTGCCTATATCGTGCAGGTCGCCTTTAACGGTGCCGAGCACAACTTTTCCCTTAGCTTTCACGCCGCTTGATATCAATAGCGGCTTGAGCAGCGCGGAGCCTGTATTCATAGCTCTTGCAGCTATCAGGACTTCAGGAACGTACACTTCGTTGTTCTTGAATTTTCCTCCGATAATCGACATTCCCGCCAAAAGTCCCTCGTCCAGGATGGTCTGTGCATCAATACCCTCGTCGATCGCCTTCTGGACCAGCTCCTTGACAACTTTCGCCTTTCCCTGCTGCAGATTGATAGATATGTCGTCCAATATTCCCATATGAAACCTCCTGATATGTTATTATATAAATTATTGTTGTCCTCTTCTTTCCCTGAACTTTCCCGGGCTTATCCCTGTCTGGCTCCTGAATACCTTTGTAAAATAGCTCTGATCCTCGTAGCCCACTAGGTTCGCTACATCAACGAGTGATATCGTATTGTCCGCCAGCAGCTTCTTGCTCATTTCTATCCTTATCCTGTTTACATAGCTGTTGAAGCTGCAATTCATCTCTTCCTTGAATACTGCGCTGAAATAAGTGGTACTCAGATACACGTTCGATGCGACTTCATCGAGTGTGATCTTTTTCATATAATTCCTTTTGATATGATCAACAGCCTTGTATATCACGTCAATATGCTTGACGTTGGTCAGATTGAACACGCAGTCCGTGAATCTCGCCATAATGCTTGAAAGCCAGGATGACAGTTCATCTACGGATTTGAAGTCATGTATCTGCGACAGATATTTGTAGTTGAGGCCAAATATCTGCTCAACGTCCGCGCCGCCTTCGAGGGCAGCCCTGGAAAGCAGTACGACCAGTTCCAGTACACGCGCCTTGATAACTTCAAAATTCCCGCCGGTTGAGAAGAAAATATGCCCGAGTATCTCATTCAGCACCTTCTGTGATCCGGCTTTATCACCCAGCGAAATGAGCGAAAGCAATTCCCGCTCTTTTTCGACCGGGTAATTTTCCGCTTCATCCCCGCCCATCGTCTTTATATAATGGATGTACTCCGATATCTCGGATTGCTGTTCCTGATAATCCCTGTCGTTTTGATACGCCGCGCCAGTCTCGCCTGAAACATGTGAAGCAACTATATAAAGCAGTTCCGAAAGATCGCTGACACGTTCAGGGCTGACGATCGGTACTTCCTGTATATGCTGCTTCAGCGCCTGTATCGTAGCTTCATCCAGGTGATTGCCGGCAAGCAGGTCGTCGAGCAGGAATTCATCCGGTTCCATCATCATTACTGGACCGCCGAGCATTGCTCCCTTCATTATACCATCATTGGTGATCGGTGATACCCAGTGCACGAGCCCCATATGGCAAAAGAAAATATATTTTCCCCCGAACCTTTCAGCCTGGTAACTGCCATACAGGTGGGCGTTAAGGCAGCCCTGCCCCTTCTGCCGGACAGAACTGCAAAACGAACATGTTTTCCCACCGCATGCCTCAATGACCGTATTGCCTGTGTCATCTATGACGGTGCATTCAATGCCTGTCGAACGGCTGTAAACTTCAGCATCGTGTTTTGCCCGGTCATAATCAAATCCGTAATCATTTGACTGCATCAGGTCTACTCACGCTCTCTTATCCCGGATATTATCATCCTAGAGAAAGATTATCAAATTTTAAGTGTTATGTATACTATAATTTGTACTGCCCTCACCGCTTAGATCGTTAAAATATAACTTTCGATAAACTATTCCGGGGAACTACGCTAACCCGGCTGCATGGGCGAGCCGCATACGCAGTATGCGACCAGTCCGCTCCATTCCCCAATAGATTTCGCTAATGCGAAATGTTTCATTAGTGTAGCATTTCTGCAAAGCAGAAATCCATTAAAAGTACCGGAACTAATATTTTAGCCGATCCTTAATATTTTCGGGTCTTGAAAAGGTTGATATATGAATCGCAGTAAATTTCCTTGTTCATAAGTATCCTCGCCGTTGCCGCAGCCTCCATCAGATCATCGTCGCACGCATCGGCTATTGCAGAGTCAAGGCCGCAGGCCATCAGCATGACAAGCATGGTCCTGTTTATGAGCTTTCTGTTCAGGCATCGCTGCGAAACGTTGGAAAGTCCGACTACAGTTTTAGGAGCAGGATCGGACAACAGCTTAACCTGCCTCAGGGTCTCCATAGCCTCGACTGCGTGGTCCTGAGCAACATTGACCGGAAGTATGAGCGGGTCTATGTACAGATCCTCGAGCGGAAGTCCGAATTCATCGGCAGCCGCGACGAGTTCCATCGCAAGCGCGACCCTGTTCCCGGCGTCCTTCGGTATGCCTGATTCCTCGCTCATTGCCAGTCCTATAACCTTGGCGTTGTATTTGACTGCCATGGGGAAAACTCTCTCGATCTTATACCTGTCGGCATGGCAGGAATTTATCAGCGCAGGCCTCCTACAAAGCTTCAGGCCTTCCTCGATGATATCGTAATTGGTGGAATCGAGCGACAGGGGCGTATCGACTGCCTCCTGAACCGTATTGATGAGCCATTTCATGGCGGCCATCTGGTCCTCGGCGCCTGCGCCGGTATTTATATCGAGCCAGGTCGCTCCGTTATCCATCTGCCTGACGGCCCAATCCTGCACAGGCTTCCTGTCTTTTGCCTGGATAGCCTCCCTGATGTCCCTGAACATGCCGTTGATTCTTTCGCCAATGATCTCCATTCGAACACCTCACAAAATTAATTATAGACTGCTTTTAGTCATAAGCTCATCTATATTCTTTTTAACGACCCTGATAGCTTCCGGATGCCTCATAACAAGTATGTCAAGACCTGACTGCAGAAGAGCGACAGCTGTAGTTGCCTCCCACAATATGCCTCTTTCGGCCTGGTCTCCCCAACCCGGGAATTCATCAGCGCCTGCATTTACTTCCTTGGCCTTCCAGGCTTCCGTCCCTATTGTTCCCAGCGTAGGCATGGATAGCATCTTATCTCCCTGCAGTGCGCCCAGTCTGCCTCTCTCCCCGATCGAATACGAATACTCGAGGCCGTAGCCGAGTCCGCCTATGCTTGGGTCGATTATGATCTTTTCCGGCGGGAGCCCCATTTCGGTTATCATTATGTTCAGCTGTTTGCAGATGTTTATATCCAGCGGCGACTGTGCGATGACAGTGTGTTTGTGAACCATACACGCCGCAACGATGGTATTGTAATTGTTCTGCGTTGCAAAGCCGAGCAGCAGGTTTTCTCCCGCATATGCTTCAGCAACGGCCGAGATAACGGCATTGTCGACCTCGTCGATACCGCAGCCAACGACTGCAAGCGGAACGCCGACAGCCGAAAGTACGGATTTGACGGTTGCGATGCATTTTTCAGGCGAACTGTTGCCAAGGTCCGGGTCCGCACTCTGAAGACGCAGGAATATCATGTCCGCACCGTATTCGTCCACACATTTCTTCGCCCACGCCGCGGGATCGTCGAGCACTCCTTCGAAGGGCTTCCTTACTTCTTTGTTCCACTCCGACGGGTTCCTGTCGACCACTTCCATCGCAATGACCGGTCTGTTCGGCGCCTCTCCTTCAAAATGCAGGAAGGGCAGACTGGACGTTCCTCCGACCTTTACGGTGGTTGTCCTTGAACCACCCTGTTCTTTGGCCGCACCTAAAGTAACAGTAATTACGCTGCCGGGATTTCTGTCCTTTAAAACCTGTACAGGCATTTTGCTTATCCCCTCTCAATAACTAATTTATTAGCAAATCAAAATAATCCATTATGTAGGGCCGGCTTCTGAAATGGGACAAGGTCCCTGTCCCTCTATCCCATGATCATATCTTTGGACAAGATCCCTGTCCCCTGTCCAACTATCATATCTTAAGCCTATCCAATATCCCGAAGGCCACCTTCACCGCCGGTGAATCCGCAGGCAGCTCCGACAGCGGCCTGCCCTTGATATCAAATTGCACGAGCGTCGGATCGGCCGGGATAATGCCTATGAGCTCGAGTCCTGTCCTGTCTATCTCTTCCCTTAAGTTCTCTACATCCTGTTCCGAAGTTTTCGTCATTATCAGGTAAACCTTGTTGACTTTGGTTTTTATCTCTTCGAGCAGCTTTTTGACCCTTCCGGCAGAACGTACGGATCTTGCCGAATTGTCGCTTATGACGAACAAAACATCGACGTCCTGTGTTGTACGTCTGCTGATATGCTCAAGCCCTGCCTCGTTGTCCATTACGATATATTTGTAGCTTCTGGTCAGATTATCCAGGTACTTCCTGAGCAGATTGTTCGGGAAGCAGAAGCAGCCCGGCCCTTCGGGACCTCCCATCACAAGCAGGTCCACGTGTTTGCCCTCAGCCATCGAGGCGTTGAGCCGGTATTCTATATAGGTCTCCTGGGACATTCCCTCAGGGATGCCATGGAGGTCCTTTGTCTTCGCAATCAGTTCCGAAACCGTTTCATTCTCTATCTCAAGTCCGAGAGCCTCGTTCAGGTTGGCATTCGCATCCGCGTCTACAGCAAGTATCGGATACTTGCCCTTTTCGATAAGGTATTTAATCAATAACGCGCAGAACGAAGTCTTTCCCGAACCGCCCTTTCCTGCCACCGCTATTTGAATTGCCATAATCCAGCCTCCTTATTAGATTCTGCCGCTTTAGTGCCGAAAGTGGACATACTCCGTAACAGTCTTATTGGGGACATACCTTTTTACGGTATTTGAAGGTGTGTCCCCTTTCCTTTATCTCCCCTCACCTTTTTCGTTTGAATAATTCCAGGTCCGTATGCGGTATAAACAAAGCCTGCACAAATTCTTCCATAAAGGCGCCGCCCGATGACAGCTCCAGGCAGGTCATTTTATCCGCTATATCAAGAGCTTCCCTGTGAGCTTTACGGTTTACCATCGCAAGCATCGTCCCCTGTATGCAGCTATTGCCGACATACTCGTATTTTTCTTCCGGTATATCGGGAAACATGCCGATGTTTATAGCGTCGGTTATGTTGATATAATTTCCGAAGCCGCCTGCAATGTATATTTTGGAAATATCATCGAAGCCCAGCCGCACTTCCCTGAGCATTGTCCTGATGCCCGCAAAGATCGCACCCTTCGCTCTCAGCAGATTTTTTATATCGCTGTCTGTGATAACGATATCCCGGCCGCTTCCGCTTTCTTCGGCAAAAACCAGCACATACTCCAGTCCCTCGCCCCCGCGCCTTATCCTGCGGGACGGTATGCTGCCGTTTATCTGTCCCGCCCTGTCGATGATCCCCGCCCTCATCATTTCTGAAAGAGAATATATAAGTCCCGAACCGCAAATACCAAGCGGCTTGATATTGCCGATCATCCTGCAGCTTACATCATAGGTCGCTTCATCAATTTCGATCCGGTCTATCGCCCCATCCATGGCCCTGAGTCCGCAGCTTATCCCCGAACCTTCGAATGCGGGGCCTGCGGAGCACGAACACGCGATCATCCAGTCATTGTTTCCAAGCACCATTTCACCATTGGTGCCGATGTCAGCAAACAGCACATGCTCTTCGGAACGTGCCAGTCTGGTAGCCAGAACGCCTGCTGTGATATCTCCCCCAACATAGCTGGCAACTGACGGCATTGTGATAACAGGCGCCTCCGGGTTGACCGCGAAACCATACAGCCCGGCTTTTATATCGGAAAATTTGACGGCGCTGGGCACATAAGGCTCCCGCCTCAGCCATGAGGTCGTTATGCCGAAAAGCAGATGTATCATGACCGTGTTGCCGCCGACAGCCATAACCGATATATCGTCTCCGTCCAGGCCGTTTTTGGCTGCCAGCGCAACGGCCAGTTCATTTATCGTATCGACCGCCGCCTGCTGCATCGATTTTATCCCTTCCGGGTCATCCTCGGTATAACATATCCTCGATATTACATCTGAGCCGTAAGCGCACTGCCTGTTGTAGGTACCTGCCTGATCGATCACGGTCCCTCTCCCGAGATCGACGAGCCTCGCTGCGACAGTCGTCGTACCCAGGTCGACAGTCAGACCTATCGCGGGCTTTATCGAATTACCGGGTTCTACCCGGATGATCTCGGTTACTCCGTTTACTTCAGCAAGGGTTGCGGTTACACTCCAGTCTCCCTTCCGGACGATATACGGCAAAACTGCCAGACAACCGGTACCGATGACCGGGTTATCGATGCCGTGCTCCCTGTTGAGCGCCATCTTAAGTCTGTCCAGATCGTTCAGGTTATCCGATAGTGTCGGCGCGTCAAGCTTAACGAAGCATTTCCTGCTGACTGGATCCGTTATGATATCCTCCGCATGCCCATATCCGATACCCGGTCCGGAATCCTTGCTCGACAGTACGACCTCATGCCTCAGCAGCCTTGCAAAAGCGGGCACTTCGATAACGAGATCGGTTACCGCTCTGGCCTGGCATGCACTGATATAGCCCTCTTCCCTGAGTTTCTCAGGAAAGCTGCCAGCATCACCCGGCTCGTACTCGCCGCTCAATACCTTCACTGCGCATTTACCGCAGGTGCCTGCTCCGCCGCAGGGGCTGATCACACCAATGCCCGCCTGTCTTGCCGCGTTGAGCAGGCTCGTTCCTTTTTTGACCGTTACGGCCGCGTTTTCAGGTAAAATCGTTACCCTGAGAGTATCCATCTGATCCATCCTTATTTATTTCGATCAATGCAACCTGAACTTATCCTATAATCATGTCATTACATTAGCCATCAGGCAAAATGAGCTTTTGCAAATGTGGGCAGGCCGGACGCCTCGTTCGGCGCTACTGTAACATGCCAGCCCGACTTTTCCTCCAGAACACCCTTAATGACCGCTACATAGCCCGGTATCACGATGTTCCTGTGGCTTACCTTCTCTTCTATGCCGCAGGTTTTGATGAACTCCGCTATTTTTTCTCCAGTAAATTTGCCGGAGGCCCAGGCCGTCAGTACAGATGTACCGTCTGTCGGGCAGGCTATAATATACGATGGAATCTTGCTTCCGGATATCTCGCCTTCAACGGTGTAATAGGTAAGCGAGAAATTCGTCGTGACATAAACAGGCGAATCCTTAGTAACCGCACCCAGTTCGTACACCTTGGGTTCAACCTGGCTGGGCTTCTGAGGATCCGTATAGAGGTTCATCCTGAGAGCCATCAGAGGCAGCAGCTGCGATTTTTCGGAAGCCTTTAGCACGACGCAGCTTGCGTACTTTGCGATATAGACGGATGCCTCAACCACTTCTTCCCTCGGATCCGATGAGGAAGTGAATGCGATCACCGGGTAACCGAACGGCCTGAATTTCTTCTTTATTGAAAGCCTTCTTGTCTGAGTTATTTCAGCCAGCGCCTGAGACAGCTGCCTCGTTCCTACATCTATCACAAGGTCTTTATAGGAGGCCGCGATCTTTTCGACCAGCGCCGCCGTCGACTCGAGCCCGCTTCCTTTAACAACAAGAGGACACGAATACTTCTTTGCCAGCTCGACCATTTTATCGCAATTGACTTCAGTAGCCGCATAGATCAAAGGCTTGTCGCCGCCGACGATCTCAAGCGCCTTTTCCATAGCCATGGTGTCCTCACTGATAAGCAGCGTTGCGAAACGGTTCTTTGCCGCAACTGCTCCAACCGCCGAAGCAAAGCTTTCGGCGTTTCCCGAGTCATTCCTTACGGCTATCATATCGATAGAAACCTTCTGTCCGACCCTTTCAAATGACAGGTCATTTACCTTGTCTATTTTTGCCTGAAGGTCGTTTCCGGTCAATTTGTCCGATATTTCCACCGCGATACAGGTAGGATGGTAAAATGTTTTGTCATGCCTGAAAAGCACCACCTCATCACCCATACTGCGTTCGAAGTCCGCCCTGCCGGCCTTGACCAGCTTGATCGGCGGCGCCGCGGCGCTGCCCAGAGTTTCCTTCGCTTCTTCGGTAACATAAGGGCATTTGTCAAGCGAAGTTTTAGCTGCCGCAAGCGCCATCGCAAACGCGAGGCAGGTCGGTTGAGCGCACTCCTTGCAGTTCTTTTTAGGCAGCAGTTTGTAGATATCCAACCCCGTAAGTGCCATATTTGAAACGCTCCTTTATATAATGATTAAAACAGCGGGTCCATCGTCAGCGCCGGGTGTCCCTTTTCCTCAAGGTAAGGAAGGATTTCTTCCGTTGTCGTACCGACCGTCTCGTCGGCTATCTTATCGATGAAATCCTCACCGAGTCCCTGT
>JAEYOM010000080.1 GCA_023411715.1 Bacillota bacterium | reverse complement strand
AAGAAGCAAACGAAAGCGCAAAAGCCTCCTATGACCGGGCCATCGACAAGGCACGGAGCGAATACCTGGAAAAGGAAGCCGAAATGAAGCAAAAGGCTGAGCTGCTGGAGAAACGATACCTGGAGGTAGAGAGGGAAGTTCTCGATACTGTTTTTGAGAAGCTGTTTTCTGTATAGAGTTACGCTATACGGCTTCGTGAGCTGTTCAGAAACCGGGCTGGCCGCGTAATGCCTCAGCGGAAGGAGGGAGCGGATCATGAATCCTTATATGGCATATGAAGCGCTGAATACAAAGATCATGACCCAGAAAAACCGTTTGCAGGATGAGGACCGTTTTGAAAAAATAATGGACTGCAATACTGTGGAGCAAGTGACCGAAGTCCTGTTTACCCGTTATGATCTGAAGCGGTACATTGAAAATGTAAAAATACACGATCTGCACAGGGATGACCTTGAGACCCTTCTCACCAGGTATAAGGTGTCTGTTATAGAAAATATCCTGCATTATTGTTCGGGACCTTACAGGGAATTTATACTCGTATTCATTATGGAATACGAGATTTACGATATATCACTGTTACTGCGAAAAATAGCCAGGGGCGAGGAACTTGACGATATAGAATCGCACTTCATCCATTCGGAAAAGTATTCAATGCTTCAATATAACAAACTGAAGGCTTCCGGTACGGTTTCGCAGTTCATTGAAAACCTGAAGGGCACGCCTTATTACAATCCTTTGAAAACTGTTACCGATACGGATGCCGTGAAAAGGGAATTCCATATCGAAATGAAGCTGCAGCAGCTCTATTACAGGACATTGCTTACCAAGGCCGAAAAGCTGTTCGCAGGGGACAAAAGGATTGCTGATGATCTGATCGGCCTTAAAATAGACTTTTTGAATATACAGTGGATATACAGGGCTAAAAAGCTCTACGATATCTCACCCGAACAAATGCTGATATACAGCCTGCAGGGAGGCAGAAGGCTGGGCTTTGACAGGCTCAGGAGACTATGCTATTCCAGGTCTGTCGATGAAATGAAGACGCTGGCTGCGCAATATCTTAAGTACAATATACTGACATCAGACAAAGGCATCGATATCGAAAGAAATACTGTTCATTACATATTCGATTTTATAAAAGACGTTAAATACAGTGGGAACATAGGGGCCGTACTGGCATATATCTATATATTGGACAGCGCTGTCCGGGAATTCATTACGGTTACCGAGGGGATCCGGTACAAACTGCCGAAGGAACAGCTCATGCAGTACCTGATCCACCCGGGTAGCGGCTGACGCGGTTTTGGCAGCGCAGCGGGGCTAACTGAAGTCGGCTTTGGCGGGAAGAGGTGAAGCGGCACAATGGCTATTCAAAAGATGGAATATCTGAGGATCGTGGGTTCGCTCGAGGATATGCACGAGGTTCTGGAGAAGCTGGTGCTCAGTGAAAAGCTGCACTTTGACTTTGAAGGAACAGCCGGGTATGACAACAGCTATATCATACATGAATACGAATCTGTAATGACAGGACCGTCGACCTTTGAGCTGGAGGACTTCGCGGCGGTCGAGGCGCAATGCGGCAATATGGAACAGACCTTGGAGCATCTCGGCAAGGGGCTGGATGTCCGGCTTGAAATCAATAAAAACAGTATCACCGACGCTTCTTACAGTTTATCGGATGCGCAGAACGACCTGAATAAGCTGATGGAGCAGCTGGATCAGCCTATCAGCGAGATCAACCGCAAAAGAGAGGCGATACTGAAGTATGAGCAATTCAGGGAAACTCTCAACGGCATAACCTATAAGGATATCGATTTCAGCAAGGTCGCGGGGCTTAATTATTTTGCTTATGAAATAGGCGCGTTGTCGCAGGAAAATATAATCCGCCTTAGAAAGAATTATGAAAACATAAGCGCTATCGCGCTGAATATAGGCATGATCAGGGATTCCTCCGAATATATCGACATTATCCTGTACCCCAGGCAATTCGCGGAAGAAACATCAAAACTGCTGAAATCTCTCAACTGGGTCAGGCTGGATATCCCTGAAAACCTGAACGGGACCGTTTCTCAGATGATAGGCCAGGTCAGTGAAAGGATACGGGACTTCCGTAAAGAAATAGATGAACGGTCAGAGGTCATCAACCTGAAAAAGGATGAGACCGTTCAACTACTCAACAGGATATATACGTCAGTAAAGCTCGAGAGAAGGATACTCGAACTGGAACGTGAGATCACCTACGGCTCTGGCACATTCGTCCTGAATGCATGGATCAGGAAGGATGATAAGAAAGAAATACTTAAGGTACTGGATTCGCTCATACGGAAAATAAAAATAGAAGAAAAAAACCCAAAGGAACTAGGAAGGCAGGTGATGCCGCCAACGCAGCTCAAAAACAATTTTTTTTTCCAACCGTTCGAAAAGGTGATTAAACTCTATGGCATGCCGTCCTATAGCGAGATTGATCCGACACCGTTCGTAGCCATAACATTCTGTCTCATGTTCGGGATAATGTTCGGGGATATCGGACAGGGCTTTGTCTACTTTATAGCAGGGCTCATGATCTCAAAAAAGAGGCGGGCGATAGGCCAGCTGCTTGTCAGACTCGGAGCGAGCTCGATGCTTTTCGGCACAGCTTACGGAAGCCTTTTCGGACTCGAACATGAAGAGCTGCCGTGGCTGTGGAGTCTGACAGGAAGGCCACTGGATCCGCGGAATATCCCGGTGATACTGATAGCAGGCGTGGCTTTTGGCATAGCGGCACTTACGTCATCATTCACCTTCAGCGTTATAAATTTCATAAGAAAGAAAAACATCGAGGAGGGTATTTTCGGTAAAAACGGACTTGCAGGCTACGTATTTCTGATAGGCCTGGTTTTGACCATCACTTCGGTCGTCAAAGCGATAGACCTACCGGTTGCAGTCCCTCTTGCCGCCATGCTTGTGAGCCTTGCAGCGATGATTGCGAAGGAGCCGCTTTCAAACCTGGTATCGGCTAAAAAGCCGCTTGTTCACGGAAGCATTGGCTCCTATCTGACCGAAAGCATTTTCGAAGGCGTCGAAACCATACTCTCAACGCTCAGCAATGCTATTTCCTTCATACGTGTCGGCGCCTTTGCACTGAATCATGCGGGCCTGTTCCTTGCTTTCCTCGTTATGTCGGACATGACTTCCAACGTGATATTGAAAATCATCATATTGCTGCTCGGCAACGTTCTGATACTCTCGCTGGAAGGTTTGGTAGTATTCATACAGGGCTTGCGTCTCGAGTATTATGAAATGTTCGGAAAGTACTTCCAGGGCGGGGGGATTGCCTTCAACCCTGCGAAAATAAATAACTGACGACAGAAAGGTGGGTCTTTATGCGGTATATCATTTTACTGGCTCTTGCGCTGATAATAGCGGCAGGCACAGTCTGTTACGGGCGCAGGGCGAAGAAGGGGAACGGGAAGTGGAGCATAAAAAAGGCGGTTTTCGCCTCGGCGTCCGCATTCGGGACAGTTATGATGATAATGGTACTGATGGCGATCTCGGGAGTCCCCGTATTTGCGGAGACTGAAGCGGCTGCAGCTGTTGATGCCGCCAAAACAGGGGCGTCGCTCGGCGATGGTTTCAAGTATCTCGCTGCGGCGCTAAGTACGGGCCTTGCCACAATAGGAACGGGACTTGCGGTCGGTTCGGTGGGTTCGTCAGCGGTAGGAGCCGTTTCGGAAGATCAGTCGATTCTCGGTAAAACGCTCATATACGTGGGAATGGCAGAAGGAATCGCGATATACGGCATGATCATCTCCATACTGATCCTGTTCGTTTAGAGGCTTTTATGAAATCTTTTTTAATTAGTGATAACAAGGATACATGGGTTGGCATGAAGCTTGCCGGAATAGACGGGATCATAGTTCATGGCCGCGACGAGGTGCTTCATGCTGTCAGGAATGCGATGAAGGACGACGAGATAGGGCTGCTGATATTGACTGAAAAGGCGGCCGACCAGGTCAGGGAAGAGTTCATGGAACTGAAGCTCAAGTGCAAAAAGCCCCTCTTGATCGAAATACCCGACAGGCATGGCAGTTCACGTCCGAACAATATGATAACGAACTATATCCGGGATTCGGTGGGCATCCATATATGAGGTGAATCGGATGGTAACGATCGAACAGAAATTATCGATGTTTTCCAAACTCCTGCATCGTACGATGAGTGAAAAATTCACGGAGGAAATGGAGAAACTGCGCTCAGAGTATACCGTGAAGCTTCAGAAAAACAGGGAAGAAGCCGACAGGGAAGCGGAGGAGATACTCCGAAAGTCGGCGAAGAGGGCGGAAGCCGAAAAAATAGAGATCCTGAGCAGGATCAGGATAGATATGAAAAAGGATCAGATGGCCGTCAAGGAAAAGCTTTTCAGTACGATGACGGGCCATCTCATGGACAGGATTGACAGCTTCATCCGGTCAAAGGAGTATGGCGGCTATATGGAGGCAATGGTGAAAAAACTGGCGGAGGCGGATCAGTCCAAGGGTTCTCTGGTCATTTACATGACTGGGAAAGATATCGAGAATTACGGTGAATTGCTGAAAAAGGAGTTTTCTGGGCCGCATCTGAAGGAATTAGCGTTGATGGCGGCTAATGACAGTATTATCGGCGGTTTTGTCGCAGTCGATCCCGAAAGCGATATACGCATGGATTTTTCGATAAAGACATTGCTGGAAGACAACCGGCCCTTTATGATGCAGACGCTGTTCCAGGCGCTCGAGGCGGATGGGGCCGAAGGCGCTGACGGAGCAGGTTTGACGGGAGGGTCGGGCGAGACGGTAGCGGCATCGGGCGGGTCGGACGTAACGGGCGCGTCGGATACTTGTACACCGGGTACGCCGGATACGTGGGGTACGGCGTATATGGATGAAAAGCCATCGGGTCAGGATCGAGCAGACGTAACATGCGGTGGATCGGCAGGTGAGGCGGATGGGACAGAATGAAGGTATCGTGCAGGTGATCAATGGACCTGTCGTCAAAGGGACGAACATGGGCTCGTTCAAATTGAATGAGATGGTCACGGTGGGCGAGCAGAAGCTGATCGGCGAAGTCGTTTCCGTAAACGGCGATATCGCTACGGTACAGGTGTATGAAGAGACCGAAGGCCTGAAGGCCGGAGAAGCGATACATTATACCGGCAGCCCGCTCTCTGTGACATTGGGGCCGGGTATGCTCGGCAATATATTCGACGGTATCCAGCGGCCGCTGGAGAGGATCAACGGTATGTCGGAGAATTTCATACCGGAAGGTATAGGGCTTTTGTCTCTCGATACGGAAAAGCTCTGGGAGGTTCATATCACGGTAAAACCGGGTGACGCCCTGATGGCCGGCGCGGTTTACGCCACTATTCCGGAAACGCTGAGCATTACGCACAAGCTGCTTGTCCCATGGCGCTCCGGCGGTACTGTAACAGAGATCAAGCCCGACGGCAGATACACGCTGAACGATACCGTAGTTGTGATTGAAAGACCGGACGGGGAGAAAGCTGAACTGACGTTATCGGCAAAGTGGCCGGTAAGGCAGCCAAGGCCTTTCAATAAAAGGATACCCATTTATAAGCCGCTGCTGACCGGACAGAGGGTCATAGATACATTTTTTCCCGTGGCCAAGGGCGGCACAGTTGGGCTTCCTGGCGGCTTCGGCACAGGTAAGACCGTAACACAGCACCAGCTGGCCAAATGGAGCGATGCGGACATCATAGTCTATATAGGCTGCGGAGAACGCGGCAACGAGATGACGGACGTACTTGAGGAATTCCCGAAGCTGATCGATCCAAGGACGGACAGACCTCTTATGGAAAGGACCATACTGATCGCAAACACCTCGAATATGCCCGTTGCGGCGAGGGAGGCATCCATATATACCGGTATAACGATGGCTGAATACTACAGGGATATGGGGTATGATGTGGCAATAATGGCCGATTCCACGTCCCGGTGGGCCGAAGCCCTCAGGGAGATATCGGGCCGTCTCGAGGAAATGCCAGCGGAAGAAGGTTATCCTGCGTATCTGCCCTCAAGGCTTGCGGAATTCTATGAAAGGGCCGGCTGCGTTCAGACATTGAACGGGCAGGAGGCGTCGGTGACCATCATCGGCGCGGTCTCGCCTCCCGGAGGAGATTTCTCCGAGCCCGTCACTGAAAACACGAAAAGATTCGTAACGACTTTCCTTGCGCTCGATAAAAAGCTCGCCTATGCCCGGCATTATCCCGCTATCAATTATCTGACCAGCTACAGCGGCTACCTCGGCACTCTGGAGGATTGGTACGGCGAAAATGCGGCGCCCGACATGCTGGCGCTCAGGGCAAAGATGATGAAGCTCCTTCAGGAGGAAGACAAGCTGAACGAGATCGTCCAGCTTGTCGGTGAAGACGTCCTGCCCAATGACCAGGCGCTCGTCCTTGAAACGGCGAGGATCATCAAAAAAGGCTTCCTGCAGCAGAATGCGCTTCACAAAAACGATACCTATGTGGTTTTAATGAAGCAGTATAAAATGCTAAAGGTCATAGACACATTGTATGAAAATGCGCTGAAGTGTGTAAAGATGGGCATCCCGATATCTACCATCAGAAGCCAGGACGTTATACAGGATGTCCTGAAAATGAAGTATGAAGCAACTAACGAGGAACTGTCGGTCCTTGATGATCTGTGCGCAAAGATAACCGAGGTGTACAGCAAGCTCAGCCAGAGGTATGAATAAAATTGCGGTTGGGTTGACTGCTATTAATTGCGAGTTCGCGATGTTGAGTGTCTGTGGCTTCGATTTATCTCTATTGCTGGTTTCGTTCCAAGAGCATATAAATTCAGCTCTACGGCAAATTCAAACTCGCTCAGCAGCAATCAATGCGCTTCGCTCAAACATGAATTTGCCCTTACCAATACCTCATCAATATGCTCTATATAACAAAACCAATGCAATATCAATCAATCGAAACCACAAGAAACACAGAAGACTTGGTAAACGGACCAAAACAGTTAAAACAGCGCAGCCAACACAGAAGGGAAAACAGATATAACCGGCAGCCAAGATAAAACAGTAAAAAAATATCTTTTACAACCGGCGCGACTAGCACAACCTGTATCAACGAGGGTTTATAAATATGAGAAAAGAGTATTTGAAGATCGATAAGGCGGAGGGGCCGCTGATCGTCCTGTCAGGCGTAAAGGAAGCTTCCTACGGGGAAATGGTTTCCATCAGGGTCGACGGTGAAGAGACCCGCATAGGCAAGATAATCAAAATAGACGGCGGAAATGTGATCGTCCAGGTATTCGAAGGGACATCGGGTATTTCAACTCGCAATACCGCCGTAAGTTTCAACGGCGAACCGATGTCGATCGCCCTGTCGCCGGAGATCCTGGGCAGGACCTTCAACGGTCTGGGTGAACCTATAGACGGCGCATACCAGATCATTTCGCCGTATAAACAGAACATCAACGGCCGGCCGATCAATCCGGTGGCGCGCAAATATCCGAGAAACTTTATACAGACGGGTATTTCTTCCGTAGACGCGCTGATGACGCTGATAAGGGGGCAGAAGCTGCCGATATTCTCCGGCAACGGCATTGCTCACAACGAGCTTGCCGTACAGATCGTCAGGCAGGCTAAGATAGAGGGCGCAAACAGCGGGAACTTTGCCGTCGTTTTCGGGGCGATGGGCGTCAGGCACGACGATGCGGACTACTTTATCAAAAGCTTCCGGACGTCAGGCGTTCTGGATCATGTGGTCATGTACGTCAATACTGCGGACGCCCCGATCGTTGAGAGGATATCAACGCCCAGGTGCGCGATGACGGCCGCCGAATATCTCGCATTCAGGCTCGATATGCATGTGCTTGTTATACTGACGGATATGACGAGCTACGCGGAAGCGCTGCGCGAGATCTCGTCGGCAAAGGAAGAGGTACCTTCGCGCAAAGGCTACCCGGGCTACCTGTACAGCGACCTCTCAACGATATATGAAAGAGCCGGCATGCTGAAGGGCAAGGCAGGCTCGATCACTCTCATCCCGATACTGACCATGCCCAACGACGATATAACCCATCCTATCCCGGATCTTACAGGATTCATCACCGAAGGGCAGATCGTCCTTAACCGGGAGTTCAACCAGAAGGGGATATATCCCCCGATCGACATACTCCCATCGCTCTCAAGGCTGATGAAGGACGGCATAGGGGAGGATTACACCAGAGAGGACCATTCGGACCTGTCCAGCCAGCTGTTTGCTTCCTACTCGCGCGTGCAGGATGTGCGTTCGCTGTCGCAGATAATAGGCGAGGACGATCTAAGCGACATAGACAAACTCTACCTCAAATTCGGCCGTGAGCTCGAAGGCAGATTCATTTCGCAGGGCGGCATTGAGAACAGGAGCATTGTTGAAACGCTTGATCTCGGATGGGAGATTCTTTCCATACTTCCGGAGAACGAGCTAGACCGTGTGCAGCCGGAAATGCTGCGCAAATACTGCAAGCATAGCAGGGAGAAATAGGAATGGCAGAGCAGGTGGCGCCCACCAAATCGAACCTTATAAAGGCCAGGGCTTCATTGGCGCTTTCCCAAAGCGGTTACGAACTTCTCGACAAAAAGAGGAATGTCCTCATCAAGGAAATGCTGGATATGGTCGACAGCGCCAAAGACATCCAGGAGGAGATATATTCGGTCATTTCCGAAGCTTACCGTGCGCTGCAGACTGCGAATATAACGATGGGGATAAAGAACGTGGAGGATATGGCCTACAGTATCCCTAACGACGAGTCCTTCGAGGTATTGCTGAAAAGCGTCATGGGTGTCGATATCCCGGTAATGAAATACAGAAAACGTGAAATAGTGCCCTCATACGGTCTTATTAATACCAGCATATCTCTTGATACCGCCAGGCAGAAGTTCAGCGAAGTCCGTTACAGAATTTACGATCTTGCTGAAATAGAAAATTCGATATTCAAACTCGCAAAGGAGATAGAAAAAACCAATAAAAGGACGAATGCCCTCGAGCATATACAGATTCCTAGGTACAAGGAGCAGGTGAAGTATATACAGGAAGTCCTTGAGGAAAAGGAGCGTGAGGACTTTTTCAGGCTCAAGAAGGTAAAGAAGAAAATCAGGCGTGTCGAATAATCAGGTATTTTGTGCTATAATAGAATCATAAAAAGGAAGGATAAGGCGGATGATTTTTACCATCAAATAGAAAAATGAACATAATTCTGATATTGCTTCTTGTTATCGTAGTGTTCCTTATTGGCTTTTGTATCCTGGCTTTTTACAAAATTAACGACGCCCATAAGGAACAGTTTAAAAGGGCGGATTATGATAACTCTGGTTACGATCAGACTCTTACCTATTCTGACTTTTCTTCGCAATACCCACGGGAAACGCTTCACATTTCTTCCGGTGAATATATGCTGAACGGATTTCTGTATGGGATGGAAAGCAAAAAGGGATTAATCATTATAAGTTCGGGACATAGGGTTGCCACTGAAGCATCTTTGCAAAGCATGAAATATTTTGTGGATAATGGTTGGATGGTACTATGCTATGATTATACAGGTTACTATAATAGTGAAGGAAAAAATATGATAGACTATGTTCAGTCCGTAAAAGATCTGGATGCTGTTATATCCTGCCTTGAAAAGTCCGGTCGGTTTAATGAAATACCTTTTCTGTTATTTGGGCACAGCCTAGGCGCTTATGTATCAGCGGCAGCGCTCAGGTTTAGCCATAAAATATCCGCAGCCGTTGTTGCATCCGGTTTTGATAAGCCTGTCGAACAGTGGAACTATTCCGTTAAAAGATTCACCGGCAGACTGGGCACAATCCTGGGAGCAATGGCTGGCATCTATCTGCGTATTGCTTTTGGGAAAGACACAGTACGCTTTTCCGCAGTGGACGGTATTAACTCCACGGATATTCCCGTATTAGTAATCAGTGGTACAGCTGATGAATATTACGGCGGTAAAAGTCCTATTTACATAAACAAAGACAAGATTACGAATCCAAACTGCAGTTATATGCTGATGGATAGAGAACGTCATAATGGCCATTTTGATTATATGCTCACAGACAAAGCCCTTGATTATCAAATATTATGCCGGGAAAACAAGGTCTCGTCAGTAGATAAATGGATTATCATGGAGCAGGATACTTGTTTTTTTGATAAAATCAATTCGTTTTTTCTGTCTGCGCTCCATTAAGTCCTTCATAATGCAATCTTATTTCCAAGTACGTTTCAGCATACCTTCTCATTCCGTATACCCAGTGCGGATGAACCACCGAAAGAATCTAAATCGATAATATTTTATCTAAAATATGTGTAATATTAGCTAATACACATTGATCCGAAGTTAGATTTTAGGTATAATATTGGTGAAGTTCGTAAAAGCAGGAGGGTATCCTATGGTAATAACGACCACCGATATACAGAACAATTTTGGCAAATACCTTAAGCTGGCCGAGTATGAGGATGTCATCATAACGAAGAACGGAAAGAAAAAGGCCAGACTATCCGTTTTCAAGGAGGAAGAGGACCAGTGGGTCTTCCGTGAACTTGCGCCTGATTATGCCGCCTCCCATGTAAAGGTGTCTTATGAAGAGTTTCTCAAAATGACTGAAGAAAGCGAGCACAGGTATGAGTTAATCGACGGTGAGGTCTATTTCCTTACGTCGCCGCTTTACCCGCACCAGAAGGCAGTCAAGGAGATATTCGGAGAGTTCATAAGCTGGTTCAGGGACAAGAAATGCGAACCACTGGCTGCACCGTTTGACGTTACTCTTATTAAAAGCGAAAAGAACATCTGCGTCGTGCAGCCGGATATCCTGGTTATTTGTGACATGGAGAAGATAGATAAAAAGGGCAAGTATAAAGGGGTACCTTCTCTTGTCGTTGAGGTGCTGTCGGAATCTACCAACAACAAGGACAATACCACAAAGCTTCAGTTGTATATGTCTACAGGCATACAGGAATACTGGCTGGTAAATACAAAAGCCAGGGAGATTTATATTTACGTCTTTGAAAACAAGCAGTTCTCGCGTATGCTGAGCTTTGAAGGAGACAAGCGCGTCGAGTCGCAATATTTCAAGGGCCTGGGCGTCGAGCTTCAGAGGGTATTTGCGTGAGAGCCTTGGGTGAGCCTTTACGAGCGGCCTTTTGCGTTAAGGCTTTGCGTGAGAGCCTTGGGTAGCCTTTGCGAGAGGGCCTTTTGCGTTAAGGCTTTGCGTGAGATTCTTTTGCGTGATTCCGCGCCCGCAAACCTATTGTTTACGTTTTGGTTAAAATTTATCTCCCCTCGTGGATGAATCAAAAATTAATAGTATAATATTGGTATGGCTGTAATGGACAAAATAAATCCGGCACACATAGAATAAGGAGATGCATGAAAATGGACATATCTTTCAGCTATTATCCCGACGGAAAGAAAAAAGCGCTCACAATGAGCTATGACGACGGCCAGATCCATGACAGGAGGCTTGTTGATATATTCAATAAACACGGGATAAGGGGCACATTCCATCTTAATTCGGGCAAATTTGACCAGGAATCATTTGTCAAATCATCAGAAGTAAAGGAACTCTATAAGGGACATGAGATCTCTTCCCATACATTGAATCACCCGTACATGACGATGATCACCGGTGAAATGAACGTTTCGGAGGTGATGGAGGACAGAAAGCGTCTGGAGGCTATCGCAGGCTATCCTGTACGGGGCATGTCTTATCCATTCGGGGCGTACAACGAAGCAGTATTGGGCCTGCTGCCCGGGCTTGGCATCGAATACTCCAGGACAGTCAATTCCCACGGAAGCTTCAGCCTGCCCGACAACTTCCTGACCTGGCATCCCACATGCCATCACGATAATAAACTGCTCGAGAAATGCAGGGAATTCCAAAACCAGCCGCCATGGACACAAATGCCTTTATTCTATGTCTGGGGGCACAGCTTTGAATTTGACAGGAATAAAAACTGGGAGCTGATCGAGGAGTTCTGTAAAATGGTAACCGTCGATGAATCCGTCTGGTACGCGACCAACATAGAAATAATGGATTATATAAAAGCGATGAGGGGCCTGCGGTTCAGCGCCGACAGAAAGCTCGTCGGCAATCCGTCCGCCACAACTGTTTGGATAGGCGTGAATGGTGAGGCTGTTGCGGTTGAACCCGGTACGATAAAAACGTTATGACCGTTTAGGTAAAGTCGGTTCGGGGTGTAGGAGCGAATGGCCCCTGATTTACAGGAAAATGCTGTGGAACGGCGGGATGTCTTATGGTATTATGTTATTCAGCACCTATCCGTGTGCGTATCTTGATGCATCCGTTATGAAATACTAAATACTTAAAATAATTGTACATAGCTGCGAGGAGAACAGATTATGGCCGAAAGCAGGTTCATACGCCGGCTACTTAAGGCAGCGGCGGTAATGGCCGAAAGCAGGTTTATACGCCGATTACTAAAGGCAGCGGCGGTAATAGCCGAAAGCAGGTTTATACGCCGATTACTAAATGCAGCGGCGGTAATAGCAGTTTTGGCGGCGTATATAATTACGGCCTGTCTTATTTCGTCTCCCAAACAACCATATTCGATCAAGGTTGCGGTTCTTTATTCAGGCTCCCCCAGCTCTTGCCAGGATACCCTGCAGCATTTCAGGCAGCCTATACTGATGAATCTGGGTGTAACTGCGATAGATGCCGATAAAATGGCCGCGGATGGTCTTAAAGGATATGATATCGTCTACCCTGACAGCTCGGTCAAAAACTCAAAAAACAGCAGTGCTATTAAAAAGCGGATCATGGATTATGCGTCCTCCGGCGGTGCAGTCATGCTTGAAAACAGCTTTTACAACTGGTTTCCGAAGGAATTCCTCGGAGCGGCCTCATTTAAAAGGACGGGCGGCCTTCCGGCAAAGCTCGAGCTGCCTGAGGTCAGGCATGACCTGGAGCCTGTCCAGAAGCTGATAGATGATTTCTGTGCCAACTATAAAAAACTGAGGAATCCAGGGATCATAAAAAATTACGATTACGGCGTGGGAATGGTCACATCGACGGCCGTCCCCATTATCGAGTCGGAAGGCATATCTTTATACACTCTCAACAATTATGGAAAAGGCTTTGTCTTCTTTACGAACCCTCTTTTGCCGAACGCCGCTTACATCGGCGGTTTTGATCTTAAAGCCAGGTCGAAGGACCAGGCATACTTTAACAACATGGTATGTGCAGCTGATCAGATGTTGGGCAGTGAATTTGCCGCATTTATATCCAAACAGCGATACGGCATTGCGGTGAAAAGGATATACGGGCCTTACGGCAGGCCTGCCGCGGCATGGCAGAACCATTTCGAGGTGCTCTCGGCGATCCCCGGAGGATCTCTGCAGAAATGGACGGAAATAGCGCGCAAATACGACCAGATCCCGTCATATTCCATCACCCGCGGCGCATACGAGTGGAACACCAGGTATGAAAGCATCGTATACCATTTAAACAGGGATAAAGGAAACGGTCTGAAGTACGTTACAGAGGAGAGCGAAGGCTTTTACGAGGCTGGCAGGCATCCGGTCGTTAATGGCGCCTGGCTTGCGCAGAAAAAGAGCGGCAGTGCGAGCACCTTTTTCGCTAACATCGGCGACGTGCCCGACCGCGCATATCCGTACGTGCAGGATATTGACGGCGACAAGGTGGCTGATATAGTGTCAGGCAGCGCCGACGGCACTTTCTACTATTACAAAGGGCTGAGTACGGGCGAGGACTGGATACTCGGCAAGGCTGAGAAATTAAAGGATCCTGAGGGCGGAACACTCAAAGTAGCGGGGTTCTCCGCGCCCGTTATGTACGATGTGGACGGCGACGGGAACAGCGATCTGATAACCGGCTGTGAAAACGGTAAAATATATTGGTTTGCGAACAACGGCAGATTCCGTTTCATTCCGAAAGGCGAGTTTGTGAAACCGGTCGCCGGCGCAAAGCTTTCGGCTCCCGAGATCGGCGATGCGGACGGCGATAATGTCCCGGACCTGATTGTCGGTATGAAGAATGGCAGCTTGTACATGTTCAAAGGTAAAATGAACAGAAAACAGTTGGTGTTCGATACCGGCAAACAACTGAAGGATCAGAATGGAAAGGCCCTGAATGCAGGCGCCAATGCAGCCCCGAGGTTCGTTGACCTGGACGGGAACGGTATCGCCGATCTTGCTGTCGGTAACTACGACGGCTATGTGAGGAAATTTATCAGAGCCGGTCAGGCTTTTTCGGATGCGGGCTTTTTCGACGAAGACACACTGAATTACATAGGCAACAAGCATATTAAAAACGGCAACAATGCGGTGCCCTCGTTCGTCGATATAAACGGCGACGGCAAAAAGGACATGATCGTGGGCATGCTCGAATTCGGCATGGCTGTACCCATAGATTCCAGGTGGTTTCCTTATAAAAAGGAACTTGCCGATGCGATAAGCTATTTGAAGGCAAATTACGTGAGCGTCGAGCCGCACATGTATTCGAACCGCTATAAGGATTCGGGCATGGAGCAGCGCGACCTTTTGATGCATAAAAATGCCTTCGCGTCTGTGGGTATTCCCTGGGACAACACCGGTGCAAATCAGCACACCTGGCGTATCAACAATGCAGATCCGACCCAGACGCTTAACAATGAGTACAAGTCCGGGCTTTCCTGGAATTTCGGCTTTGAAGTTCCGAACAGCCTTATGGATCCTTCATACGGCGCCGAAACAGTGTGGAGCATCCCGTTCTATATGGTAAGGGACGGACAGCAGACCGGGATGATGCTTTTCAACCCGTCGCCGTCGCTGCGGAGCCTGAAGCCGTTATTCAGATCTACCGCCGCGTGGGATATGCCCGTGAGCTACTACATGCACGTTGAATATGATGCGATGCGCAATCCGGGCAAGCTTGAGCAAGCGGCACAATTTATGGATAAATTCAGAGACGCCAACGATTATAACTTCATGACGGAACAGCAGATGGCAAAGAGCTTTGCCGCAGCCCTGAACGCAAGTGTAAAGGTGACGGAGAATCCATTCAGGAAGCTTTTATACTCCGTAGAAAATCAACTGAGGGCACTGCAGCAGTTCGATATCACACTTAGCGCCGAGGTTGCAATGGATCAGCGGAAGCTGCTGGATGGGGCGTACAGGAATACGGTGGGCGTAAAGGTGGAGATCGGTGAGAAATACCTTAAGTCAAAGCTCGAAACGGATGCCGATATATACATGAGAAAAGGCAACGACCTGTATATCGGTTTGGACAGGCCTGTAAGGATATTTGCAGCGAAGACCGAAGAGCAAAGGACTCATATAGTCCGTGTGAATCTGCCGGTAAGCATAACGAAGTCCGACAGCGGGATGAAGGTCAGATTCCTGGACGGCGGGCTTCAGCAGATCAAGCTTTACGTGCCGGATAACGACATTAAGGCAGGAAACAGGGAATGGGATATTAAAAATGCCGGTGCAGGCATGTATGTGCTGACACGTTTCGGCGGGCCGGCAGAGCTCGAGCTTAGCTTCGGAAATAAACATGCTGCAGGCCGTTAAGACATCCATTGCCGCAGTATTTTTACCTGCCTTTTGTTGAAACCTCATCTATATTGGATTATAATTCACGTCATAATAATTTTTTGACAAGGTGCCGGAATGATATTCAACTCACTTCAATATGCATTATTTTTGTTTCTGGTAGTTATACTCTACTTCGTTCTGCCTCAAAAGACCAGGTGGGCCTTTTTACTGGCAGCCAGCTATTTCTTTTATATGAGCTGGGACGCAAGGTATGCTTTGCTGTTGTTGTTTTCGACCGTAATTACATATTTTTCGGCATTATTGCTGCACAGGGCGCAAAATCACGGGCAAAAGGTCTTATACCTCGTGTCCTGCCTGGTCGTCAATCTTGGGATATTATTCGTTTTTAAATATTTCAACTTCTTCAATGAAACGCTGGCAGACGCTATCCGGCTTCTTGGGATCCGGTACCAGCCTTTGAAGCTGTCGCTGGTACTGCCTGTTGGTATCTCGTTTTATACGTTCCAGACCCTGGGTTACCTGATAGACGTTTATAAGGGAAAGTCGGAGCCCGAGAGGCACTTCGGCAAGTATGCACTGTTCGTTTCCTTTTTCCCGCAGATCGCAGCCGGACCGATAGGACGTTTTGACAGTCTGAGGCCGCAGCTCGATTCGAAGCACCCGTTCGACACCGAGAGGATCAGGAGCGGACTGCTGCTGATAGGACAGGGGCTGATAAAAAAGCTCGTCATCGCAGACCGCCTGGCTATCCTGGTAAATGCCGTCTATGATTCGCCGGCCGACCATAGCGGGATACACTTTGCCGTTGCGACCGTATTTTTCTCGATTCAGATATATTGTGACTTCAGCGGATATACCGATATTGCAATAGGCAGCGCAAGGCTTCTTGGAATAAACCTGATGGAGAACTTCAGAAGGCCGTACCTCGGTACGTCGGTCGCAGGCTTCTGGAAGAGATGGCATATATCGCTTACCTCGTGGTTCCGGGATTATCTGTATATCCCTCTCGGCGGGAACAGGAAGCGGCATTTGCCGAATATCCTCATAGTTTTTCTGGCCAGCGGCCTTTGGCACGGCGCCAGCCTTACCTTTGTCATATGGGGCTTCCTGAACGGCCTTTATCAGGTCATGGGGATTATAACAAAGAAATACACGGATAAGGCGAAATCTCTGCTCAAAATAAGCGATTCTTCGGTATTATTCATCAATTTCAAAAGGCTGACGACCTTCGTACTGATAGCATTTTCCTGGATATTCTTCCGGGCCGGCAGCTTCGGTGATCTGAAGCTCATACTGACAAGGCTTTTTACATGGAACGCTTCATTTTTTGCC
>JAEYOM010000039.1 GCA_023411715.1 Bacillota bacterium | reverse complement strand
TTGGTTTCCTATAATTTTCAAAGCAGCAAAATTTCTTCCAAGTCAGTAATATTACATTATCCTTCTCAATATATTTTACATTACTAAATTCTGAATCGAATTCTAATCTACTGTTCATTTCATCCCTCCGCTAATTAAGTAACCCTTACTTCACATTAATATTTTCAAATATAAAATCCAAGCTACGCCCCTCGCAATTGTGTCAAGGACCTTATTGAAAATAATTTGTAATAATAATATCAATAATTTTCCACACGGTCAAATATATAAAAGACTCAAGGCAGGAGCTTTAGGATCGCTTGGAGCTTTCATCCCGCATCCTCGCAGGCCACGCAGCCCCGCCATGCGATTTAGGTTGTGCTCGCAGGAAAGTGAAACAAAAGAACCGTCCCTGCGTTTCGAAAATATTATTCAACCCAGCAATCTGAGACCTCACTGTCTATCGCAATTGCAACAATTGCTCCTATGGATCTGCCTTTACTGCCGGCATTGGCTATATTGGCATTGATCAAGGTTACATTATGTATTGTTGCTCCTTCCGCCACCCCGAATAACCCTATAAATTTAGCTTTCTTATCTGTCATCGTTAAATTGCTGATCGTACGGCCATTTCCTTCAAATTTTCCAGTGAAAGGGGCATCGTCATCCCCGATGGCTTTCCACTCTTTTGTTAGTGTTATGTCTTTGTTTAGCATATAATTGTCTGAGAGTGAATAAGGACCACCGCCAATTGCTCTTAAGTCCTCCTCGGTTTCTATCAGATAATATTTTTCGTTAAGTATTGTTGCTATATTCATGTGAACTGAATCTCCCTCTGATTTATCGTTAACAATCACATCTGTAATTCCAATGTGATTGTTTATGTATAAGGAGGGGTTATCGTCTAGGTCAGTGTCTTTTTTGGAAATAAATTTATCCCAACCTTTAGGAAGCGTAATTGAGTTCTGTCCACCCTTGATATTAATAAAGAATTTACCATAAGCAGGCTCTTTATTGAATTTAATACTAGCAATACCATTAGTATTTTCAATTTTCATATAGGTAAGAAGAGAATCTATTTCAACATTTATGATGCCGCGATTGGTTTTCAGCGAGTAGCTTCCTCTTGTCAGGTCAGAGTGATTTAGATTGATGATGCCTTTTTCATCACTAACAGTGATTGGTGCATTCATTTCACAGATATCCAGAACACCATGTATATTTATAACACTGATATTATTATAGGCTTTATCAGGTATTTCAAGCGTAACTGTATCTAGCTCGGTTAAATTCTCTATGGAGGAGATTTTCTGTGTTTTGCCGGTAATATTAATTGCGATTTCTTTATCGGCTCCACTCATTTCTACACTAGCTTTATAATTTGTATTTGCTTTTCCTGTGTAGCTCAATCTAAATGTACCATTATCAGTGGTTTTTAAATTCACCGAAGCAGTGCTGATATAAATATTTATTGTAGTTGCCTTATTACTATCAATTGCAGTAAATTTGGCATTGTCGGGATGCGTTTTAAGAGACGATCTGGCTTTTGTATCAGCAGCAGGCATTTCTGTCATTGCATAAGTCACTATAAAGGTTGAGCAAAAGAACATTGCAAAAGTTAATGCAATGGTAAATACGATAGTTGATATAGCTTTATTTTTAAATTTCATAATAGAACTTAACCTTTCCTTCAATATTTTAGCATCCTCACTTAACGGAAGCGACACATCTGTACCTACATGAATTCTGCTTATTTTAACAGACGATAGTAATGTGTTTCCATATTGCCGTCTTTCCTCGGTATCCATTTTCTTTATAATTGCTTCATCACAAGATAGTTCACAATCCCTGTTGATTTCTTTGATTATAAGATAAACAATCGGGTTAAACCAATGTATGCAGGCAGTGATTTGAGCTGCCCATTTGTAAATAATATCCATACGTTTATAATGGGTCAATTCGTGAATGAATATATTGAATATTTCTACCTCGCTTATTTCGGAATTTGGAATCACAATAAAAGGATTGATAAAACCTATAAGCGCAGGAGTTATAATCGAGTTATGTATATATATATTTAGAGGTTTTTTAATACCGGCTTCAGTACATGCTCTCTTGAAGGCTCTTTGCATATCGGGGTTTGTTAGAACAAATTTGTTCATTTTGATATATCGAATATATCTATTGTAGTTAATTACCTTATATACAAATAGACCGAAAGCTATCACTATCCATAGTAACCAGGCGTAGTCCATTATCTGATTCCAGCTATGGCGGGTTTTTTCACCGGAGGGAACTGCGCTGTCTGTCTCCTGTGCTGATTGAGACGAAATTAAGATGTTATTGACAGTGGGAGAATATTGGTTACTTTTCGTTTCTTCTTGGATAGCGACAGGATTGTCAGTGTGTTGATATAGCTTATCAATATTCAAAATATATGGAGAATAAGGAACCAATAGCCTAATAATCACTATAATCCACACATAATATTGCCAGGTTTTACTTATTCTATCTTTCAATAGAGGCTTTAGAAAAAACAGAATGAGAGCTAATATCAATCCGGATACGGATAATGAAAGATACCTTATAAGCAAAGCATTCATTTTACCTTCTCACCTCCATTCCAGAACTTGCTTAGTTCTTCAATATCATTGGAAGTGAGATAATCCTGTTTCAAAAGGGAGGAAACAAGATTTTTAGCATTTCCTCGGTACACTTTTTCCAAAAAATATTTTGTCTGTTCGGACATGTACTCGGTTTCTGATATTAGGGCGATATATTCATTCAGTCGACCTCTTTTTTCTACAATAAGCTTATTTTTTTCTGCCAAACGTGAAAGGAATGTTAAAATAGTGTTAGTTTTATAGGCTTTCGATTTCTTCTTCAATTCGGATGTTATTTTTGCAAATGAAGCAGAACCATTATTTGACCATATGATCTGTATAATTTCCAGTTCAGAATCAGACATTTGTTGAAAATTTCCCATATACAGGCCTCCATTTACACACACATGCTGTAGTTGTAAATGCATGTTAACACACTGTAGGTGTGCTGTCAAGAAGGCTGTTTCACTTTAGCCCCAGAAACTGCTTCATCCTTTCGCTTACGGCGTTTGCAGCTTCTTCATTGGACATTTCTGCAAATATACGCAGCAGCGGTTCGGTCCCTGAAAATCTGACGACGATCCAGCCGCCGTTTTCGAAATATATCTTAATGCCGTCCGTATACCCGACGTGGTCGATCTCATAGCCCAGATCAGGAACTTCCCTGCGGACGAAAAGCTTATCCATCAGCCTGGCGTTAGTTTCTGCATCAAAGCGCAGGTCGTTCTCCGACATATAGAAGTAACCATATTTCTGATTGATCTCTTCAAGCAGCTCGGACAGGCTTTTACCTGTGACGCTCAGCAGCTCGATCAGGAGACTTGCCGCAAAGATCCCGTCCTTGCCGCTGATATGCCCTCTTATAGTCAGACCGCCGCTGCTTTCTCCTCCGATCAGCGCTTGTTTCTGATCTATCATTGAGCTTATGTGCTTGAACCCTACGGGAACCTCGTAACACTCTTCCCCGAAATCCCGTGCTATTTTATCGAGCAGGTGTGTGGTGGCAAGGTTCCTTACCACGCCGCCATTCCAGCCCTTGTATTTCAGCAGGTAATAATACAGCAGCGCGAGGATGTTGTTGGGATGAATGAAATCACCTTTTTCGTCGATTATTCCTAGGCGGTCGGCGTCGCCATCCGTCCCGATACCGATATCATAGCCCCTTTCAACGACGATGTTCCTTAAATGGTTCAAAGTGTGAGTGCCTGGGGAAGGAAGCCTGCCGCCGAACAACGTGTCATGTCTGTCGTTAATTACGGCCAGTTCGCACCTCGCTGTGATCAGTATGGTTTGCAGGCAGGTTTTTGAAACTCCGAACATAGGATCCAGAACGATCTTAAGCTTTCTTCGCTTGATTGCGTCTATATCGATCATCCCGAGGATGGTGTCTATATATTCATTGAAAGGATCGATCTCCTCGATCAATCCGGTTTTGTGGCCCTGTTCATAATCCATGCGCAATACTTTGCCGGAATCGATTCCTGCCAGCCTTTTTTCTATCTCCGCCGTTACTTCCTCCGTCGCATCGCGGCCGCCCCGCGTAAAGACCTTGACGCCGTTGTAATCGGCGGGGTTGTGGCTCGCCGTGATCGCACAGCCGTATTCCGTCAGCAGGCATTTGACCGTGAACATAACAAGCGGCGTCGGCGCTACCTTATCTATGAAATATGACTTGATCCCGTTGCCCGCCATGACCTCGGCGATCCAAACAGCCGCCTTGTCGGAGAGGAAGCGTCTGTCATACCCTATTACGAAGCCTCTTTTGGCGGATTTCTCTTCCTTCATTACATCAGCGACGGCCTGGGCCAGTATACAAACGTTCTCCTTCGTAAAGTCTTCGCCGATAAGTGCGCGCCAACCGCCGGTTCCAAATTTGATCATCATTATCCCACCTTAAGTAACATATTTTGGGAATCCTTACTGGTATCCAAGTTCTGCTTTTGGTTTTCATTATGTACTGTGAACGGTCATAAATTTCTATGGCCGTTCACAGTACATGGCCATGTGCATTCTCCGGAGCATGGGTACTTAACAAGGAGAAGCTGGCACGGCCGTTTAAACAATTATACCTGCATTGACAAATTTGCGGCATGTGCGGAAATTTGTCCCCATGCTTAGTATAAAAGCAGCGAACGGTATTTGAAACAGGTCTACTTTGGCATATATTGTTCAATATTGTTATTTTCTTTTGATGTTTTATAACATACCAATAAAGTACAAGAAATACCAAGTTAATGGCATTTTTTTCTCATCAAATCCCGAATATACTTATACCGTGTTTAGTTTACAAATTAATAGCAAAAAGCAGTACAAACCCGGAGATTTATGCTTCTAATAAATTGCAATCTTGAGAAGGTAGGTTTAACATGATTCAAAATATGACGAATTCAAGCGGGGTTGCCACTGAGAAAGCAACAGTTCTGAATCGTATGGGCTTCCATAGGCATAAAAAAACCTTAATATTGCTGACCATGGTGTTGCCCGGTGCGATTTGGCTGTTACTGCTGCGATACTTACCGATGTTTGGTATTGTGATGGCTTTTCAAAACTTTGAAATTTATTACGATAACCCGACGTTGTTCAACAACGTAATACACAGCTCCTGGGTGGGATTGCAAAACTTCGCATTTTTATTTGCTACCAGCGACTGTTGGCAAATGCTTTATAATACGATAGCCTACAATTTAGTTTTTATCATATTGGGCACTGTCATTTCGGTAGCCTTGGCGATTATGATGAGTGAGCTTACACAGAAGCGTCTGATGAAAACTTATCAAACAATGATGTTCTTTCCGTTCTTTTTGAGCTGGGTAGTAGCCAGTTACTTTTTATACGCCTTTCTGGCCCCTGATGACGGTTTAATGGTACATTTGTTCAAGAATTTAGAAATAACCCAATTGGGTTGGTATAACGATACCAGGCCCTGGCCGTACCTTATTGTATTCGCCCATATGTGGAAGAATGTCGGCTATACTGTAGTGCTGTATATGGCAGCCATAGTGGGTATTGACTCAAGTCTATATGAAGCCGCCAGGATCGACGGAGCTTCAAAGTGGCAGCAGATACGCTATGTCACACTTCCGCATTTAACTACGCTGATCGTTGTTCTGCTGATTATCAATGTGGGGAAAATATTCAACTCCGATTTCGGACTTTTCTTCACAGTACCGATGGATTCCGGGTCATTGATCCCTGTAACACAGGTGGTTGATACATATGTTTACCGGGCGCTTTTGAATACCGGTGACGTCGGAATGAGTACAGCTGCGGGTCTTTTCCAAAGTGCGGTGGGATTTGTTCTTGTATTGATTACTAACGCAATCGTCCGTAGGGTAGACCCGGATAGCGCAATGTTTTAGGAGGAAGCGTAAATGAACACTTTGATGCCCAAAAGCCATAAGAGGTCTCGTTTAGGTGCGGTTAGCATACCCGCTGAAATAATATTGCATGTCATTATTGCTGTGTTTTCCCTGGTGTGTGTTATTCCGTTTATCTTTTGTATCATCATTTCCTTTACATCCAAGCAAAGTATAGCAAACATAGGGTTTTCCTTCTTTCCGCAATCGTGGTCGCTGGACGGTTATAAATATGTTTTCAGCATGGGGAGGCAGCTTTGGCTTTCCTACTTCAACAGTATATTTGTTTCGGTTGTGGGTACTGTTTTAAGTGTTGCGATCTGCATTTTATATTCATACGCACTATATCGCAGAGACTTCAAATATCGTAGATTCTTCACGTTGTTCGCGGTATTTACTATGATGTTTACCGGCGGACTTGCTCCGACATATCAGGTAAGCAAGATTATGCTTGGATTGAGTGACAATTACTGGGCTCTTATTGTTCCTTTACTGGTAAATCCGTTCAACCTGATAATCATGCGCACATTCTTTCAGTCCAGTGTACCCGATTCTATCATTGAAGCCTCGACTATCGATGGCAGCGGAGAATACAATACGCTGATGAAAATTATTATACCCATATCAAAACCAGGTATCGCTACAATTGCTCTTCTGACGATTCTGGCATATTGGAATGACTGGTTCAGCGCCCTGCTGTACATAGGCGATAATCAGTATTATCCGCTCCAGTTTCTGCTCTGGCAGATGCAAAGCCAGGTTGACTTCCTTGCGGCAAACTCCGGAAAAGGACTCGAAACTGTTGTCGATGTGTCGAAATTGCCGACACAGAGCTTACGTATGGCGATTGTCGTATTGATAGTCATTCCCATAGCATGTGCGTATCCGTTCTTTCAGCGTTATGTTGTAGCCGGACTCACTGTCGGCTCGATAAAAGGCTGACGGAATAACGCAGTTGTATCCGGCATTAAGGCACGATCACGCCTGGAATTGCCGCTTACATAAATAATGTTATTGCCGGATAATGACGAACCGGCAAAGCAAACCCAAAAATTTATTTAAGGAGTGAAGACAATGAAGGCAATGAAGGCAATGAAAAAGGTTCTGGCAATCGTTATCTGCATGACGTTGGTGCTGTCCCTTTGTATTTCTGCTAATGCGATTACCGCGGTCAAGAAACCAAGCACGGCAAAATTTGTAACGCTGACCTGGATGTACGAGGGAAATAACGTAACAGATGACAAAGCGGCTATGAAAAAAGTAAACGAATATCTAAAAAAGAAGCTTAATTGCGAGCTGAAGATGAAATGGGAAAGCTGGGGTACCTTTGACAATAAGCAAACCCTGGCAATTAACGGCGGAGATAAGATTGACATATACTTTACCAGCAGCTGGAACACTAATACGTATCCGGCGATGGCAAAGAAGGGTGCGTTCAGACGCCTTGACGACCCAAAGAACAATTTGCTCAAAACTTGTGCTCCGAACCTGTTTAAAACCCTTCCAAGCGTTCTGGCCCAGGGAGCAATGGTGAATGGTAAGAACGGCAAAGGAATTTATGCGATTCCGACCTACAAGGAAATTGCCCAGCAGTATGTTTGGTGCTTTAACAAGCGAATTCTCGACAAGTATGGTATCACTGCCAGCCAGGTAACCGACTTGAAGAGCCTTGAGCCGTTGATGAAGAAGATTAAAGAAGGCGAAGGCAAGGATTTCTATCCGATCAACTGTGACTATACAGTTTGGGAGAGAGCGCTTACAAATTCCGACCTGATCGATCCCAGCATGCTGCTCGAATATGCCTTTAATCCGGTTAATCCTTCAAAATCAGGAAAGACACTCACCAGCCGTTACGAAGGCGCTGCTTTTAAAGCTTATGCTGAAACTATGCACAAGTATTTCCTAGCCGGATATATTAACCCGGCGGCGACTACCAATACGCAAACAATGAATGAAACATGGCAGAAAACTCTGACATCAGGGGAATGGGCGTTTGAGATTTATCCATACTACCCGGGCAATGAAAATACCAGAACTGATCAATACAACTACAAGTTTACAGTTAAACCGGTTCAGGCCGGTTATATATCAACTACTTCTTCGCGGGGCGGTATGAATGCGATTTCAATAACTTCTAAAAATCCGGACCGCGCGCTTATGCTGCTAAACCTTGTTAATACTGATCCATATCTGCGTACTCTGCTTGCTTACGGTGTTGAGGGTGTACACTATAGAAAAGTAGACGGCAGAGTATCACTGATACCGAAAAATGGATACTCACCGTGGGTTGCGGGTCTGGGAAATGTAAACATACTGCCTCTTACGGAGAGCGATCCGTCCGACCTTTATACAAGGCTGTTCCCTAAGTTTAATAATGCGCAAGGTTTGCCGATACTCGGCTATTCATTTGATACTGATCCTGTTAAGACCCAGATGGCTACCCTCAATAACGTGGCGACTCAATATAATGTAGGGCTTCTTACAGGCGCTTCCGATCCGGCGACAAAGCTTCCCGAGTTTACCAAAAAGCTTAAAGCAGCGGGAATTGACGCTGTAGTTAAAGAAGCTAACAAGCAGCTGAACGCTTTCCTCACAGCTAAGTAATATGCTGTGAAAGATCGTATCCTGCGGAAATTATCATAAGCTGTAAAGAAAGGGGCTGTCCCTAATCAGATTTTATCTGATTTTGGAGACAGCCCCTTTATATGCAGAGTAAATCGATTATGATCTCGCAGAAGTTATTATTTGACGAAGGCTAATATGAGTTCATAGTAAGCGTCAGCAGCAACATATGGTAAAACAGTCGCGGAGATGGTACAATCACAATGTGATCGAAAAATTTTATCCGGAGGTTCCCATGGTACTGATCCCATACCCGAAGAAACTGGAGGACAGGAACGGAGTTTTCCATATAGATGGTGCAGCTACGATATTGCTTGATTCATCGTGTGATTATACCGATTATGAAGCGGCAGTTTTACTCAGACAGGAGATATATGACAGGACGGGCATTGCGCCTGCGATTACAAAGGGTACGGCCGATATTGGGAAACTGGCGTCCCGGTCGGCAGGATTGATTATTTTGCAGAAGGATACCAAAAGGGCAAAAGCAGGAGCCAAAGCGGGTGCTGATGAAGCTGCGGCGCCCTCATACAGACTGACCGTGACTGAAGAGATGATTTTGGTAACCGGCGGTTCGGGCGTCGGTCTGTATTATGGAATACAAACGCTCAGGCAGATCATCAGGGGAAGCGCACCGTCGATACCGTGTGTTAAAATAGAAGACAGGCCTGATTTCGAATTCAGGGGTTTCTATCACGATATAACGAGAGGCAGGGTGCCAAAGCTTGAAACACTGATGGAGCTCGCCGACAGACTGTCATTTTACAAGATAAACCAGCTGCAGCTCTATATAGAGCATTCCTTTGCTTTCAGGGCGCACAGCGAGATATGGGCCGATTCGGACCCGCTTACGGCGGAAGATACAATCATCCTGGATGAGTACTGTAAAAAGCGCGGCATTGAATTAGTGCCTTCGATATCAACGTTCGGCCACCTCTATCACGCACTTATATCTAAATCCTTCGGCAGGCTCAACGAGTATGAAAAGATCCCTGACAAACCGTTTACGTGGGTTGAAAGGATGCGCCATTACACGCTCGATGCCAGCAACCCGCAAAGCCTGCAGTTCGTGCGCGATATGATCGATGAATACCTGCCCCTGTTTTCTTCCGGGAAATTCAATATCGGCTGCGATGAGACCTTCGACCTCGGAAGGGGGAGGAACAGGCCTCTTGCCGAAAGTATGGGCAGGGGAAAGCTTTACCTCTACTTTGTAAGAGAGATCGTCAATCATGTGAGATCGCGCAACAAGTCCGTCATGATGTGGGGGGACATATTGCTCAAATATCCCGAGGTTTTGAAGGATCTGCCGGAGGGAGTTACGCTGCTCAACTGGAATTATGCTCCTGATGCGACTGAAGACGGTATCAGGGCGATCGCAGAGGCAGGGCTCGCGCAGTATGCCTGTCCTGGTGTGCAGGGCTGGAACAGGCTTGTCAATGATATTGACGGTTCAACCGGGAATATACGCGCGATGGTCTCACATGCCCTCAAATATAATGCGAAGGGCATCCTTAATACGGATTGGGGAGATTTCGGACATATAAATCTCCTCGCCGGTTCGATGCCGGGAGCGATCTTCGGTGCGGGTCTTTCGTGGAATGCCGCCAAAACGGAGGGGCCTTCGGATGAAGAGATATCGGAACTGGAGTACGGGGACGGGTCCGGCAGGTATGTGGGGCTCGTCAGGGAATTGTCACGACAGACCGTGCTCGACTGGGGAACGACAGTATTGTGGTATTACTCGACTATCGGCCTGGACGTGGACGACTACGGGTATAAAGAGCATTATCTCAAACACATGCTGGATTGCGGTGAGGAGAGTATCAGAAAGGCTTACGCCAGGATCAGGAAACTGCAGGATGAACTTGCTGCACTGAATCCACGCATTTTCCCGGACAGGAGGCAGGATCTCAGGGAGATCCTCGCTGCGGCGGAAGGACTTGCCCTATCCCAGGCTCTGTTACCGGTCATCAAGAAAAAGTTCCTGGGACAGAAGGATACAGGCCTGATACTGGAACCGAAGGAGCTGGCTGTCAGGTTGGAATACTGGCTCATGGATTATAAGCGGGTCTGGCGAGAAAGAAACAGGGAGAGCGAGCTTTACAGGATCAAGGAAGTGATCCTGGGTATCTGCGGGCTGCTTAGAAGCTGAGGCGCGCCGTATGGCATTTGAGCTACGGAGAATGGAGGATGCAGCTATAAAAATCATTGAAGAACATCCCGATACATATAACGCGATACGTTTGATGGATGAATTATCAAGAGATCTGAAGGCTATAACGGGCAGCAGCGGGAGAAATTCGTTCAGCCCGGATGATGTCTGTGTTCCGCGTTCCGTGTTTGCCATAGCATATGACGAAACTGGTGAAGCGATTGGCTGTGGGGCATTTCGCCCTATTGACGGAGATATTGCGGAGGTCAAGCGCATGTACGCCAGGACCAAGGCGGCAGGCGTCGGTACTGAAATTCTGTGTTATCTTGAGACTCGGGCAAAGCAGCTGGGCTACAGTGTTCTTCGGCTCGAAACCCGGCTGGTAAATAGAAGGGCAGTGGCGTTTTATGAAAAGAGAGGTTATCGTCGTATTCCCAACTATGGGAAGTATGCTGACAGACCCGAGGCAGTTTGCTTTGAAAAGAGTATAGTCCAACCTCAAAATAGATGATTTTAGAGGGTGTGTTTTTTGAGATCAAAAAGCTTATTGAACAGGATAAATGATTATAAACAGCTTATCTGGCTGATCGCGGTCGCTGTTGTTTCTGCCGTTCTTTTTGAAAATCTTTATTTATTTGAACCCCTTTTCAGCCGGGCGGTGAATGTCTCGCAATACCTTTCCTGGCACGTAA
>JAEYOM010000195.1 GCA_023411715.1 Bacillota bacterium | reverse complement strand
TCCGACGTCAGTTCGAGGATACCGTCGTAAACCTCCCTGCCGGCTCTTGTCGCCATTATATTGCTGTCTTTCTCCATAAGGCGGGCTGTGATCGCCTTGATCTGCTCCACAGTCTTTCCCGGGCAGTAGATTACTTCAGGGTAACCTGTCCTCAGCTTCCTGTGGTGATCGACCTTTGCAAAGCCCAGGTCCTCAAAAGGCAGCAGCTTCAATTCCGAAAGCGCGCTGTCGATACTGGTGCCGCCGTTTTTGACGTTTTCAAGCAGCTTCCTTATAGCATCTGAATCCATACTATCCCCTTCTTCTTCCAACTTCCTATTCCAAACTTCTAAAATAGATCTGTGATGGTTTGATTTATTGAGAGAACTTATGCGCAGAGCCAATAGAGAATGTTAATCCGGACAAGTACCAGGCAAAATAACGTCCTGCCCGAGTGGTCGCGACCCTCAGGCGAGGCACGTTTGATTTTGTACAAGGGTTCGGATTTACAGGCTCTTTGGCTTGAAGCATGTTCTCCAATAAAACGAACCATCACTCATTTACTTATTTACAATCCCCTCGTTCATGCTGCCGGTCCTGTATCCCTTGAGATCGAGCGCCACATATCTGAACCCTATCTCGGTGAATCTGGCATGCACCCTGTCCATCAGGTCAAGGTCGAAAAACCTGCTGCGTTCCGCCCGGGCCACTTCTATCCTGGCTATCTCGCCGTGGTGCCTTACCCTTACCTGCCTGAATCCGCTATCCAGCAGGTACTGCTCAGCTTTTTCTATCATATTCAGTTTTTCCCTTGTGATCTCCTGACCATACGGGAACCTTGATGCCAGGCAGGCGAACGCAGGTTTGTCCCAGGTCGGCAGCCCCATATCCTTTGACAGTTCCCTTATCTCATCTTTTGTCAGTCCGGCTTCCCTGAGAGGGCTAATAATGCCAAGCTCGTTCAATGCCTGCAGACCGGGCCTGTAATCACCGAGGTCATCCAGGTTTGAACCATCTGCGACATACTTTATACCGTTTTGCGCAGCAATATCCCTTACTTTGGTAAAAAGCTCCTTTTTACAGTAATAGCAGCGGTTCACCGGATTTTGCGAAAAACCGTCTATGTCAAGTTCCTCCGAATCAATAACGATATGCCTTGCTCCGAGTTTTTTTATATATTCCGATGCTTCATTGAATTCCCTGGTGGGGTACGTCGAAGATCTTGCGGTAACGGCTGTGACATTTTTTCCCAATACGTCCGCCGCGACCTTCAGCAAAAAAGTGCTGTCCACTCCGCCGGAATAAGCGATGACAACGCTTCCCATTTCTTTTAATTTGTCTTTCAGTTTTTCAAGCTTCATTGCAGCTGTGGTTTTGAATTCCGACATATTTCTGCTCCCCGTGTTTTGATGTTTATATATTACCACATAATTTACTCACAAAGCACCCTTTTGTTTCACAAGTTTTACAAGTGTTTGTCAAGTATTTGACATTCGTTGTATTACACGGTTCTGTCTGTTATTATAAATTCAGGGTGATTTACATAATGAAGAAATCAGCGGCGATACTACTGTCTATAATATTGATGATTTCAGCTGCCGTCCCATCAACGGCTGCAGCGGACAATAGCATAACTGAAGACGGGACCAGATACATCTCGGATGATTTGACGGGGATCCGCACCGAAATAAGTTCCGAGACGCTGGATACGGATGCCTACTCTTTCCTGCGCGGATATTTCAATGATTATGCGCTGACGGAGGATCAGCTGTTCAGCCGTTTTTTCGAACTCAAAAAGAGCTATATAAGAGCTCTCGAGAGCCTGTATAATGTAAACTATCTGAGCAATTCGAAAAAGAAATCCGAAACCGCCCTGCGTATTTATTATGAGGGCAGCGATTCCCTGTTCGGGATGGAAGGCTGCGGAGTATACCTGTACAACATTTCTGTATTCGATGGACTCAAACACAGCGAAGAATCACACCTCGATCTTATAATCCCGGTACGTGCCACTAATACGATAGAAATGATCCGTTTTACGATACCGAGGGAAAATCTGGGTACTATTGCGTCATCTTACGTAGCATACGCCCTTTCGGAAATCAGAATAGCTGGTGCTACTGCCCAATATAAGGCTCCTGCCATACTTTACAGTTCGCTGACAGAGGATGCGGAGGAGGGCATCTATCCGGCGGAAGCCCAGGAAGATCCGGCATTTGTGAGTTTTGAAAACAATGCCGCAGGTTATGGGATCCACGTTCCCTACTCTTACATACCGTTTGTACATAACAGCCTTGGCGGGGATTTTTCATACGACAGCTTCAAGATCAACCCGAACCTGATATTTTCCATAGCATCCGAGCCTATCAGAGGCAGCGGGGCGGAAGATGCCATAACGCGCTTCCGTGTGTCTTCTCTGACTTCCATCCACATTCAAGAGAGTGGTTCCTCATACTACGGAAACAACAGCTTCAATTATATTTATTATACGCACCTGGAAAACGGTATAAAAAAATATTATTACGATTACTATATCCAAAATGGGGAAAGGCTTTACAAGCTTCAACTGACCAGCTCGTATGCAGAGCCTGGAAAAAACGTAACGAAGCAGTTGGAGAAAATATTGGCCGGTTTTGATTATAATTTCCCTGCCGCAGGCAGTGGCATATATTCCGCCGAAGATACTCCGATGCATAAATATCTGAACAGCGAAGAAGGTTACAGCTTTGAATACCCCGAAAATTGGAGCCTTGAAGACATTTCGACCAATATCTCGTATGACCGGCTCCGCCTTATAGTTCCGGAAATGTCCGGCGCACTGGACATCACTTTCCAGGAGAGCGGAATAATAGACTCTGCAAGCTTCACAGATATAACAAAGAGCGTGGAGGGAAATTCCGTCAGCAGCTGGCCGGACATTACGATTGGGTACAATCCGCCGTTTGCAGGCAAGACATCAAAACTGCTCTTCTCAGATTTCAGTATAGACGGCTCCGTTTCAACAATTTACAGACTGAGCGCATTTATAGATGAGAGCGGCAGGAACAAGCTTTGTTACTCGGTAGATATCCTGAATGGTAAAAAAATCTACTCAATGTTCGTCACATGTGCAGAATACAGGACTGAAAGCGGATATTTCAGCGATGCCGAAATGAATAGCTTACTCAATACGATCGCTTCCTCCTTCCGCCTAGAAAATACTCCGGAAGCTCAGGAAAGAATGTCATCTGGAGAAACCCGGAACAGAAAACTCATATTTGCAGAGAAATACCTCAAAGGGAAGATAGATTACAGGCTTAAAATAATATCGACCGGAAAAATACAGCCTGACAATACGATGTTCGTAACCGTTGGGCGTACGGAAGACGACGGATACTACAAGATAAGGCTCGATTATGGAAACGGAAGCATAGAGCTGATCGACCGGATCCTGAAGAAGAGCATATTGGATAGCGAAGCTGACCGTCTGCTGCAGCAGTATACGGGCAAAAAGATAATTTCTGTTAATAAAGATGAGTCAAATATGCTTATTACGATAAAATACGAAGACAAAAACTTTGCCGTCGAACTTTCCCATGTCTATCTGGTACGCGTATCACAGGACAGGGGCAAACTTTCATGGGATACCAGAAGGCTCGCGAATCAGGAGGATTATATACGTGAGTGCGGCCTCTACATAAAATCCATGTTTAACCTGGACACAAGCGTATACGTATACGGAGACAAAGCATTCAATGATCTCGATATCTATAGGCAGAAAAATCTCCCGTACCACATTTTCACATATGAGCAAAATGCAAACGGTTCGGGATTCCTGCTGATGTCCATGAATCCGGTAACAAGTATATTCAAACCGGAAGGCAACTTTATCCCGATGGATTGGGTAATCCGTAAAATCGGAGAAAAATACGGAATTGAGCCGGTTAATGCCGGTGATTACAACTTCGATACAGAGAAATTCATACTCACGCTGTCCGTTTCCGGCAGTCCGGATGGTAAGGCCGGAAACAGACAGTTCAGAGTATATTATGATCTTGATAATGGTGTCGTGGGTTATGAACCGGTTGATTAAAGCTGCATTTTATTTTCAAAATTGCTGCGCAGCATAGCACCGACAATTGATTTCATCAAATGCGGCTTAATGTAGCTTACATGCTGATGCAATAAGCTTTAGATCAATTCCCCGCAGCAAGAAATGCATCGATGAATTTGTCCAGATCACCGTCCATCACTGCGTTTACGTCAACCATTTCCACGTCGGTACGGTGATCCTTCACAAGTGTATACGGGCAGAAAACATATGAACGTATCTGGCTTCCCCATGCTATCTCCATCTGTAATCCCTTTAGGTCCTCGATCTTTTCCTTGTGCTCCTGCTCTTTCAGCGCCATCAGTTTTGCCTTAAGCATCTTCATGGCATTGTCGCGGTTCTGGAACTGCGATCTCTCAGTCTGGCACGATACCACTACTCCCGTAGGGATATGTGTGATGCGCACGGCGGACGAGGTTTTGTTGATATGCTGCCCGCCTGCACCGCTTGCCCGGTAGACATCCATCTTAAGATCATCAGGGCTGATGTCGATTTTGATCTCCTCGTCAAGCTCGGGCATAACGTCCGCGGATGCAAATGAAGTGTGCCTCCTGCCCGATGCGTCGAAAGGCGAGATCCTTACCAGCCTGTGGACGCCTTTTTCAGAGCGGAGATAGCCGTATGCATTTTCGCCTATGATATTGATTGCTACACTCTTGATGCCGGCTTCATCGCCGTCGAGACAGTCAAGTATCCTGACCTCGTAATCGTGTGCCTCCGCCCAGCGCGTATACATTCTGAGCAGCATCTGGACCCAGTCCTGGGCTTCTGTGCCGCCAGCCCCCGCATGAAGTGTCAGTATCGCATTGTTCTTGTCATATGGTTTGGTAAGCAAGGTCTCCAGCCGGAGTTTCTCATAAACTTTTTTGAGATTATCCAATCCGTCCCCGATTTCCGGGACAACGCTGGCGTCGTCCTCTTCCATGCCAAGCTCGTTCAGAGTCCTGAGGTCATCAAGGTCGGCCGCCATTCTTTCATAACGCTCTACTTTTGTTTTTAAGCTCTTTGTTTTTTGCAGCACCCTCTGGGAATTCTCGAGATCATCATAGAATCCGGGTTCTGCCGATTTTTGCTCAAGTTCTTCGATATCCGCCTTCAGTCTGGGGATGTCAAAGTGAAGCCCCCATTTCGACGATAGCATTGCCCAGGCTTTCGATATCAAGTTTGAATTGTTCCAGTTCAAGCATCTTAATCATCTCCTTAAATATATACGATGTGTGAATAGTACTAAAATTTATTATCCTTTAGTTTTGTACGAGTGAATAATAAGATCGGCTACGGTCCGCATGGTCAGCCTTTCGTCCATGCTTCTCTTTCTCATTTTTTCGTAGGCTTCCTTTTCGCTCAGGCCTTCATGATCCATCAGCAGCGCTTTTGCAACGTCCAACTGTCTCCTGCTTTCATAATTGTCGGTCATCTGACGAAGCTTTGAGCCCATGGCAAGCATTCGTTTGTAGTTCATGACGGCCATATCTGCCGTATGCAGCAGTAGCTCCCTGTTAGCCGGCTTAGGGCAGGAACTGATCACATTGGAGCCTTCCATAAGCGTACTGATCGCAGGATCATTATAATCGCCCAGAAGGATTATTGCACAGAGCATCTCGTCATCAACGGTCTCCAGTGTGCTTCTCAGTTCTCCCAGCTGCATCGCGGCATCTACCACTATCAGCTCGGGATGAAAACTCCTAATGAGCCTCAGAAGCGTGACCGAATCTCTGCAGTGCTCAAGAAAAACGTACCCGTTCGGGTTTAATATATTACGGACCGCGATCTGTATCGCATTATCCTTTGTCGTTACAATATACTTTCCACCTGTCATCTGATAACCGCCTTTTATACATCCAACCCAAAACTAAAAAATGTTATGCAATATAATATAGCAAAAAATCGGAACAAATAAAAGGCTTTATGCTATTTCCTGTGTTTTTTTACAAACCGGCCTATCCTTTTCATTGCTTCAACGATATTTTCGTAGGAATTGGCATAGGTTGCCCTGATAAATCCTTCGCCGCAGCTGCCGAAAGCGGAACCTGGCACAGTCAGCACCCTTTCTTCCTTTAGGAGCTTTTCACAGAAATCGTCTGATTTCATTCCGGTCGACTGTACGGAAGGAAATACGTAAAAAGCGCCAAGCGGCTCAAAACAGTCCAAACCAGCCTTCCTGAAACCGTCTAGCATGACCCGCCTTCTCCTGTTGTATTCACGGACCATTGCATCCACTTCCGAATCGCAGCCGGCGAGCGCTTCGGACGCAGCATACTGGGCCATTGTAGGAGAGCACATGATCGCATACTGGTGTATCTTGTTCATCTCTTTGATCAGAACAGGATGGGCGCACGCATAGCCTATCCTCCAGCCCGTCATTGCAAACGCTTTGGAAAATCCGTTAATTAGGATCGTCTTCTCCTTTATCTCGGGGAAGCTTGCAAACGAAACGTGCTTTCCGCTGTAAGTGAGTTCGGCATAGATCTCGTCCGAAATAATGATAACGTCCTTATCCTTGAGCACATCCACGATTTTCTGAAGATCATCGCGCGTCATTATGGCTCCAGTCGGATTGTTCGGGAAAGGCAGTATCACGACCTTAGTCCTGTCCGTTAACGCACGTTCGAGCTGCTCGGGTTTCAGCCTGAAATCGTCCTCCGCTTTGAGTTCGATAGATACAGGCGTCGCTCCTGTAAATGAAGTGCAGCCTTTATACGCGACGAAGCTGGGCTCGGGTATTATCACTTCGTCGCCCGGGCCGGCCAAGGCCCTGAGCGCTATATCTATGCCCTCGCTCGCTCCCACGGTTACTACGATTTCCTTTTCAGGATCGTACGTTACGTTGTATTTACGTTCCACATAATGTGATATCTGCCTTCTCAGCTCAATGAAGCCGGGATTTGAGGAATAATGCGTGTGCTCCTTCTCAAGAGAATAAATGCCGGCTTCCCTTATGCTCCAGGGCGTAACGAAATCGGGTTCGCCTATTCCCAGCGAGATGGCGTCCTTCATCTCATTGATTAGGTCAAAGTATTTTCTGATTCCGGAAGGCGGCATATTTTTTACATTAGGCTTTATCATATCCGATATGTTCATAATATCAAAGCCTCCCTGTCATCCTTGCTTTTTTCTTCAAAGATAACTCCTTCTTCCTTGTACTTTTTAAGCACGAAGTGAGTGGCAGTACTGAGGACCGATTCGAGTGGAGCAAGCTTCTCGGCTACGAAAAGCGCCACCTCCTTCATATTCCTGCCCTCAATTATGACAGTGAGGTCGAACCCGCCCGACATCAGGTAGCAGGCTTTTACCTGCGGGTACCTGTAGATGCGCTCGGCAACCTTGTCAAAGCCCTGCCCCCTTTGAGGAGTCACCTTTACCTCAATCAGAGCTATTACATTTTCCTTGTTTGATTTTTCCCAGTTTATAAGAGTATTGTAACCAACTATAACGTTATCTTCTTCAAGTTTTCTGATTGCAGCCTCTACCTCTTCAACGCTTTTATCCAGCATGAGCGCTATTTCTTCCACGCTCGCGCGTCCGTTTTTTTCAAGAATCTCCAGAATTTCTTCCATTATAATCCTCTCCTTTTCATTCTTAATAAAATAAAAAACTCCTTTATCCCTTGTAAGGGACGAAGGAGTTATCCGCGGTACCACCCTGATTAACGCAAATGCGTTCTCTTTACGGGTACGTTAATACCCATCCCCTGTAACGTGAGGTAACGTCAGCCTTTATCCGTGAGATACGATCGATATCTCCGACCGGTTTTTAAGGCGATGCTCCCGGGCTGCCTTCTTCCTGCTCATTTACCGGATCGCACCGCCCTCCGGCTCTCTGTGAAATCCGCAAGAATACTCTTCCCGCTCATCGCATAAAGTATGTAGTTAGCTATGATTATATCAGCCTCCATTTTCAAAAGCAAGTGTTTTATATTATTGAATTCAGCTCTTACTCCTCCCCGTAAAGATAAGTGCAAGATTGAGAGCCGTGCCGCGAGGCTGCTTTTCTTTTCTCAAAAATTCGCACATGGAATTACTCCAGCCGGTTTACGCGACCGTTTACAATTAAATTCTTATTAAAGCTCAAGGCCACTGGCTCAGAATATTCCAGTCCTTTGGAAATAGCGGTATGGTAATCGTCCGAATCAGCCACAAGCACTTTGATTTTTACGGAATAGTATTCTCTTCCCAAAGCCCCTTGTTTGCTGCGTATAACCCACACAAAATTGCTCATGCCTTCCCGGAAAACCGCTTCATTAGGTATAATTGTGTCATATGCCTGGGTTTGTTTATGAAATTTGACAGAAACATATTCCCCACCCTTTAACCCATCCGTTTCACAGGCCAAACTAATTTTCAGCGTATTACCCACAGGCTGAATGTCATATACAGTCGCTTTTATGTTCGAAGTTACGCCTTTCGCGTGAATATCCGCCTCATCACCTATTTCTATAAATCGCCCATCTGATTCCGAGCAGGAAAATTCACATGTGAATAAATGGTTATCCACTCCTACAGTGGCAATCTTTTCACCTTGCGTTACAAACTGACCCTTCTTTATCTCTGCTGAAATGACAATTCCCTGGTAATCCGATGTTACAGCAGTCTCAGCCTTGTCAGCATTAGACGTTTCTGCAGCGCGTAAATCAATATTGGCTCTGGCAATGTCCAAGTCCGTTTTTTTCAATTCCAGATCGAGAGCCTTTTTTTCATCGTCTGACTTTGATTCCAAAGCCTTTTGCGCTAATTTAAGATTGGTTTCGGCTCGCTCCAGCATGGTCTGAGCGCCGGCAACGGCAGTTTCAGCGTCCTCAAGGTTTTTCTGCGTGTCCAGTGCCGCTTTGTCCGCTGCTCTATTCAGCGTATCGACAGCTCTGTTATAAACGCATTCAGCATCATCCAACTCCATTTGAGCTTCTTTAACCCTTTTTTGAGCGCTGCTCACCGCATTTTTTTTTGAATCCGCCATGTTCGTGGCAAAAGCGGTTTTTGCTCTGTTTAACTCGTCCACAGCTTTATCATAGGCCCGATCCGCATCGTCTACTGCGTTTTTTGCCAGCTTCACCTGTGCCTCGGCTTCCGCTACAGAAAGCGTGGGCGCGTCGGCTTGTTTTGCCTCGACAAGCGCAACCTCGGCATCATTTAACTCCGCTTTTTTGCGCTCAAGGGCAATGGAGGCCTCTTTTATGTTCTGCCGATAAGTGAAATCATCAAAAGAAGCGGTATTACCTGTTTCCGCCTCCGAAAGAGCGGTTTTGGCTTCTATCAGTTCCGCTTTCTTTCTGTTCCAGTCCCGTTCAGCGTCGGCAATTGTCTGTTGATAACTGTGATCATCGAACGCGGACGTCGCAATCTCACGCGCTTCAGCCAGCGCAGCCTGCAACTTCTCCAGCGTTGATTTTGCATCCGTGACGGCACATTGATAGCTGTATAAATCGTCTGGCGTTTTTGCTTTCAACGCCCGCAATTTATCTTGAATATCAGTCTTATTTAAGGCCAGAGAATCCAGTTGATTCTTTATTTTCTTAATAGTAAAGCCTAATTCGGTGCGCTTTGCCGCCGCATCGGACGTTGCCGCTTTGTATTTTGCTATTACTGTGTTCTTATCTATAATGTCGCCTTTTCTAATGAGCATTTCATCTATCTGCCCGCTTGAATTGGCATAAATGTCAAATGTTTCCGAAAAAGTCATTACGCCATGGGTTTCAAGTTCTTTTGCCAATCTGCCGTTTTGGGGCAAAGCCACAGTTATTTTTGGAAGAGAAAAGTTGTAAATCGTTTTTGAAAACAATAAAAGAACAAGCATGAGCGAAATGTAGATATATAACGCTTTTCTCAATTTCTTTTTATTAAAGTTCATAATGATTAACCCCTTCTATCTTAATGCCGACAGCTTTATGCCCTGCTCGAAATACTCTTGTCCGTACAGGAAAATCCAAACGACAGGAAGCATGTAGAAAACCGAAGCGGCAAAAATCAGCCCTATGTTTTCCTGCCCTATTTTTGACAATAATATTGAAAGCGGTTCTAAGTCTGCGTCTTTCAGAAAAATCATCGGTTGCTCCACCATAGCCCAACAGTCGGCAAAGCTCAATATTGCCAGTGATGCGGTACCGCCTTTTGACAAGGGCAGCGCAATATGGAAAAACCGTTGAAAATGGTTTGCGCCATCAATTTGCGCCGCTTCAAAAATACTTATGGGTATGCCTTTCATGCTTTGCCGCATGATAAAAACAGCGAAAGGGCTGAATCCCCACGGTAGTATGATAGCAAGGTGTGTGTTCAGAATACCCAGCTTATCAGCCATGATATAGTTTGATACCAGCGTTGCTTGAAAAGGCAAGACCATCAGGATTATGTAAACGCACAGCACCACTTCCTTAAACCGATATTTCCATGCCGTAAAGCCATAAGCCGCCGCTGCTCCTATGACAGTTTGCATAAGCACAATAGGAAGCGTCAATTTCAGGGAGTTCAAAAACAAATCAAGGTACATCGGTGTCTTAAAGAGCAAAGTGTAATATTGCTCTAATGAAATCAGTTCGGGAATCATCCTGTATTCGGCGTAGTGCGTACGTCCCGCCATAGTATAATCAAACAAGTCGTATGTCGCGCCATAATGCCGAGTTATTTCCCCTTGCGACATGAAAGAGTTTGTAAAAATAATTAAAAGGGGAATAATGTAAATAATCGCGATGGTAATTAAAAATGCTTTAACCGGGATGTTTTTAAGTTTTTTTGTCCACATTTCAATCACTCCCCAAATTCTGACTTCTTATCAGCCACAAAGAAAAATATCACAAACACGGCGATTGTGAGCGTGATTACAAATGAGGCCGACGCTAAGTTCTGATAATCCAGCGCGGCAAACTGATTATTTATATAATGCTGCAACATATAAATTTTTTCGTTCGGATAACTGCCTGCCAGCATGTACAGTTCCCTGTAAACTTTGAAGGAGCTGATGAACGACATCACGAACATGATAAACAGCGTCGGGGTAAGGTAGACCAACGTAATCATAAAAAACGCCCGAACGCTCCCCATGCCCTCAATCGCTGCCCATTTGTAATACTCTTTGGGTATATCCGAAAGTCCGGCTAACGTCAACACAAGATTATAGCCCATGTTTTTCCAAATATACACAGTTACGGCGATAGCAAAGGAATAATCCGTTTGCAGCCAGTCTGTATTTACTTTCAAAATTTGGCTCAACAGCCCGTTTGAAGTAAACAGGCTTTGAAAGAAAAACGCTGCACATGCCGAGGGAATAACCAGCGGTGACATAAAAACTGTTTTCAGCCACCCGCTTCCTGACGTTTTATATAACAAACAGCCGATGAACAAGGGAATTGCGATATTCAATGGTATGGCGACAACCATAAATTTAAGTGTATTCCTTGCAGCCAGACGAAAAGCTTCGCTGCCAAACAGGTTTATGAAGTTTTCAAGTCCTGCGAAACGGCTGTCGCTGTTTGTGGCCGCATAACCTAATGACAAAACGAACGGGACCATAAAAAACAAGGACACACCCGCAAGACTGGGAGCTATAAACAAGAACGCCGCAACATTTTCTTTGGCCGGTCGGCGCTGAAAACACCGTTGAAGCATCGGCGTTTTTAAAGCACGCCTGCTCGCCCATGTATTAAGTTTGTTCATAGGCTACTCCTTCAAATATGTGTTTAGCTTGGATTGCAAATTTTTCGCAGCCTGATCCGCGCTTTCTTCTCCTTGAAAATACCGCGTCATTTCGGTCAATACAAAGTCCCGGATGAAATCGTCCGAGTATTCAACGACGGAAAGGTACCCGGCAAATCCGTTAAATTTAGCGATATTCCGTTCAAGGCTATCCTCATCGAAACCGTCCGGCATATAGCCTCCCGATTTCGCATCCGCAAAAACTAACTTTGCTGCTTCCTCCGCTGCCGTTTTGTTAACAGGGCAATACATCAATTCCGGTGAAGACTGCATTTCTTCGGAGATTAAAAACTGTATGAAGTCAAGGGTACGCTCTTTCTTCGTGCTGTTGGCGTTTACGGCCGGCAAAAATCCAATCGTGGAAAAACTACCTTGTCCCGCTTCATTTGTAAGTAAAAACATATCGTTGTAATCCACTGTTCCAAGATGGCTCATTGCTGGGGAGTACAGTAGAAACTGATGAATTAGGGGAACATCGCCGCTTTTCTTTATAATAAGCCTATCCGCAATAGATTGAACACTTTCCAGCAGAGATATAAACTTCGCGCCATCAACATTCGCTTTTTTATTTTCCACATCAACAAAATCTTTGAAGTTCAGGGTGAATAGCTTATAGGCTAATGTCGTCTGTCCCATTCCATAGCCGCTGTCATCAAACAGCATGGTTGTTCCGTCGGCGGTATACCGGTCAGACAAATCAAGCAAGCCATTCAGCATGAGATTTGCGGGATTTTCTTTGCCTGTGAGCGCGTCGTCAAAATGGTATGCCTCGAAAGCGAAACACAGCGGAATCGTATATCGCTTGCCTTTGTACAGATAAGCGTCTATTACGTTTTGATAATACTTTGCGGGATCAAGGTTAACAGCGCCGGTTAAATCCATCAGTTTATTCTTTTCGGCAAGCTTCGCCCATGATATGTGAGAAACGTCAATAATATCCTCGCCTTTACCGCTCATCAGCGCTGTATTGATGATCTGGGAGTATTTCGATACGTCCTTTTCATCCTTGGTGGAATAAGTGTTTATGTTGATTTTAACGCCATCGTGAATTTCCTCGTATTTCTTCGCTGCGAATTGTAAAAACTGACTGTCCATAAAAGCAGCGATTGTCAACTCTTCGCCAGTTGTCGTTGTTTTCTCAGTGCAGCCGGGAAGCGCCAAAAGTGAAAAAATCAGTAGCAATATAATAGCTTTTTTCATAGATAATCTCCTTACTTTGTACGAATCTTTGCTTCGTAGAAAATCGAAATAGTTGCCGCTGTTTCATCCCAATCTACAGTTGCGTCAATGGCTTTCGCCACTGCTCGTAAAGGCAGCATAAATACTCCGTCAATCGTTTGCGGTGGCACTGCGGGCGTAATTGTTTTCCCGTTGCAAGTAATTGTCTCCTCCCCCGCCGTAGCCGTAACGGTATACCATGAGTTCCGAATCGTTGCCACAGATGCTGTTTCATCCCATTTCACCGTGAAAGGCGCGCTTTTGTTCCCATTCGCCCCCTCTAGCTTTTCAAACACGCCATAAACCGGAATCAATACATCGCCGTCTTTAATGATAGCCTGTTGTCCGTCAAAGGTGATTTCCTTTCCGCTAACGATAACTTTAGCTTCCTTGTAACTGACACCTTGATTTTTTGACGTTGGCTTTGTAGTTGTTTTTGGTGTCTGTGATACCTTGTGGCTAACCTTCGGAGTGTCCGGTGTCGATGTTGGGACTGGTGTCTGTGACACCTTGTTGCTAAGCTCCGGAGTGTCCGGTGTTGATGTTGGGGCTGGTGTCTGTGACACCTTGTTGCTAAGCTCCGGAGTGTCCGGTGTCAATGCTGGGACTGGTGTCTGTGACACCTCGCTTTGCGGCATAGGTTGAGTTTGATTTTCGTACTGCCCGGTTGGCTGAGCGGACAGAGTCATACCACTGCTGTCAGCGCTATCAATGTCCGCTTTTTGACTGCATCCCGAAAAGCATATAACAAAGCAAATTACAAGCTGCAAAATAATTTTTTTCACAGGAATGACAATTTTATTGTCAACTGGTATGTCTGAATATTTGTTTTTTTGCATTACATCTTCCTCCTAAACTTAAATTCTCATCCCACACGGCTCAAGCAAATGTGCCTTTGGACATATTAAGCCCGACTTCAATAACAACTCAAATCTTTGCCCGAGGATCCGGCTCTATGCTGGTAATCGCGTTCAGATTGGGCAGCTGTTCATCACCTCCCAAAAAGCTTGTCAGGTTCACTTTAGCAAGAATTCATGCACTCATGGGGATTTTAGCCTAAACCGCCTTCGCCATAGCCTAAACGTAATGACTGAAATTACACTCAGGACAAAAGGGATTACGTTCAGGGCATAAGGCTGCCAATCGAAAGGCTTTATGTTATAATCATCATAGGAGGGATATGTGTGCTTGGCGTGATAGTTTGCGACGATGACCCTTTTATGTTGGAAATGTCAGCTAAAATAGTGATGAAGTGTATAACGGACAATGGGCTGTCCGCCAGTGTCGCGTGTGCGACGACGGATTTTAAGGAAGCCCTTCGTTTTCTTGAAAAAAATCCGGGCGTATATCTCTACTTTTTAGATATAGACTTTGGGAAGGCCAGCTTAAACGGCGTGGACATCGCCAAAGTTATCAAAAAAACAGAACCGCTCTCGAAAATCGTTTTTGTGACAAGCCACGCTGACATGGGTATGAGTGTGTTAAGAAGCGGGGTTGAAGCCTTTGGGTTCATTGAAAAGACAACCAGCGAAAATAAAATGCTCTTGAGCTACAAAAAATACATCAGCCTCGCACTGGAGAACACCGCGGCTGTTAACAAAGCCGCAGGCTCTGAACAATGCGTAAAGCTCTTAGTCGGCGTTGACGAATACGTTTCATTGCCGGTTTCCCAAATTTTATACGTGGAATCCAACAAAACCGTTTCGCATTTTGTTTGTTACCATACCATTGACGGTTCTTCCGTTTCTGTAAGGGATACGGTAGAGAACGTGCTTAATAGCTTGGGCGACGATTTTATAAAAAGCCACCGCTCCGTTATAATCAATAAAAATTATGTGATTTCCGTAGCGGATGGCATGGTGAAATTTGCCGGAGGAGAAACTGTGGCTTGTTCTTTTCGCTTAAAAAACGATATAATCAAAAAATGCGGGGCGAAAAAATTGTGAATAGCGAAATCATAACGTCCGGGGGAGATCCCTCGGCTTTTAGCGTTACCCCTGATTTAATATTTAGCTTGATATTTGTAGATTTTTTAATTCCGATTGCGATACTTACAGTGTTGTTTGCCATTGATTTTATCGGGAACAAAGCGCAGCATTGGGTGCATACTGCTATTGCCATAACACTCACAATGTGCGTAGCTGCCGGGATTTTGCTATATTCGCCCATATCCGGCAGTATAACCGCAAGCTATTTTGTACTGGCTTTTGTTATGACAGCGGTTGTTTTTATCCTGCATTTTATAAAACTATCGGCAGTAGATTATGCTACTCTATTTGCTTGCTTTATTTGCATAAGCAGATTTGTCGGGCTTCATCCATCGTGGTTTGGCGGTTCCTTGACAATTTTATATGTTTTTATAATTCTTCTCACAGTCAGTAAAATACGACTCAAACACCTAAACGGATACCTTTTCTATGTGTGGTTCGCGTCTATTTTCACCTCTTTAGAGGGCTACGTTTTTGAGGTTCTGTTTAGCAAGTATGTCCGACATATTGGCTATTCCTTTCATTCGCCTTTGGAAAAGCTCATTGTATGGGCGCTTGCCTCGTTTGCTATTATCTGCCTGAATTTAGCTCTTATTTACGCTATTAAACTGTTGTTTCAGAAATACTTTGACCAAATCAACCAAATGGGTACAGCTTATCCGCGAATTGAGAGGTTTTTCATCTATATTTGTTTTGGTATCCTGCTGCTTATGACTCTGTTACAGTTCGGTTATGTATTGTCACATAGGTTTAACAACTCTCTTTCAGAGGTCTTTACACTATTCGCGCTATTTGCGCTTGTTATCCAGTTATCTTTCCTCATTATGATTTTCAGGATAACGTGGTTGAAAGATAGCCTCCAAAGCAAGACATTGGAGAACAAAAGCCTTGCCGCTTATTCTTCAAACCTTGAGCAAAACATTAATGACATAAAGAATATTAAGCATGATATTAAAAACATTTTCCTTACAATGGGCAACTTCGTGGAACAGAGTGATAACACAGAAATGCAGGCATTTTACCGCGAAAAAATCAGTCCATTCGCAAATGAGGAAATAGCGAAAAGTGACTTGTACGGTAAGCTTGTCAATATAAATAACGAGCATTTAAAAGCCTTTTTGTTCTATAAAATATCACAAGCCATTGAGCGTGACATTGCTTTTGACTTGGATATTTCGTCGCGTTTTTCAGCTTCCGGGATTTCAATAGAGTTTACTGATTTAGTTCGGATTTTAGGAATTTTACTAGATAATGCGATTGAAGAATGCATAGAATTGACGTATGGCCTGATTGTTATCAAAATATCGCAAAACAACGAGCTTGTTTCATATATGGTCAAGAATACTGTCAGACCTGAGAAAAAAGAGAAGGGCATAAAAGCAGGTGTTTCCTCAAAAGGAGCCGAACGCGGCAATGGGCTTATGATTGCTCGAGGCATCCTGAAAAAGTATGATTACGTTACGCTGAATTCGTATTTTTCAGATGACTGTTTTGTCCAAAACCTTGTTATCTATCAAACTGATTAACGCCGGAGGGTCGAAAATTGAATTGGTGGAATAAAGATATGTATTCCCTAACTTAGGGCTTGGCAAACTCAAAAGCTAATAGGGGCTTTCGAGCTTGCATGACAGCTTCGCTTCATTTAACGGATAAAGCTTTATCCGTTAAGCAAGCCCTAATTTATCGGTATGTCTATCGTTTTATCATATGGTTCTTTATACTTCATCTTTTCTATACTTAACTGATAGTCGCTGCCTGACTTTGGAAAATGCAATGTTCTGGTGTGCATGATTTTCCCGTCTTCAAGTTTTATCAATTCACTGTTAATAGTCTCTTTAAGGCTTACTCTATTTCCGTCAACCATCAGTCCTACCTTTGTTAAAACAATATCTTCGCTTGTAGTAATTGTAATGTAAGCACTTCCTTCCGATTCATAAACCTTATTGATTACTACATCTTTCCCCAAAATTTCTATTATCTGTTTATCGGACCCTTTCTTGATATCCACTTTTTTATTTACATCCCGGTCCACAGAAAAGCTTACTATATTTAGCTGAACTAATTTCAAATCATCCGGCAAGGCATCATATTCGCTGTGAAACCTTATACCTTTCATATCCGTACTCATTCCGCCACCTTGATGTTCTATGTCTTCCCCATTAGCTATGAGCCTCATTTCTATGTCGTCAGGACGCAGTCGATTCCCTAGTATCTGATCCTCGGCCAGCTCTATTATGTTTTGTATCTCCCCGTACACAATAGTTTTTGTCGGAGATGCAGCAATGGATTCCAGACGAATTTTTGTATCACCCGAGTTTATTGTTTTATTAATATTCTGTTTTAGTGTGTAGCCCATAGCCTTGCTTTGGTCTATTTTAAAGCTGATATCTCCTGTTTCCGCATTATTTCCTGGCTGTGTAAACTTCAAGTGTAGAGTTTTTTCAAATACGGAAGGTTTATCGAAACTCTGAATCCATTTTATCTCAGTCTTTTCACCATTTATTTCTCCCCGTCCGCTGTGTTGATTATATTCCCCGAATAACCCATCGATATACATAAAGGGGATAGGCGCCTTATCAATTCCACCCTTTGGATCCGTTATCGTATAGAAGGCCAGAAACTGGTTTTCATCAACCATTATCCCGTCCAGTGCAATAGTCAGTCCATTTTTAAAGGTATAGCTTTCCCCGATGGGTTGGCCTTTCCCAAGTTCATTGAGCTGCTTTAAGGTGCCGTTCATCACTTGATCATATCCAAGAAGTTTTTTGCCATAATATGCAAGGGCATTATAGTTATACCCTATCAATAAAAACGCAGCACAGGCTGCCGCTGCTATTGCTTTCCAGTTTCCCTTCCTGGGCCTGGCCGGAACGCGGTTCTCCAATGCCTTATACAGCCTTGATTCGAGTTCCTCCGGCACTTCAATACTATCAATTTTCTTTTCGCTTAACATTTTTTCGATATCTTTCAAAATCCATCACCTCCCAGGATTTCTTTCAACTTTTTCAGGCCTATGGAAATACGTGATTTCACTGTTCCCGGCGGTATTCTTAAAATATCCGATATTGTTCCATAATCCATGTCCAGAAAATACCTGAGTTTTAAAACTTCCCGGTGTTTCTCATTTAACTTTAACAAATACTCTTCCAGTGCAATTTGCTCTTCCTTAACTCCTAACTCATCTTCACAGACCTGCTCTTCAATGGTCTCCAATGATATTACCTTATTTCTTTCTTTTAAAAGTTTTTTACAGCAATTCACCAGAATCGTTTTGCTCCAACTGTAAAAAGCATCCGCCTTTTTTAGCTGGTGAATTTTTTCGTATACAATTGCAATCATATCTGCCATTGCATCCAGTGCGTCGTCCATATTTTTCATATATATAAAAGCCAATTTGTAATAATCCTGTTTTTGAGCCATTATTAATTGTACAAGTGCTTCCTTATCGCCTTGCTTTGCCTTTTTCACCAGCGATTTTGCTGCCAACTCAACACCTTCCTTCATACATAAGAGTATGACATTATTCAAAAGGTTCATTTTAAATAAATTGCAGAACAAAAAGTCTCAGGTGCGTTGAGCATCTGAGACTTTTACATGGACTTTACTATGTTCGGATAAACAAAGATCCGGCCTGTTTTGATTTCAGGTACAAACCTTTATGATCCCTATATCAGCCGGCATCCGCTTCGTCACGCGCCAATTCACCAAGCTGCGACTCATACCTTTTCAGCATGTTCACTATTTCGCCCTTCAGCGACTTTACTTCCTGGCGTATATCCACGAGCTTTTCCCTATCCTGCTCAATCGTAGCCTCAAGCTGTCTTTTCTCTTCGAGAGCTTCAAGGCGGGCATTTTCCAGCATCAGGTCGGCTTTTTCCTGGGCCTTGATCAGTACCTCGGCGATTTTTGCCCTGTCTTCGTTTATCTGATCGGATTTTTTCTGAAACTCCTCATATTTGGCCCTGACATCCTTGCCCTGCAGCTTAAGGTTAGCTATTTCATCATCCTTTTCCTTCAGCTTGTCATCAAACTCCCCAAGGATCTTTTCTATATATGCATTTACGTCGGATTTTTTGAACCCGCCCATGAACGAAGTTCTGAAACGTTTTTCGCCAGGCATGAGAATCCCCCTTTACATAAAATACGTTTATATTATATATTCAATAAATCTTATAAAAATCCTTCTTTATGCATATCAAAAAAGAGGATGTTAACAAAACAGCCTCTTATGCTTTTTGAAGCTTATCTTTAAAGCGCTGCTACAGGTTTTTGTTCAGCAGCTGTTCGAAATCGCTTTTAGGTCTTGCTCCTACGATCTTGTCCGCAGCCTGGCCGCCTTTGAAAAGCATTACTGTCGGTATGCTCATGATCCGAAACTTGGCCGAGAGCTCGCTCTCTTCATCCACGTTTATCTTGCCGATGACCGCTTTTCCGTCATATTGCGCTGCAAGCTCCTCCATCACCGGTGCGACCGCCCTGCAAGGGCCGCACCATGAAGCCCAGAAATCCACCAGGACCGGCACATCCGAATTGTTCACATATTCGTCAAAATTATTCTTTGTCAATACTACTATCTTTTCTTCAGCCATTCTACTACCTCCCGAAAGTTCATGATATACGAAAGCACAGCTCCCGTATTGATTTTATTCTTACCACATATCTATTCAATAAAACATCCTCGTGATATTATTTCTTAATAACCTTCAGCGTCAATTTGCCTCCATCCAGCGAAACTACATAATTATCAAGGACCGTAAGAAAATCTCCGTTGTATCCGGTGACGCTTGAATCCTTCAGATTGGTCACGCTTTTGTCGGGGTTATCCACCGAATAAATCTCTCCTTCCGCTGTAATAACGATATTTTCAGGAGATACAGACTGTCCGGCTGTTAACTCCTTCCATTCGTCCCGGTTCTGTCCGGCCTTTCCGTAATATATGGCTGTGAGCTTTCCGTTCTCGTCCTTCGAACCCGCGTAAATATAATCGTTATCGTCGACTGCCAGCAGCAGGTCGGCCTCTTTTACCGGAACGCCGGTCGTCCTTCCCGACTTTCCGTTCCTGATAGTTATTTTGCCGTCCGGAACCTGGTAAATAAGGTTATTTGAATACATGGTCTCTTTGATGACAATCGAAATGTCTGTCTTCATCAACAGCCTTAAAGTATCCATGATATCAAACTGGTATATCCTTGCCCGCGTATCGCTGGTTTTGACCAGAGGATACACTATATTTGTCAGTGGCGAAAGCTCTATATCGATAATGGAGCTGCCTTTAGGCAGGCCCTTTATATCCGGATAGCTTCTGTCAAGCTCAGGCCCTATATCGTATGTCGACAATCTAACTCTGCCGCTTTTCCCGTCGGGCTCTTTCACTGAGTAAATGAGCATTTCCCTGTCTGGAAGCCATCTGTAATATGAGAACTCTCCCTTGCCCGCGCTGAGCTTTTTGAGAATTTTCCTCCTGTCCACATCGGCGATCTCTATTCCTGAAGACGTCCTGTAAGCAACATAGAGGCCGTCAAAGGATACCCTGACATCCGACGCTCCGTCGGGCAGCTTATAGCTGCGGCTCTTCACGGCAGACGTATCCACTTCATACATTGTCGCCCGGAACGCTCCGCGGTTAGGTATATAGACATAATTGAAATAGGCCAGTATGAAAGTTTGAAGTAAAACGGAAGCGATTATCCATCCGTATATTTTTCTCAGCTTTTTCAATTTCCGGCACCACCTTCCGCTGAAACTACGAACGCCGATGGCACCGTTCTCTCGCCCAGCTTGTCCGATGGCTTGTTGATGACCTTCCCATTGTAATACATGGTTGCCGAGGACCCGCCGTCAAGGTTTGCCGCGTTGACTGCGCCATATTTTAGCAGTATCTCCTGCACGTCTCTTAGCGTAGCGCCCAGCGACTCGAGAGACCTTCCGTCAATGACGAGCAGCAGCACCTCTCCAGTAGCCTTTTGGCCTATGGCTGTCCTCGGAGCTATCCCCCAGCCTCCGTCGCCTTTTTTGATAGTAGGCTTGCCATTGACGATAAGAGGCGGGCCAAAGCTGACGCCCTCTTTGACGCCCAGTTCCTTGAGCTGTGTCATCGAATGCTTTCCTACTATCAGCATGCCGTCCTTGGTGAAAGCTACGGTCTCCTGTTTGACACTGTCATTTTTATATTGATTTTGTATAATCTCGCCGTTATGGATTATAAATCCAAGCGGAGTGCCGCCTGTGCCGGTCCAGCCTCTGTCGAGGAAGCCGCCTGCATTTATCCCGGCTATACCGCCGTTGTTTTTGGTGATCTGGCTCGTCGTTTCGCCCGAATCCGGAAGCTTGGTCGAATATCCGGCGATGACCCTCGTTGGATCGTACACTATCATAAGCTTTCCAACATAATCGCCGCCGTCGATGTTGTACACTTTTATATTGTTGTCATGGTTATTGCCAAACTTCAGCATCTGCAGTTCTTCTCCGTTTTCAGTCGGGTCTACCGCATAGGTGCTCCCTATTATATTATTGATGGCTTTGTCCGACAGAAAGAATTTGGCAATGTACTGATGGCTCAGCGTTGTCCACGACGCACCTACGACCGTCCTTTTGACCTCGTTGAAAGGTCCGTAGAAAACATAAAAAGGCATGGTTATGCATGCAAACACGAACTGAAATATGATAAACGCGGCAAAGCGCTTCATTCCGCGCTTAGGTGCCGTTTTCCCCCTTGTTTCCATTTTGACCTCTCTCATTACTACTGCTGTTTCTATTATATAAACTGCAACATGTTTCTATTGAATAAACTGCAACACCTTATTGTAATTCAATACTTTATTTCATGCAATCCTGTAATTGTCAAGACTGCTGTGCATCCTTTCGAACACAAGGCCCGCTATGAACCAGGCCGGAGCATACGCAAGCGTTATCAGGCCGTTAATGGCAAGCCTGTCCGTATAATACCACGGATACACGCCAAGTACAAGATGCAGCAGGAATCCGCTGGTATACTCGATAGTCCATATGAGCAGCAGCCATATCATCCCCCTGACGAACCAGTGCCGGTGCGATATCGCATGGTGTATCGGTTCAAGGAATACGGCGCATCCATAAATGAAGAACATCCACAGGTTTGAATGGCCGGTAAGACGGATGTCCCCGCTGATGAGCGAGCCGACGCCGGTCCATATGATCTCAATTCCCCAGCCTGCTATTCCATATAGAATGAATCTTTTAAACATAACAGTATTTATTCTACCTCTGCTCCAATTTTTTTCCTTAGTGATTCAGATGTATTTTGAGCAGATTCGATAAATTTAACAGTGGAAATATTTAAGCAAATTACCATATCAGCAGTAGTATCCGGACCCCTTCCCGGGCCCTTGGGCAGCTGGTCAGCCGGAACAAAAAGTGCGGGATTTCAATTAAATCTTTAATAAAAATGTAACAATATATTGGTTAAAATATGTTATTATAATTTGAATACATTTTGTTATAAGAATCAGCTAATACGGAGGAAATTGATGAAGCCTCTTGGAAGAGTATCAGTGCCGACAGTGATCCCCGCAAGGCTCGAAAAGCTTGCCGAGATCTCATATAACCTCTGGTGGACCTGGAATGGCGATGCTGCCGGAATGCTCAGAATGATCGATCCCGAGCTATGGGAAAAAACCGGCAGGAACCCGGTAGCTCTAATGCGGACAGTTGGAAACAAAAAGCTTTCCCAGCTGCTGGGCGATCAGGAATTTATCAAAAAATATGATTCAATTGTAAAAAAATTCGATTTATATATAAATGGCAGCGATACCTGGTTCAACAAGAAATATTCCGGTTTTTCCGGCCATAGTATAGCCTATTTTTCAGCAGAATACGGACTTAGCGAAACTCTCCCCATTTACTCCGGAGGTCTTGGAGTTTTGTCCGGAGACCACTGCAAATCGGCGAGCGACCTTGGCGTACCTTTTACTGCGATAGGCCTGTTTTACAGACAGGGCTATTTCAATCAGACGATCAACGGCGAAGGGATCCAGGAAACCTCTTACAGTACGCTCAATATAGAAGACCTGCCAGTACGCCAGGTTTACGATAAAAATGGAGAACCGCTGCTGATCAGTGTCGAAATGCCGGGAAGGGCCGTTTATGCTGCGGTTTGGAAGGTCAAGGCCGGAAGGGTCGATCTTTACCTCCTGGATTCCGATGTACCGGGAAATTCGGAGCAGGATCGCCAGATAACAGCCAGACTATACGGCGGCGGCGGGGATACCAGGATACAGCAGGAAATCCTCCTCGGCATCGGTGGTATAAGAGTATTGAAAGCTCTTGGCATAAATCCCTCAGCCTATCATATGAACGAGGGCCACTCGGCCTTCCTTGGTTTTGAGCTTATCAGGGAGAAAATGCTCGGCTGTGGAATAAATTTCAGAAAGGCGCTTGAACTGGTTTCGGCCTCTTCGGTATTCACGATACATACGCCTGTGCCTGCAGGCATAGACGTTTTCAGCCACGGTTCGATAGACGCGTATTTTTCCGCGTTCAGAGAAAGCCTCGGCGTCAGCCGCGATGAATTTCTATCGCTCGGTAAGGATCCCGGGAACCCCGACGGCTTCAATATGGCGTCGCTTGCGATGACCATCGCTTCCGGAATAAACGGCGTCAGCAAACTCCACGGCTCCGTGACGCGTCATATGTTCAGCCGGCTGTGGCCGGATGTCCCGGAAGACGAAGTCCCGATAACTCATGTGACAAACGGCGTACATACTTTGTCGTGGCTTTCGGATACATACAAACAGCTGTTTGACAAGTATCTGAAGAACGGATGGGAAAACAGTATCTGGGAGCCGGAAACATGGAACGACGTCATAAATATACCGGATGAGGAGCTTTGGGCTGAGCACAGGAAGCTTAAGGAAAGTATGACGAACTATGTGAACAGCCGTATCCGGGCAGGCTATAATGCGGGCGGCAGTCTGAAGCCCTGCCGGATGCTCGAGCCGACTGCGCTGACCATAGGGTTCTCCCGGCGCTTTGCCACCTATAAACGCGCTGCACTCATATTCAGAGATATCGACCGCATCAGGAAGATACTGAACATGCCCGATATGCCGGTGCAGATAATATTCGCAGGAAAGGCCCATCCTGACGACAGGCCCGCTCAGGACATTATCAGGTATATAAACGACATATCCGAGCAGGAGGGTTTTGAGGGAAAGGTAGTACTGCTCGAGAATTACAACATTGCACTTGCACGCCGCCTCGTACAAAGTGTGGATGTGTGGCTCAACAACCCGAGAATGCCTATGGAAGCCAGCGGCACAAGCGGACAGAAAGCAGCCCTGAACGGGGTGCTGAATTTAAGCGTCCTCGACGGCTGGTGGAGGGAAGGCTATAACGGTTCAAACGGCTGGGCCATAGGTACGGAGGAAATCTACGGTAACGAATTGTACCAGGACAATGCCGACAGCGAGTCACTTTATGAATTGCTGGAGAACAGCCTGATACCTTTGTTTTACCACAGGAACGAAAAAGGCGTCCCAACAGGCTGGGTGAAGATGATGAAGGAATCCGTAGTATCTCTGGCTGCGCAATACAGTACGCACAGAATGGTGCAGGAATACACGGACAGACTTTACATACCAGCCATAGACCGGGCCTTCAACAGGCTTACCGCTCCTGACGGCAGCTATACGCCTGCCGAAGGGCTTACGCACTGGAAGGAAAAAGTATTTGGATGCTGGTCCGGCGTCTCGCTTTCGAAAGGCGGCATAACGCAGCTACAGGTTTCAGTAGACGGCGAGAGGATTACATTCGAGGTATCGGTCGATCTCGGCGGGCTTAAACCCGAAGATGTGAGTGCGGAGATATATTACGGTCCACTGGACGGCTCCGGTAATATATACAACGGCAGAAGCTCCGCTATGAAGGCAGTTGAAGATATTTCTGGGGGCAGATACAGGTACAGGGGCGATCTGTATCTCACCGGCGGCGACGAATACGGCTATCATTTCCGTTTAGTGCCGTTTCATCCGCTGTTAAAAGACAAATTCGAGCTGCGGCTCGTTAAATGGGCAGAAGCATGATTTGCCTTCACACCTGTTTTTGGAGGATTCTATGCTAAAGAGAATTCTTTTCATCACATTTGCTATCATAACGATGCTGGTATTGATTGATACCGGAAGCTTTGCAGTGACCCCACAGGCTATAAACGCCGCTCCTGCAGGCAGTAAAACCGCACCCGAGATTAGCGCTCCTTCTGCGATACTCGTCGAGGCTGAAACAGGCCAGGTGCTTTACAGCAAAAATACCGATGAAAAGCTTCATATATCTGCAGCCTGCAAGCTTATGACAGCGCTTGTCGCCATCGAGAATTCCGACCTGTACGCCAATGCGACCGTAAGTGCCGAGGCCGTAGGTATGGAAGGCTCGGCTCTCAATCTTGAAGTCGGCTCGAAATATCTGATGAACGATCTTCTCTACGCAATAATGCTTACTTCCGCAAACGACGCTGCTACAGTTATCGCAGAGAATGTTTCGTCAGGCAGCATCGAAAAGTTTGTAAATAAAATGAATGAAACTGCGCTTAAGCTCAACATGAGCAATACCCATTTCACCAATCCGACCGGTTTAATGGATGAATACCAATACACCAGCGCACGGGATATTTCAGCATTGATTCGCTATGCCATGAAGAATACCACTTTCAATAGGATCTTTACCACAAAGGCAAGACCATGGTACAACCCCGGAAAAGAAGCAAAGATCCTTACAAGTTCAAACAAGCTTTTCTGGGGCTACGACGGTATCGAAGGCGGTAAGACAGGATATAACAACAAGGTACAGCAGACCCTGATCTGTACGGCTGCACGTACCGACACAGAACTCATATGCATTGTATTGGACGCACCCGAGGCAAAGCTCTATTCCGATGCCGGGGCGCTGTTGGATTACGGGTTCGGCAGCTTCTGGAAAAGCACGCTTGTTACCAAGGGCGACATCCTTAAAACTACGACGCTTGACGGCAATGAAGTAAACCTGATCAGTCAGAGTGACATAAATTACATACACCCGATAGGAGAAAACTATATAAAGGAATTCACGGCCACTGCCGATCTGAAGCCGCCGCTCAGCAAATCGATACCTGCCGGCTCAGCCAAATACATCCTCGAGGATGGCACCGAGATAAATGTAAGTCTTTATCCTGAAAGCGAGATCGTGCCTCCCGATGACCTTATGACAAAAATAAACAAGAAGATCCAGGACAATAAGGATATATTCTTAATGGTACTTGTCCTGCTGCTGATTGAAGTCATACTTATCCTTTTCAACGCAGGAAAACTTGTCAGTAGACTGGTTTCAAGGCGGAGGACGTGAAACAGGGGGACGGTTCTTTTGTTCTATTTTGTGAACAAAATTCAACAAAAGAACCGTCCCCCTGTTTCAATTTGTCAGGAACTCGACCAGACCGTCTTCCTTGACGCTGCAGTATTTGCCCCTTTTCGCCTGCCGCCCTTTCTCATTCTCCACATACCTTGACAATACGCTGTCGAGATTTAGCACATCCGACATTTCAAAATAACCTGCTTTTTTATAAATATATTTAACAGCGCGTATTGCACCCATTGCAAATGCTTTTCTCGAGAAGGACTGGTGCGAGATCTCGATCATGTCCTCCTCCCCGACAATCACTACTTCATGCCTGCCGACGATACCACCGGCCCGGACGGCATTTATCGGTACGGTTTTTACAGAGGTTTCCTCCGTTCCTTTATCATTTCGAACTGAGGATGCCAGCGCTTTTTCGATTTCCCCGGCAATTTTCAGTGCCGTACCGGAGGGTATATCTTTCTTTTTATTGTGATGGGCCTCGTTTATCTGAAAATCGTACGTATTCAGTATGCTTGAAGCTATACTGGTAAGGAGCATGAGCACGTTGACACCCAAAGTAATATTAGGCGCGTATACTATCCCGTTATGAAATTTTCTCGTAAGTACAAAAAGTCTTTTCAATGAAAATATGGAAAAACCGGTCGTAGCTATGACCATATTTACCCTCATTCGCGAAAGTGTGACTGCGTTCCTGACGGTAGCTTCCGGTTTCGAAAAATCCACGGCAATATCGGGCTTGTATCTGAAAATGACTTCTTTGAGCTTATCGGCTCCCGTTACTATTATCCCGGTATCACGGCAGCCAACGACTTCACCCAGGTCCCTGCCTTCCTTCGCACTGCCGGGCCGGCATACAGCCGCTACCAGTTTGATATCCTCCTGTGAAAGCAGGACCTTTGCAACTTCGCTGCCAGTTTTGCCCAGGCCTATCAGACATACTCGGATCATGATCAAACCTCCATTTCTTTCAAATTCGGTAAATAAACGACAAACGGCTGCAGAGAATTCTCTGCAGCCGTTCAAACCTATGCGGTCGAAAGCATATGATCACCCTCTCCTCCAACGCTTACGAGGTTAGCTGACGGATTCGGATCGGAAAGAGATTGACCCTACCGGTCGAGTTGTGTTCGACCGGATTCACCCCGGATTTTTGGTTCCCCCGCTCTTTAAGATTAAGCGTTAATAAAGCCATATTAAATTAAAGTAATGCATACTTATTATATAATATTACCCGGTATTTTTCAATATTACTAACGTCAACTTATCACCGATCAAACGATTGCTCAGTTGAAAAACGAATTTATCCACCGTTTTCTCAATATTCGTACACGAGATTGACATTCGCCGTTATTTCGAGCGAGCCTGACTGTATTGGCGTTGCACCATTATCCGCGCTAGCCTTCATGTCGTAGGATACATAGTTCATAAGAGGGCTGTATCCGCCGCCTTCATCGACCGATATAGGAGCCTTCAGAGTAACACCGAGCGCACCCGCCATTGTACCCGCCTTTTTCTTTGCCGCCAGTACCGCGTTCTTCAAAGCTTCGTTGTAATAGTCTTCATAATTGCTAAGACCGAAGCTGATGCTGCTGCTCGTGTTTACACCGCTCTCGGTGGCGGAATCGATTATATCGCCGGTTTTGTCGAGATCCTTGACAGTAACATTCACAGAGTTACTGACGGTATAACCGACTATGCTGCTGACCCCGCCATCCTTATCATATTTGTATTTCGGGTTTATTGAATATTTTACAGTCTTGATATCCTCCGGCTTAACGCCGGCAGCCTTGATAGCCGCAATGACCTTATCCATCGAAGCGGCGTTTGCTTTCTGCGCTGCTTTCGCATCCTTGTCTTCAGAAACGACCCCGAGATTGATATAAGCTATATCCGGCGAAGCATTCACCTTAGCCTGCCCGGAAACGGCAAGCGTCCTTCTGTTGTCGGCCGTCGTGTCGGCAGCCTGCGCAGGCGCGCTGATATATATTCCGATCGCCATGACTGCCAACAATGACACCGCCATTATCAATGCTAACAATGCCATTTTACCTTTTAAAAATGTACGTTCCATAAATATCCTCCTTTTGAATACTGCAGTTCTTGAATACTGCAGTTCGTTAAGCGACATACGCAGGACCGGCGAAAACACCCGGTCACATACGATATGCCGATTTCTGCCTTCAAAGGATTAGACGCACAAATTGGATAAAAGTTCCCGCTTTGCAGACCATTTACCGCAGCGGTCACCCCACCTGGCCTGTACCTTTCCGTCGGAAAGGAGTTCCACTATCTCGCACATTCCCGCGCAGCCGTTGCATTCCCTGCTCCGCGTGCTGTACGTTCTTTTCACTGCATCATAACCTACAAACCTGGTCTTGAAACTTTTGTCCGAAACAGCTGCCTTCCGGGCTATCAGCGCCGCGCCGTATGCCCCCATGACGCCGTAATCGTCCGGGATCTCGACCCTGACTCCCAACGCTCTCTCGAACGCGGCCGCTATTCCCTTATTAGCGGCGACTCCGCCCTGAAATACCACCGGTTCGCGGATATCCTTGCCTTTGCCGAGATTGTTGAGATAATTGCGCACCAGCGCTTCGCAAAGCCCATTGACAATGTCCTCCTTGCTGTGACCGGACTGCTGCTTGTGTATCATGTCGGACTCGGCAAATACCGCGCACCTTCCCGCTATTCTTACCGGTGATGTGGATTTGAGGGCCAGATCGCCGAACTCTTCAATCGGGACTCCGAGCCTTGCTGCCTGCCGGTCGAGGAACGAGCCGGTACCCGCGGCGCAGACCGTATTCATTGCAAAATCATAGACTATGCCGTCTCTCAAAATAATGATCTTGGAATCCTGCCCGCCTATCTCAAGTATCGTCCTGACTCCGGGAACTACAGACTGGGCCGCGATAGCGTGAGCCGTGATCTCATTCTTGACGATATCGGCCCCGGCGATCACGCCCGCCAGCTCCCTGCCGCTTCCGGTGGCACCGACGCCTGCAATTACAGGGTATCCGCACTCTTCCGACATTTCCGAAAGCCCGTCCACAAGCGACTGAATGGGCTGGCCACAGGTACGCCTGTACTGGCTGTATACGTTATGCCTGTCCTGATCGATCAGTACGATATTTGTACTTACCGAACCGACATCAATTCCAAGATAATGCCCAACCGCCTTCGTATTTTTCACGCTCCCTTCTATTCTCCAGCATATCGATAAATGCTTCGACCCTTGTCATGTAACCCGCCTCACCGGTCATCTCGTCGATGATCAGCGTAAGCACCGGTATCCCTAGGTCCCGCTCAATATACGGCAAAAGGCTCTCCGCAACGATCTCGGGCATGCAAGAGAACGGAAATATCTGAATCACACCGTCGTAGCCTTTTTCCGCATATAGTACTGTGTTGCCAACCGTTTCCTGCGCATGCCCGCCGATCATCGTTCCAAGCCAGGGCCTGGCGGCTTCGGCGTAGCTTAGGTCACGCGGAAGATGAAGCCCTTTTTTTAACATGTGCTCTATGATCCAATTGCTCACGGTTATCTTCCGATCAGCTTCCACCCCCATCCTTCCGAGCTTTTCCTGTATCTCGAAGCTGGCAAACTGCTCTATTCCTGTATATATTTCACCTACTATGCCGACCTTAAGCGGTTTCGCATCGGGCTTCAGGCTGACCGAATCCAGTTTTTCGCCGGTCTCCCCGAGAAGCTTCAGTATACCTCTTGTGCCGTATGTTTTCAGGACATTTTCCTTAAAGTCATGATATATCCCGTCAACGCTGCCAGGCGCCTGCTCCCTGGCACGCAGCCTGAAAGTCAGCATTTCCAGTTCATCGGTGCGTTTTGCTATCTTTACCGCACGCCTTATGACACCGGGCAGCTTTGCATATGCTCCGTTATCCGGCATGATTTTTTTGACGCGGCCCAGCAGGTCCTTGATACCGTAAACCGATTCCAGCGTAATTATTTCCATATCATATCCGGCATCCATGAGTATTTCCCGGTGGAGCTGCGCGTAATAGCCAAACCTGCAGGGGCCGCAGCCCCCAGTCATCAGTATCGTATCAGCGCCCATTTCGTAAGCCTGTATATAGTTGCCTATGTTAATTTTAAGCGGAAGGCATACCATTTCCGGAGCATATCTTGTGCCGAGCTCCAATGCCTTCTTGTTATTGAACGGAGGTATGACATAATCGATCCCGAGATCGTCAAAAATGGATTTGACGCAGATATATGTGTTACCCAGGTGTGGAAATGTAATTTTCATTCTCTCTTCTCCATTGCAGCATGTCGACAAACGCCTCAAGCCTTGTATTAAAGCCTGCTTCGCCCGAATGCTCGTCTATTGTCATTATAATAATGGGGATCTGGTATTCCTTCCTGATCCTGCGTTCGATCAGGTCGTTCACAACGGAATCGACACCGCACCCGAAGCTCGTGACGCAGATCATGCCGTCTATCTCTCCCTGAGAGGCAAGCTGGACAGCCGCGCCGTAAGCTGTTCTTCCGTAATACCAGAACATCGGTTTTTTAAGGTTTGCAGCCTGTTTGTTGATTTCATCCTCCTGCACCATTTCGATAGTTTTAATTCCAACGCCGTATTTTTTGAGTTTGCCAAGCAAATCCATACTTATGAACCTATCATAGATGTTATAAGGGTGGCCTATCACCGCAACCTGCAGCTTCCTGCCCTGCCCGGCGAAATCGAAACGCAGGGACGGTTCTTTTGTTCCGGGTCTCTTTTCCTGTATACTTGCGGGATTCTCCGTCGTATGGCGGTCGAAACGCAGGGACAGTTCTTTTGTTTCAGGTCTCTTTCCCTGTATACCCGCGGGATTCTCCGTCGTATGGGACAAGGTCCCTGCCCCCGTGTCCCGTATTGCTGTGTCCCGTGTTGCTGTGTCCCGTATTGCTGTGTCCCGTGTTGCCTTCTCCCCGAAATACTCATCCATGGCGAAAGAACCGCCTTTTTCCCTCTGCACCTCGACCGCCCGCCTATAGGCTGCAGCCGCCTTTTTCCTGTCGACTCCTATTTCAGCAGCCATCTCTATTGCGGCATTGATCCCTCCCCTTTCGGATCTCCTCAGATTGACCTCGGTAGTTATCAAGGGCGGCAGGTCTTTCAGGGAATGACGTATAACATCGGGAAGTCCGCCAAATTCGGGGCATATGTACTCTTTCCTCGATATGCTTGTGAACCTGGGCACAAGGATATAGTCCGCCTTATCCTTGAGGTCCAGCACATGTCCGAAGCAGAGCTTGATCGGCAGGCAGGCTTCGTCAACGCAGTTTTTCACCCCATTATCGAGTATAAGTTTATTTGTTGGCCCGGACACGACGACTTCCGCTCCCAGCCCGGTAAAAAAGCTATCCCAGAACGGTATGAATTTGTAATAGAACAAGCTTCTCGGGATACCTATTTTTGTGCGCAAATAATAACACCCCCAACCTAGTATTCACGGTTCGGGGCGTATTATTCAATTTTCAGGCCGGAAATGACCATAAGCAATTTCGCTATGTTCCATTAATACACAAAAGACCGCACTTTGAATGAAGTGCGGTCTTTAAAGTCAATTCTTTTTTAATAAGTACCGGATCAGGCTTTTCCGTCGCAGCCGAGAACGTTGACTATCTTGTTCTTTACGAGTTCCTTAATTGCCTGCCTTGCTGGTCCGAGGTACTGCCTGGGATCGAAGTGATCGGGATGCTGTGCGAAATATTCCCTGATCGTGCCTGTCATGGCAAGCCTCAGGTCGGAATCGATATTGATCTTGCAGACCGCAGACCTTGCAGCCTTTCTGAGCATATCCTCCGGAACGCCCTGCGCGCCGGGCATATTTCCGCCGTACTTGTTGATCTTATCAACAAACTCGGGAATTACCGAGGAAGCGCCGTGGAGAACTATCGGGAAGCCCGGGAGCCTCCTTGAGACTTCTTCTAATATATCGAATCTCAGCTTGGGTTCGCCCTTGAACTTGAATGCGCCGTGGCTTGTTCCGATTGCGATGGCGAGTGAATCGACGCCCGTCTTCGAAACGAATTCTTCAACTTCTTCAGGCCTGGTGTAGGAAGAATCCTCAGCTGAAACCTTTACATCGTCCTCAACGCCTGCAAGTCTGCCAAGCTCGGCTTCTACCACAACGCCGTGAGCGTGTGCATATTCGACAACCTGTTTGGTCAGCTTGATGTTGTCTTCAAACGAATGGTGCGATCCGTCGATCATAACGGAAGTAAATCCGCCGTCGACGCAGGATTTGCAAAGCTCGAAAGTATCGCCGTGATCGAGGTGCAGGCAGATCGGCAGGCCAGTTTCGGCTACTGCGGCTTCAACGAGCTTCATGAGGTATGTGTGGTTCGCATATTTCCTGGCGCCCGAGGATACCTGCAGTATCAAGGGAGCATTGACTTCCTTGGCCGCTTCGGTGATACCCTGAACGATTTCCATGTTGTTTACGTTGAAAGCTCCTATAGCATATCCGCCCGCATACGCTTTTTTAAACATTTCAGTAGATGTAACCAGTGACATAAGAACAACTCCTTCATTTTATAATATTTAATATTGCTTAACTTTGATAGATTATGTATTATTGCTAATTTATCATATTAATTTTACCAGATTCCTTTTTAAAATCAAGTTTTTATTTGGAAGGTGGCTCCCGGCAATGTATTATTCGGGACCAGTGGTATAATGCGGCATAATACAGGAATAATGCAGGGAAAATTTTTATGTTGTCCCGTTCCTTTTATTGTATAATGTCTAAGAGATACTCAGGAGGTCATATAAATGATAGGACTCGGGACGTTAGTCAATTTTGCCGCGATCGTGATAGGCGGAACGGCAGGGTCGCTGGTCAAAAGCGGGCTTTCTCAAAGGTTCAGGACAATCATAATGCAGGCAATCGGGCTTTCCGTACTGATTATAGGCATTTCGGGAGCTTTACAGGGAATGTACACCGTTATCTGCGGCGGAAAGCTTGACAGACAGTTTATAATGACAATGATTTTCAGCCTTGTTATAGGCGGCATAATAGGCGAATGGATAGATATCGAAGACAAGCTCGGGAAGCTTGGACAATGGTTTCAGAAGAAACTGGTAAGAGGCGAAAGCAATTTTGCAGAGGGTTTCGTGACGGCGAGCCTCGTATATTGCGTCGGCGCAATGGCCATAGTCGGCTCTCTCGAAGACGGACTCACGGGGAACACCTCGACATTGTTCGCAAAGTCCATACTTGACGGCGTCAGTGCAATAGTCTTCGCCGCGACTCTCGGAGTCGGCGTTTCATTTTCGGCGCTGTCCGTTTTATTTTACCAGGGCAGCATCACTCTGCTGGCGGGTTTCATAAAACCGTTGCTCAATGATATCGTAATCAGCCAGATATCTCTGGTTGGGAGCGTGTTGATACTCGGCATAGGCCTTTCGATGCTGGAGATCAAAAAGATAAAGGTCGGGAATATGCTTCCCGCAATATTTTTGCCGCTGGTTTTCTATCTGGTGCAAAGGCTTTATGAGGCGCTGTTCTGATCAAATGCTGCCCGGCCGCATGTCCGGACGGATTCAAGTGTGGATACCAATTGTGTTAAAAAAATATCTATCTCTCGTTGCTTTTTGGCAAAGCTTATGTTATATTGTATTTTGATTTAATTCAGGTAGAATGTTTAGTGCCATTCAGGCGCGGATTTCCTTTAAAACATTCAAGGAGAATGTTTAGCGCCGATGAGGCGCATATTTCCATTAAAGCATTCAAGGAGGTAATTTATGAGCGAATTGAAAGGTGCAGCGATTTTCGGCCAGTCTGGCGGACCGACCTCTGTTATAAACGCCAGCGCTGCGGGCGTGTTCACTGAAGCATTGAAACAGGGCAACATCACGGCTGTCTACGGTGCAGCTCACGGAATCAAAGGTATCCTCGATGAGAAATTCTATGATATGAGCAAGGAAGACCCTTACGAACTGGAACTTTTAAAGACTACTCCTTCCTCCGCTCTCGGCTCCGTACGCTACAAGCTTAAGAAAGCTGAAGAAGACGATACGGATTACAAGAGGCTTCTCGAAGTCTTCAAAAAGTATGATATCCGCTATTTCTTCTATAACGGCGGAAACGATTCGATGGACACCTGCAACAAAATCAGCAAGTACATGCAGAAATCCGGTTACGAATGCAGGGTAATGGGCGTTCCGAAGACTATCGACAACGACCTTTGGGGAACCGATCACTGCCCCGGTTACGGAAGCGCTGCCAAATATATAGCCACTTCGACCATGGAAGTTTACCACGACGCAAGAGTTTATGACAAGGGTATGATCACGGTACTTGAGATCATGGGAAGAAATGCAGGCTGGCTTACGGCTGCCTCCGCCCTTGCGACATATACCGGATATGGTCCCGACCTTATCTATCTGCCTGAGATCCCCTTCGACATGGATAAATTCATTGAAGAAGCCTCGGCAATATACAAAAAGAACGGCAACTGCATAATCGCTGTTTCAGAAGGTATCCGTGACAAGGATGGAACATATATCTCAGAATACGGTTCCGATCTCGCAAAATGCAAGGACGCATTCGGACACGCACAGCTTGGCGGACTTGCCTCTACCCTTGCAAACATCCTCAAGGAAAAGACGGGCGCAAAGGTCCGCGGCATAGAGTTCAGCCTGCTGCAGAGATGCGCATCTCATTTCGGTTCATTGACCGATGTCAGCGAAGCCTTTATGGCGGGCCAGATGGCAGTAAGATACGCCATCGAAGGCAAGACCGATTACATGGTGGCATTCGAAAGAGCTGCCGGAACCGATTATAAATGCAACATCAAGCTGATCAACCTGACCGATGTTGCCAACACTGAAAAGAAGATACCGCGCGAATGGATCAACGAAGCCGGAAACGGTCTTAATAAGCAGTTCATCGATTATGCTCTGCCTCTGATCCAAGGCACTTCCACTCCCCCGCTTGAAAATGGGCTGCCCAGATTCACAAAGCTTAAGAAGGTTTTGGCTGATAAAAAATAGAGTACCGAAATCAATTACACATTTTCAGGGCAGGATGACCATACATCCTGCCTTTTTCATGTCCGGAGCGTTTATTTCAAATGCTACGTTCTATTTCTAGCTTAAGGCTATGCCATACTGATTTAAGGCCATACCATACTGAGCGCTATACCATACTGAGCACATACTAAGCACCATCTGAGCGCATACTGAACCCATACTGTGCGCCATACCATACTGAGCACATACTGGGCGCCGTACCATACGCTCTATCGGGAAATATTTTCAATATTGTTCCATTATGTCTTCGGTGTTATAATATTACAGAATTAAGAGCTTTTTTTACTACTTAAAAGCATCTCACTACCAACACATTTCATCTCCTGCTTAAAGCCAAAGCAAAGCCTATAAATTTTAAGGAGGAAGCAGTATGAAAAAAGGATGGATAAAACGCATTTTTACTGTTCTTATGATCCTTGCGCTGATGTTCTCTATGATGCCTGCAATGGCCAGCGCTTCGGAAACATCGTCAGTGGCATGGGATTTCAATGACGGTACGACCCAGGGATTTGGCGTAAATGTCGACAGCCCAGTAAAATCAGTTGTTCTGACGAATGAAAACAACGAGCTTAAGTTGACAGGCCTGAGCGCCAGCAGCGATCTTTCCTCAGGCAATTACTGGGCCAACGTCCGGCTGTCCGCGGATGGCTGGGGCAAATCCATCGACATCAAAGGCATGACAAAGCTTACGCTCGACGTCATTTCGACTACGCCCACATCCGCAACCTTTGCGGCAATCCCGCAAAGCAGCTCCAACGGCTGGACGAATCCGGCACGGGCTGTCAGGATCGATCCCGAAGATTTCACAGACAATGGCGGAACTTATAAGGCCACTGTAAGCATCACCCCGGACGACTCGCCAAACCTGGGGCTTATCGCAAATCATGCGACAGATAATCTGATGACCAATATCATTCTGTTTGTCGGATCATCTGTGGATTCCCTCTCCCTGGATAATATCTCGCTTGTTAAGGAAGACAGCTATACGGTCAGCATCGCAGAATTGACCGGAGGAACCGTAACGGCGGATTCATCGTCCGCACTGGCCGGCAGGACTGTAAATCTCACAGTCACACCCGCTTCCGGCAACCGACTGAAAGCGGGAACGCTTACATATACCGACGGTATGACCACCACGGCCATTACCGGCACCAGCTTTATCATGCCTGCATCAAACGTGACTGTATCCGCAGAATTTGAAAAGGCTCCCTTTGCCCATCTGACCGGTAACGCCGCCGTAAGGAAGCCGTCAGAAGCAGGCGCGCTCCAGGTCCTTTCGGCAGGCGGAAAGAAAACGATCTGCGGCCAGGACGGAGACCCCGTCCAATTGCGTGGAATGAGTACGCACGGTCTGCAGTGGTTCCCCGCTATCATAAACGATAACGCATTTGCAGCACTCTCAAACGACTGGGGCTCCAATGTGATCCGTCTCGCCATATACGTTACTGAAAACGGTTACGGAAAGGACGCTGCCACAGCGGCTTCCATCATGGGACTCGTCGACAATGGAGTCGCATACGCAAAGAACAACGATATGTACATCATTGTCGACTGGCACGTACTGACGCCTGGAGATCCGAATGCAGCCGAGTATTCGGGTGCGACGGAGTTTTTCGAAACGCTATCCGCAAAATACCCGAACGATCCCAATATCATATACGAGATAGCCAATGAACCGAACGGCAGCGCTCCGGGCGTTACAAACGATGCTGCCGGATGGTCGAAGGTAAAGTCATATGCCGAACCCATTATAAAAATGCTCCGTGACAACGGAAACCAGAATATCGTCCTCGTAGGAAGCCCCAACTGGAGCCAGCGTCCCGACCTTGCAGCCGATAACCCGATCGCCGACGCCAATACAGTCTATACAGTACATTTCTACACTGGCACGCATATGCCCGCTGCGGACAGTTCAGACAGAAACAATGTCATGAGCAATGCAATGTATGCGTTGGAACACGGCGCAGCTGTTTTCGCCTCCGAATGGGGCACCAGTGAAGCAAGCGGGAACAACGGTCCCTTCCTCAACAAGGCGGATGAGTGGCTGGAGTTCCTCAATGCCAACAATGTCGGCTGGTGCAACTGGTCGCTCACCAACAAGAACGAGACCTCGGCGGCATTCATGCCGTTCGAACTCAACAAACAGGATGCGACAAGTCTGGATCCCGGCAGCGATCAGCTCTGGGAGATCAAGGAGCTGTCATTGTCCGGCGAATATACACGCGCGCGCATCAAGGGGATCGTATACGAACCCATCGACCGTACACCCAGGAAGGATTACTCCACAGTAGCCTGGGATTTCAACGATGGAACCGCACAGGGCTTCGGCATCAATGGAGACAGTCCTGTAAAAGCCGCAAACGGTATATCCGTCGCCAATGGCGATAACATGCTGCAAATAACAGGCTTGGTCGCGGCAGGCAGCACGGATCTGTCAGAAACGAATTACTGGGGCAATCTGCGCCTGTCGGCTGATAATACCTCCGATGACCACAGGATCGATATCCTTGGCGCACAGACTCTGAAAATGGACATTGTAACGACCGAACCCGGCGAAGTAGCGATAGGCGCAATACCGCAAAGTGCAGCGCATGGCTGGGCAAACCCGGCTAAAACCATAAAGGCGGTTTTGAATGATGCCAACATGCAAAGCGATGGCACCTACAAAACCACCATAAGCATAAACACGGCAGATGCCCCCAACCTCGGGGCAATAGGCGCAGACAGCGCGGACAGCAGGATGACCAACCTCATATTGTTCGTCGGCTCCTCCGTTGACGCCGTATCCATAGACAATATCACTATTACCGGAAATCGTGCCTACGTCGAACCGCCCGTGGTTCATGATCCCCTCGGAACACCGAAGCTTTCGTCGGATTTCGAGGATTCCACACGCCAGGGCTGGGCATGGGCGCAGGAGTCCGGTGTTAAAAGCGCCATAACGATCGGCACTGCCGCCGGATCAAAGGCGCTGACCTGGGAGGCCTCCTATCCTGAAGTGAAGCCTTCCGACGGTTGGGCTTCCGCCCCCCGTCTGGTTCTTGCCAATATAAATACGGCCCGCGGCAGCAATAAATACATGGATTTCGATCTGTACCTCGATCCGGTGCGCGCAACTGCGGGAACTCTTTCCGTGAATCTGGCCTTTGCGCCGCCGTCTCTCGGATACTGGGCCCAGTGCTCTAACAATGTTAATATTCCGCTCGCATCGCTTGCAGGTTATGAAAAAACAAGCGAAGGATTTTACCGCATTCCGGCGCGCTTTGACCTCGAGGCTTTAAACGATAGTAAGGTGCTGGCTCCGGATACGTTCATCCGCGATGTCACTATCGTTATAGCCGATGTCGAAAGCGATTTTGCCGGCAGGATGTACCTCGACAATGTCAGGTTCTCGCCTCAGGACAAATATACCGTCACAGCCGGAACTGCGACCGGCGGAAGCATAACGGCGGATCCCGCTCAGGCTGCGGCAGGCACAGCGATCAACCTTTCGGTGGTTCCTGACACAGGCTACAGGTTTGTCGAGGGCTCGCTGAGGTATAATGACGGAACGGCCGACACGGCTATCACCGGCAGCAGCTTTATCATGCCGGCATCAAACGTGACTGTCACGGCGAAATTTGAAAAAATTATGTATGCGGTCAGGGTCAGTCCGCCGAAATTCGGCAGGATCACCGCATCTTCAGCTGTTGCGGGCATAGGCGACACCGTCGTCCTTACTATCAAACCGTTTAAGGCCTTTCGCCTCAAACCTGGTTCACTCAAGTACAGCGACGGTAACGCCAGCGTTGCAATAACGGGTTCGAGTTTTGTTATGCCTGCATCCAACGTCACGATATCCGCAATATTCGAACTCGACTTGTACAAGGTGACCATCGCTCCGATGAGCGGCGGAAAAATCGTTGCTGCGCCGAAAATTGCCGCATCGGGTAAACGTATACACCTGTCGGCGGTCCCGAATAAGGGCTACCGCCTGAAGGCTGGCTCGCTCCGGTACAACAACGGTACGGAGGATATCCTTATCAAAGGCAGCACCTTTGTGATGCCGTCTTCTGACGTCATTATCAAAGCGGAGTTCGAGAAAATACCGCCGATATTCAAACCTCATAGATAAGCGTAAAAATGAAAACGGACTGCCGTATATTTAGGCGGCAGCACATCAGCAGTACAGCAGCAATACGGCGCAGCGCTGCTGCCAATTGAAACGAACTGAGATTAAAATGAACTGAGATTTAAAATGAACTGATATCCGAGCGGCAGATTTGTACCTGCCGCTTTAATTTTTTTACAGTCCTATTTTTTACCGGGTATTATTACGGCCGAAATATTGCTAAAATCCGCATATTGCTATAATGAGTCTGAGCTGTTTTGTTGACAAACGCCAACCGTACCGCTATACTTGAAGCATAATTTAAGGGAACGCGCAACTGGCGGAAGTGGAATAAACCACGAGGGAGCGCGGGTCCGGAAGCGTCTGCCGACCGCCTGGGTATGAACTGTGCATGATGAGAGGTGTCAGGATATGTTCGAAAATGCATGGAACGGCTTCATACCGGGTGAATGGACTGACAATACCAATGTCAGGGAATTTATAGTCAGGAATTATTCTCCCTACGACGGAAACGAATCATTTCTCAAGGAAGCCAGCACTAATACGAAAAAATTGTGGAGCAAATGTAAAAAGCTGCTGCATGACGAGCTCATGAAAGGCGGAGTGCTGAATGTCGATACTAAGACCGTGTCAAGCATTACCAGCTATGCTCCGGGTTATATAGACGAACAGTACGAGGTAATAAAGGGGCTCCAGACGGACAGGCCGCTCAAAAGGGCTATCGTGCCGTACGGCGGTATCAGAATGGCAAAGCAGTCCTGTGAAGCGTACGGATACAAGCTTCCCGACAGGTTCGACGAGATATTCCACAGGTATAGGAAAACGCACAATGACGGCGTTTTCAGCGTCTATACTCCTGAAATGAGAAAAGCAAGGAAGTCGGGCGTTATCACGGGCCTCCCCGACGCCTACGGACGCGGGCGGATTATCGGGGATTACAGGCGTGTTGCATTATACGGTACAGACAGGCTGATCGAGCAAAAAAAGCAGGATCTGGCCGATCTGCAGAGCGGAGGCATGGACGAAGAGACTATCCGGCTGCGCGAAGAGGTGCACGAACAGATCGAAGCCCTGAAAGAATTGGCCGAAATGGCATCCCAATACGGCAGCGATATTACCAAGCCGGCCTCGACCGCGCTTGAAGCGGTACAGTGGATCTATTTCGCATTTCTCGCGTCAATGAAGGAAACCAACGGCGCTGCGAACTCGCTGGGCAGGGTATCCACCTTCCTTGACATCTATATCGAGCGCGACATAAAAAACGGTCTTCTGGACGAAATGGGAGCGCAGGAGCTCATAGACCAGTTCGTAATAAAGCTCAGGCTGATCCGGCATCTGCGCACTCCCGACTATAACGAACTTTTTGCGGGCGACCCTGTCTGGATAACAGAATCGCTGGGCGGATTATGTGAGGACGGCAGGCACATGGTTACCAAAAACTCATACCGGTTCCTGCATACTCTGTTCAACCTGGGTCCCGCTCCGGAACCTAACCTTACGATACTTTGGTCGGTAAAACTGCCGGAACCCTTCAAAAAATACTGTGCCAAGGTGTCCATGGTCACAAGCGCCATACAGTATGAAAATGACGATCTGATGCGCCTGGATTTCACCGATGATTACAGTATCTCCTGCTGTGTTTCCGCAATGAGGACGGGCAGGGACATGCAGTTCTTCGGGGCCCGCTGCAACCTGCCCAAGCTCCTGCTGCTTGCTTTGAACGGCGGGCGTGATGAAATAACGGGCGACCTGGTTGCTCCGGAAAGCGAACCATACTCGGAAGAGTATCTTGACTACAAAAAGGTCCTGGCAAGGTTCAAACGCTACCAGAAATGGCTTGCAGGCCTTTACGTGGATACTATGAACGCAATTCATTACATGCACGACAAATATGCCTACGAGCGCCTTATGATGGCATTGCACGACACCAAACCCGGAAGGCTTATGGCTTTCGGTATAGCCGGGCTTTCAGTGCTCGTGGATTCGCTCAGCGCAATGAAATACGGCTATGTAAGGGCTATTCGCGATGAGCGGGGCCTTATCACAGATTTTGAGATAAAAAGCTCATATCCGCAGTTCGGAAACGGTGACGACAGGGTCGACAGCATTGCGGCTGATATAGTAAAAGGCTTCATTACGGATCTCAGGAGACACAAAACATATAGAAATGCCGTTCATACGCTTTCCGTCCTAACTATCACCTCAAATGTGGTGTACGGCAAAAAGACAGGCTCTACGCCTGACGGGAGAAAGCGCGGCGAACCGTTCGCCCCCGGGGCGAATCCCATGCACGGAAGGGATAAGATGGGCGCGCTTGCGGCTTTGAATTCGGTTGCAAAAATACCGTATGAATATTGCAAGGACGGGATTTCACTTACGATGACGCTTGTGCCGAGATCTCTCGGAAGGGATACCCTGACGCGCCAGTCGAACCTGGCCGCTCTTTTGGACGGTTATTTCTCACAGGGTGGTCACCATATAAATGTTAATGTCCTTGAGCGTGTCGTTCTCGAACAGGCGATGAAGGATCCCTACAATTACCCTCAGCTGACTATCCGCGTTTCAGGCTATGCGGTCAACTTTATCAGGCTCAGCCGCAAGCAGCAGGAAGAGGTGATCGCGCGTACCTTCCACTCGGCGATGTAGGGTGAACAGGATGCTATTGTTATAGATCCTTTGAGAAAAGGTACGCTCTTTTTTCGAAGCCTATTTTCTCATAAAACTTATGAGCTTTTTCACGCGGGAAGCCCGAATCCAACTCCAGCTTTTTGCATCCCGATGCCTTTGCCGTTTCAAGAGCCCTGTCAAATATGCTTTTGCCGATTCCCTGACCCCTGTGGGCTTCATCCACTATCATTGCGTAGCAATATGCTATTTGGCCTTCCTGCCAGAAGTTGTTGACGATCGCCAGTGCGCAGAATCCGATTACCTTACCGTTTTCCTCGGCACATATGTATTTGTCTGTTTCCGACTGTATACCATGGTTATAGACAGCCAGCATATCATTCGGATGCAGTTCCTTATTGGGCCACAGCTGGCCGAACAAGGCCATTACATCATCAAAATCCTTAGGCTTTGATTCTCTTATTTCCATACTCATACATTTATCTTCCTTACCTTTTTATCCCCTTCTTCTTCGCCACAGAATAGCCGAAGAAGCCGAGTTCTTTGCCCAAACTCCAGTACTTGCCGTGCGAAAAACATATGAGGTCTGCCTTTTCCAGGACCAGCTTGCCTTTTTCGTCGAGCAGCGACTCATCCGCGTCGACGGCCACTATCTCAGCTATAAACAAATCGTGGCTTCCCAACTCCACTATGTTCCTTACCACACATTCCAGTGACAAGGGGCTTTCCCTGATAATCGGAACGTCGATCACGGATGCCTTTTCCGGCGTCAATCCGGCCAGTTCGAATTTATCGGTGTCCCGCCCGGATTTGACGCCGCAGAGGTCTGTAGCCCATACAAGCTTCTGTGTAGTCAGATTTACCGCGAACTGTCCCTTATCTTTTATAAGGTCATGCGAATATCTTTCCTTTCGAACCGAAATGGAAAGCATAGGCGGCTCCGAATTGATAGTACCGGCCCATGCTACCGTTATTATATTGGGCTTTCCCGAAGCATCCGCGCATGTCACCATGACGACCGGAACGGGATTGAGCATTGTTGACGGTTTCCAAACCTGTTTTGCCATATTGCAACTACTCCTTTGCCATAATTTTAATATAGTACATGAAGTTTAGTTATTTATACCAAAAAAAGCTCGCTATGTCAATCCACAAATATCAGAACCGACACAGCGAGTTGGATTTCTTTTATATATTTTATCCGTCTTGTTTTATGCTTCCATCTCGCAGTATTTTCTTTCAGCTACCGAATAAAGTGCACGCAGCGATAATATGCCCAATATGACCGATATCACACTGACCGCGATCAATATCAGCGCGACGGGCAGTCCTGCCAGCAGCATGATAACGGCGACAGCACCCAGGATAAGTAAGATCAGCAGCGAAAGCAGCATACCCAATGTGCCGTTCATATTTTGCTTAATTGCTTCCTGTTCGCTGTCCCAGATCAGCTTCGGGTGGAAAATATCCAGCAGAAGGCTCAGCGCTATCATCGGTACAGAGGCTATCAAGCCGACTATTGCTGCGCCAATGACCCAGGCGATCGGTAATTTGAAATAGGCAACCATAATGGCTCCTGTCGTAATGACCCCAAAAGCAGAGGCCAGCATGCTAACGATAAGCTTTGAATTTACCTGCTGTCTTGCAGATACGGGTATCATCTTGGTTATCCAGATCGTCTGGCCTTCCCTTGAGAGGGAAGTAGATGCTACAAGGTTTATACCCGAAGTGAACAGCATAAGAGCCAGTCCTCCCAACAGGATGTAAGGCTTCAGCGAAGGATCGTTGAGCTTGTTGAACATTTCGGTTATCCCGGGGTCGCTTCCCCTGATCATGAACATGGTAAAAAACACAATAGGTCCAACGATAACGCCGGTAAGCCCGTTCAGAAGATAAATGGGCGTTCTGACGAGCAGCTTCCATTCTCTCCCGGCCAGTGCGAACACAGGGTTCGAAACCTTTTCATACTGTTTGTCCAACTGCTCTGCCGTAAGGCTCTTCTTCTTCCTGCTAACTTCCTGTCCCGCCAGCAGCGCCTTATAAAATACCAGGTTGGAAAGCCACAGCAGCAGGACGAACAACAGTATACACGCCCCGGCGAATAGCAGAAGGTATCCCAGGCCCGGCAGTCCATTTTCGGACAGCGCCCTTGTTGCCCAAATGCTTGGCGGGAACTTGCTGCCTATCATGTCGACAAACCCGGACTTAGCACTAATATAATTCTGGATCTCTTCGGTGCTCTTTGGGACTTTCTGCACAAACATATTTATGCCAACACCTGAAAAAATTGCAAGCAGCCCGCCTACAACGGCCAGCATATCCTTATATCTCCTTAAGTTTACGATACGCATCAGTACCATGATCAGAAGCGCTGCGACCGTCAGCGGCAGTACCGGCACAACGGCCAGCAGAACCAGGCTCTTGAGCCAGTAGAGTATCCCCTGTGAAGTCCCAATCCCGAAAATAATAATCGGCGGCAGTAAAATAGGTATGGAGGTCAGATACTCGTTGACCATGACAACTGCAAACTTTCCGCCTATGACTTCATATGGTTTCAAAGGCAGAGGCACATAAGTTTCGAGATCTTTCGAGAAATAAAATGTGCCCATGATATAAAATAAGCCGAAGAAAAGGATCACGATCTGGGAAAACATGAACGCTATCGTCAGTATTATCTCAGGCTGTTTTGTCACATTGCCCGCAGCGAATATAGCCAGCATTATCGCCGTATACAACGCCAGGAGCGGCAGCAGGGATATTAAAATGGCCGCGCCTATCAGTATCGGCTCCCAAACTTTTTTCTTTTCCCGTGTAAAGCGGTATTTCAAGGCTGAAAGGCCATAGTTGACATTCAGCTGCATTTTTAAAAAGGCATTGAAAGGTTTCATTATTCAGTCAACTCCAAAAAGATATTTTCGAGGGAATCCTTGTTATCGCCATGCCTGAGTTCATCCAGGGTGCCTATCGCGACAAGCTTGCCCTTACTGATGATACCGATCCTGTCGCAGAGCTTTTCCGCTACTTCCAGTATGTGTGTGGAGAAAAACACAGTGTTACCCTTGTCGCAATGCTCCCTCATCTGTGTTTTCAGAAGATGCGCGGATTTGGGGTCCAGGCCGACCATGGGCTCGTCAAGTATCCAAACTGCCGGATCATGTATCAACGCGCCCGTAAGCGCAATTTTCTGCTTCATGCCGTGAGAATAGCTTTTGATAAGGTCCGAGGCCGCATCCTTCAGTTCGAACATATCCAGATAATATTCGATCCTTTGCCTGCGCAGATCGGGCGGCACCTGGTAAACGTCAGCCATGAAATTAAGGTATTCCGTTCCCGTGAGCCTTTCGTAAAGGTTTGGATTGTCCGGCACATATCCTATTTTACTCTTTGCCCCTAAAGGGTCTTTCCTTATATCTGTGCCGTTTATCATGATTGTACCTTCGTCCGGGTTCAGAAGGCCTACTATCATTTTTATCGTAGTGGTCTTGCCCGCACCGTTTGGCCCGATAAAACCGAATATCTCACCCTTGTTCACTTTCAGGTCAAGGTTGTCCACAGCCTTGACAGACCCCTTGTTATAGCTCTTTGAAATGTTTTGTATATTTATCATAATGCTCCTCCCGCATCTTTATCCGTAGTGTAAACTCGTTTACACTATTGCAATGGTTAGCCCAAGGCCCCGGATACATCAACAACATATTCAAACATTATACGATCCAATTGAAGAAAAAGTTCAATATGTTTTAGTTAATTATTCGACAACCAGGTATGCAGATCCGTCCACGCGTATCTGTTCCTCACTGTCAATGTTGACCGATATTATTTCATACCCGTCCGATATAATATTTGACGCTATTCCCATATAAGACTGGAGAAGGTCGCCGAGCCCTATGCTGTGCTGTATATTTTTACCCAGGATTTTGATTGTTCCCGGTATCTTACCTACGTTCCTGATATTCCCCTTCTGCTTTATCAACTGCTGAAGAAAATCCAACTGGTTCTTTTTACGCTGGAGATCTCCTATCTGCATCATTGTGCCGTCTTTCCTGTAACCCTGCCTGAACCTGACAAAGCCCTCGGCATCTTTGCCGTCCAAGTGCCTGTTACCTTTTGTTATATGTATGTAAAGATCCTGCGTGGGGTCATCGTAATCCATATTGTAAGGGACATACATATCTACCCCGCCGAGATAATCCACCAATTCTCTGAAGCCTTCCGTATTTATTTTTATGTAATCATCGGGTATGACGCCGAATTTCTCTCCGATCACATCTGCCAAAAAGCTTATCTGACTAGAATCAAATCTGCCTTTGTAATCGATGAGCTTCCCTATGTGATGGGCATAGTTTATTTTGTAAATACCCGGTTCGTGGGAAAGCTTCTTTTCATCGAGCTTCGACAATATATCCTGGTTGTATTCGATGTAAGTATCCCTTGGGATCATTATCAGTTTGACCGTTTTATTTTTGGTGTTGATGCTGGCAATTCCGATCGTATCGTAAAGGTTGCTCACCTTGTCCTGGCCGATGATAAGGATATTTTTTGCTCCCTCATCCGTAAGCTTATGTGAATAGGTCTTGCCTACGGTGATCGTATTTTTTTCGACTTGTGTATTAGCCTGTCCGGATGGTAATGCCGATCCCTCGTTTTGACTTCCGGCTTCTGCGGAAGCCTGCCCGGTCGTTACCTGCTCCGCCGCTTCCTGTTGCCGGGACTGCCCGGTCTTTGTCCTGAGCACTCCGGTTTCACAGGCAACCATCAGGAGTATGATCCCGATCAAGGAAAATATTCCTATCCATATTAAGATTTTTCGATTACCAATCATAGAATTATCTCCGCTGAACCCTGTAAAATCAGGCATAACTTGCTAAAATGTTCATTACGTATACCATTATATTATATATATGTTTATTGTTCTATTCAATTTGTAATTGTTAAAAATATGTAAATGGCATCTGATTCAGGTGGGATCAAATAAATGTCTGCAGCAGGCTACGTCGAAAACAGGCTGTAGAAGCATGGCTATGCTTCTAGCTCCAGTATAGGTTCTACTAATAGTTTTGCGGTCATCTGGAACTTCATCACTACTACGGGCATCTCCGTCCCTGTGCACCGTATCTCTACTTTCGGCCTTGTCTTTCTATGACTTGCACCTTCCGGACACCCTTGCTCTTGGCTAACGCTTCCTGCTACTGAGTGCGTAGTGGATTTGCACCACCGAGTTATCGCCCATGCCGGGCACACCATAAATAGATGCCATGTGGTCGAAGCCGCATGGCATCAGCCTTTTCGGGGGTTTTACCCTCAATTTTTTATTCCTCAGTTTCATAAATGACATTGGGAGAGTACAGCAACCCTGTTTTTTTGCAGAATAATAATAACTGACATATCTGCTTTCACGGATTATTTTCAGCAATTCTTCGACGGAGATGCATGGAAGCATCAAGTCCAGCAGTACCAGGTCGTAAGTCTGCAAGTTAGGCGCCAGCTTGATTATATAAAAACATCCTGAATTTTGAAGGTGCTTATTAACCTAATATTAAATATTTCCCTGGGGAGTGTCACAGACGTACCGTTCAGAACATGTTAAGTGAATTTATCTTTTCACACATTTCTGTAAGTACAGTTGCAGTACTCGAAATTTCTTCCATTATACCTAATTGTTCTTCTATGCTTGCACTTATTTGCTGTGTTCCGGCAGCTGCCTCAGTAGATGAAGTTGAAATAGTTTGCATTGATATAGACATTTCTCTTATAATGGCAACTTGCTGTTCAATAGAATCATTTATTTCTACCATCTGGTTTGTTATACTTTCAACATTTTCGATTATATTTTTAATGTTATTTCCAACGGCTATAACCCTTTGAGATCCTTCAGAAATTTTATTTTCAGAATTTTCTATAACTTTCATTACTTGCTCTGATTTTAACCTATTATCTTTAACAAGCAATGCGGCGTTTTTAGCGGCGTCTCCGCTTTCATTAGCCAGCTTTCTTATTTCATCAGCGACAACACTAAAGCCTTTACCGCTTTCATTGGCTCTGGCAGCTTCTATTGCAGCATTTAGTGCCAAAAGATTAGTTTGCTGGGATATATTATTTATTATATGAACTATATCATCTATTTTTTTCGAAGAATCATCTAATTCTTTAATGACAGATGTTGTTTGCTTGGATAATACACCGATATCTTCCATAGATGCAATAGCATTATCGACCTGGGATATTCCACTTTGTGCCAAACCTTTAATGCCCAGACTGCTCTTAGATGCTTCCTGACTTATTTTTAACGTAGAATCCAAGAAATCTACGGTCTCCTTAAACCCAGCATTTGTTTCTTCAACGACAGTCATATTTTTCGAAGAAGTATCAGCTATCTGATTTGTTACTTCGGCTATTTGTTCAAGCGCTATGTTAGATTCGGCTGTTGAAGCTGACAATTCTTCGCTTGATGTATATACAGTTTGAGAAATTTCGATTATATTATTTACTTCATTACAAACTTTTTTAATAAACTGGTTTAATTCACTTGCAATTTTACCAATATCATTTTTAATATTAATGTTAATTTCTTGTGTAATATCCCCACAACCGGTATTTAAATCGTGCAATTTTTTTGAAATTTTTTTTAATGGATTGTATATGGAATTTATCGTTATTATAGAAAAAATTATACTTGAAACTATGCTTAGAATTGTAACAATAAGAACAATTATTATCTCATATGCACTGTTGGAATAAAGTTTTTCGTTTAATAATGACTGTATTGCAATGAACCCATTAAGTACGGTAAATAGTGTAAGTATAGCTGTAAATATAAAAAATTTAGTAATTGTTTTAATGTTTTTAAGCTTTTTCATATAACATTCTTCCTTTTCATTATTATGTTATTCAAGTTTTTCTTTATGTATTTATTGCAATTAAAAACATATTATTGCATTGTTAATTAAATATGGGCATGTTATATGACAACCGCTCAATATTACATGTCGAATTATATCACAAAATAATAAAAATTGTAAACACAGTGGCGAAAAATATGGAAATATCGTAAGCTATGTATACAATAGATTGTTACTTATTTCGACCTTGGAAAACACATTTATTAATTTTCATTTGGTAATACCATCACATACCCCTTTAAAAATATAACATAATTCGACAGATTTTAACATAGTAAATTAATACTATTTAAATTATTTATGTATTCGTTGTAAAATTAATGAGTATTAATCAATATTAGTATCACTATATAATTTTTATTTAAATCAAGGGAGGGTATACTGTTATGAAGCATCAAAATGTAAGTATTATAGGTGTAGGGACCTATCATCCCAAAAATAAGGTTACAAACAAAGAAATATTTGAACATTTCAGGAAATATGATAAAGATGTAGCTAGTCTTTACAACCACCTGGGCAGAAGTGAAAGATATTATGCAGACCCTGAGGAAAATAGTATAACTATGGGGACAATTGCGGCAAAAAGAGCTATAGAAAATGCAAATGTAAAACCGGAACAATTGGATATGGTTGTTTTTGCATCGGATACACCGGAATACCTCATACCAACAAATGCTTTACTAATAAGCCGGGAAATACAATCTAAAAATGCCCACATATTATATGATATGAATGGTAATTGTACAGGTTTTGTCACAGCACTGGATCAAATATGCAGGTTTATTCAAAGTAAAAAAATAAATTATGCTTTAATTGTAAGCAGCGTTTTAATATCGCCATGGTCAAATATGGATGATGAACTGTTTTACGGCGCTTGGGGAGATTCAAGTGCAGCAGTCGTCCTTAAGAGAACTGAAGACGATCAGGTAACGGGATTTATTGATTCTGAATATATTTCTGATACAAGCTTTTACCGTATGACTACATTACCAGTAAGTGGACTTACAAGAATTCATGATGCAAGTATTGATCTCCGAATAAGGAAAGCAGGATGGGAACCGGTAGATTTCGGATTTCTACCGGAAAACTGGAATATTATTTTAAATAACTTGTTGAGTAGGAATGATTTCGAAATTAAAGACATAAATCATTTTATATTTTCACAATTTTCAAAACCAGCTATATTGGAGACGCTCGATATTTTAGGCGTAGAAAAAGACCCTAAATTTTACACATTTGTAGGCGACAAGTATGGATATACAGGTCATACAAGCCCTATTATGGGTTTGAGTCATGCATTAAAAGATAACAAAATCAAAAAAGGGGATAATGTAATTTTAAGTTCGGCCGGAGCAGGATATCAAATGTCATCGATACTATATAAGTTTTAATATTCAAACTCGGTTGCTACACAAATAAAATTTTAAGAAATACTGAATTCATATTTATGATAAAATACTTTCATTGAACAGCTTATTCAAACTGATTTGTTTATATAATAAACGGATCTGAGGATTATACTCAGGTCCGTTTATTAGTTATGTACTTAAGATGACACATATCAACTTTTATCAGCTATTAAATGATTTTATTGCTTCTTCCTGACTTCTTACAATTATGAAATCTGCCATAGCTCCGTTACCTACTCTTTTTATCTGAGTTTGGTTTAATGCAGAATTTATTTCAACAAAATATTTCTTTTTAAAAGGTGTTTCAGTATAAAGCTTAATAACTTCTGCCATAAGAGGAACAACATCAGGAGAAACAGGTTTGGAATCACTTCCATCTACAATCAATCCATACTCGCTAGTATTTGCTTTACGTATTGCTTCTTTAAACTGGTTTATAATTTCTTTGGCTTCGTTCTCTTTAATAAAGCCTGATGCCATAGAAATTATTACTTTGTTTTTTGTGTCTAGTGTTACGCCATACTTTTTTTCTGCCATAAATATACCTTTCCTTTCCACATGTAATATGCAATATTTGCAATTATATTTTCTTTTTTAAATATACGCTAAAAATTTACTTAAATCAATAATTAAGTTGAATAATGTTGGATTAAACAGAACAATGTAATATATTTAAACATTAACATTTTCATTTTAACATTAATTTGTATTGCATAGCAGTCTGTTAATATACTGATCGTCTTAAACAACCAAAATAGCTATTTTGTCCAACAATTTCTCCATGCTTATTCATTGTATAGTATGAATTATATATTGACGTGGTAGAGCATGCAACATGACATAGTTGTCTTGGCAATAGACTACCTTTGTTTTAGTAGTGTCGGGTCTTTGACAGTTGAATAGAGAAAAAATCGCCGAAAGCCTTGAAATAGGCTTATTTTTTTGTCAAATTATTAAAATAACTATTGCGCAATGTGTCGCATTGTGTTACAATATAGGCATTATACTAATGACGAGGTACATGAAATGAGACTGCAGACTTCCGAATCAAAAAATGCAACTTCCTTCTATGTAACAAAGTCTGTCTACAATAAGGGTACTCGCAGCACCAGGATTGTTGAAAAGCTTGGAACCTATGCAGAACTAAAAAGCAAGCTGAATGGCAGAGATCCCTATGAATGGGCGGAAGAGTATGTCAAAGAGTTGAACCGAATAGAAAAAGAAGGACGGGAACCCGATATCATTGCAAGATATTCGCCAAATAAACGGATTGAGAAAAATGAACAGCGTTGTTTTAACGGCGGGTACCTCTTCCTACAGCAAATATATCATGAACTAAGATTAGACAAGCTTT
>JAEYOM010000179.1 GCA_023411715.1 Bacillota bacterium | reverse complement strand
GATGGGATGAACTGTGAATTATATGTCCCGTTATTTGAAGGTGAATTTACAACAAGGGATGGCAGTTTGACTTTAACGTAATAATACCCATCCGTATGATATCCGTCATCAGGATAAATGCCTTCAGGAGCTTTAAAGGTAGATAAAAGAGTATCCTTTTCATAGCCGGCATCATATGATTCTTTATCTGTTCTGCTATAACCATAGGTATCATGAAGTTCAGACCTAAGCCGATACCCGTTACTACTATAAACATACCTATTATAAGCATCATATATATAATTTCCTGTATTAGAAAACAATCCTGTATATTTGTCAAATACAAAACCGGTATATCCATCAACAATATATGAACCACCGGTATCACTGTAATACGATCCTTCTCCATAACTAAAATATTTCTTTGAACTATATCGATCATAATAGAATAGCTTTGTGTTATTTGGATGTTTTACATACCAATATCCGTCGGTATGCAGACCGTTATCAGGATATGTGCCGTCAGCAGCTTCAATTGTATCAACAAGTACAACCTTGTTATATCCTAAAGATTTAGATCTGTAAGTAATCTCTTTTGAATCTTCTGGAAATCTTGTATTTATGTTGTATCTATTTAAATAATTACCGTCGCATGTATAAACACTCCTATCAGAAACCCTGCTTATGTAACCACCACTTGGACTAAACTGACCAGTCTCTCTGTTAAATGTATAGCTTAAATATCCGGAAGGTTCTTCTGATATACTTGTTCTTCCTACCTCTTTCATTTCAAATAGCTCTTTGTATGACCACTTCTCATAATAGCAAAGGTCGGATTCGCCATATACCTTCTGCGGGCCTACCTGTATCAAGTGTTCATTTAGTGATCCATTGAAGGCTGGACTGTTAAAATCCAATGATATACTAAACAATATTATGGACAATGCTAACGCAACTGATATCCAAATTTTAGGTCTTTTCAAAGTCAACACTCCTTTTTTCATCTACTCAATTACAGACATGAATGTTAAAGGTCAACGCAGGGATACAATCCTTTTGGGAAAGCTGTAATTTCAAGATTACCGCTCATTCAATGACATAGCTTACCCTGGAATTATCGTTTGTCTTTGAAATGAACCGGATCATATTGACTACTGTCTTGTCAGCATTATTTACTCTATATACGATTTTCCCGGGTGAAAACTCTGAAACCGTTATATTCATTCCCTCGATCATTCCCGGACTTATATCAGTTTTTGGAGTGTTGGCGCACAGATCGATTACCTCGAGTTCATCAGAGTTATAAATGACTGTAATAGTGCGCGTACCTGCCTCTTTTTTTGCCGGTGCTACCACTACAAAGTTGAACACGGTATCCTTGGCTACCTTCAAAATTAATTCCGGTTTAGTATTTACCTCAAGTTTTTCGCTCCACTCGCTATAGCCATCCTCAAATACGGCTCTAACCCTGTAAACCTGCCTCGTGTTAGGCTCAAGTCCTGTATGGATATATTCCAATCCAGTAATTGGTTCCGCTATTGTACCGTTTACATCTATTTCATATCCGGTAGCGTCGACACAGGCATCCCACGTTAATGTAATTTCGTTTAATGCAGCCTCGGCCTTAAAGTTTTTCGGAGCGGATGTCAATGTCCCCTTACGTATGATCTCACTCCAGTCACCCATACCGTTGGCATTTCCCGCCCTTATTCTATATGAGTGCCCCGTACCTTTTTCGAGCCCTGAATCGGTATAACTTGTTGCTTTGGCCTCCAGATCGATACACCTGCCATCTGCCACAAGTTCATATTTGGTAGCCGCTTCCACCTTGCTCCATAACAAAATAATAGTATTGCTTGTCGAAATTGCCCTAAACCCGGACGGAACGCCTACCATCGTAGATTTTACAACTGCGCCGCTCCAACCGCTGAACCTGTCGTCTTTTTTCGATCTCACCCTATATACATGCACACTGTTAGGTTCCAGTCCGGTGACAGTAAATGCTGTATTGGTTCCCATGTCCAGTATCTCCCCATCGGCAAGCAGATCATAGCCGGATACCCCATCGACCGGTTCCCAGGTCAATATAATGGTCGTACTCGTTGCTGAAGCCATTAATCCCTTCGGAGCGGTAATCGCTGTATATACGGTCAGCATTTCGCTCCACTCACCCGCTCCTGAAGCATTGTAGGCTCTTACCCTGTAAGTGTGAGAGGAGTTTGACGCCAATCCTGCATGTATATAAGTTGTTTTTGCGCCGTTATTGACCACGGCACCATCCGCCTCTAATTCATAACCCTCCGCTCCATCCGTCGGATCCCACGAAACCGTAACGTCATTATTTGATACAGTTGTCAGTACATTCCCGGGGACCGCAGGCAAAGTAAGCCCTGTGATCTCATTGCTCCACAAGCTTGTAATATCCCCGCTTCTGGCTCTTACTCTATAGGTGTGCTCTGATCCGGGGCTCAGTTCTTTATGTGTGAAAATCGTATTTACACCATTATTCTTTATCGCGCCGTCTACTTCCACGTCATATTCTATCGACGCGTCCTGAGAATCCCAAGCCAATTTGATTTCAGTACTTTTAACGGAAATAGTAATATTTTTGGGGGCAGGAAGCAATGTGGAAACTGATAAAGGCTCGCTCCAATTACTGATCCCCGCCGAATTTCTGGACCTGACTCTATAAGTATGGTTGGTATTTTGTTCGAGTTTAGTATGGGTGAAGGAATTCCCCGCGATATCGGAGATTAAGCTTACATCCGCTTCTATATCGTAGCCGGTGGCGCCCGCAACCGCATCCCACGTAAGCGTTATCGAATCCTCGGAAGCGGCAGCCTTAAGATTTGAAGGTATACCGGGAAGCGTGGACCCTGCTGCTATATAACTCCATTTTCCAGTACCGCTGGCATTCTTTGCCCTTACCCTATAAATTTGCTGTATATTCGGGTTAAGGCCGGTATGTGTATATGACGTGTCCGAACCGTTGTCGATAATAGAACCCTGGACTTCAACATCATATCCGGTCGCTCCAGTTACTTTATCCCATTCTATCAATATGGAGTTGCTTTTTGAGGTTATTCTTACATTTGTCGGGATTGAAGGAAGCGTCCATTTTTCAATGATTTCGGACCATGGTCCGACATTTATGCTGCTTTTTGCTCTTACCCTATATTTATGAAGCGTTCCCGGTTCCAGGTCCGTATTCGTATAAGACGTATCGCTGCCCGCATCGAACGTAGCTCCGTCTATTTCAATATCATAATCCGCAGCGCCCGGGATCTTGTCCCACGACAAGGTAGTTTCCGTTTCAGAAGTAACGGCCGAAAGCCCCGCGGGAACGTCCAGCATTAATTCCTTTCCCCAGACCAGTTCATTGCCTACATAAACCGACACTCTGTCCCAGTCTATATATGTTTTGGAACCACTGTTATATGAATAATCGTTATTCTGAGAATAGTCAGACCAATCCTCTTTAGCGAAACGCGTTTGTATCTCCAGATCGTCACCTGGTATCAGCAGCCCGGCAGCACCGGAAAAACCCATTTCCAGGCAATAATCCGCGTCAGCTGTCGGTACCGGCATTTTATAAAATTTACCTGATACGTTTGCACTGCCGATAGGGGTCCAATCGCACCAGAAATCTTGTTCCTTGTTACCGTCAATTGTATAGTAGTACCGGATCCTTACGTCCTTAAGGTCGATCGGTTTTACTCCTGTATTAAACAGTTTGAACCATGGTGAAATGGTATTTACTCTGTCTTTTGTCTTTCTGTTGTACATTTGAAGCCTTGCTGCCACTTTATTCGGAGCGGGTACGTCCACAGCAGGCTCCTTTCCCCATGCCAACGAGCCTCTGATATATACCATGGCCTTGTCCCAGTCAATATAGTCCTTTGCCGTATCATTAAATGAATAGTCGTTTGATTGTATATAATCAGACCAATCCGTATTGGCAAACCTGATATGCATTTCGGCAGAATCATCCGGCTTTAATTCACCGGCTTTATCCTTGAATCCCACTTCCATATAATAGTCGGCGCCTTCTTTCGGCTCCTCGTACCTGGCAAAACTTCCTGTTACATTCTCTGCACCTATGTCTGACCAATCGCACCAGAAATTCTGGGTTTCTATTCCCTCGACTTTATAATAGTATCTGATTTGTATATCAGAAAGTTTTATACTCGTATCACCGGTATTAATAAGCTTTAGGCGAGGTGAAATGCTGTTTGTCGAATCCTTACGGTTTGAGTTGTACATTTGAAGCTTTATTTGACTTGCTCCGTCCGGATTTGTAGTAACGCTGTACTCAGTACTCCACTTGCTTATCGAGTCGGCATTCTTTGCCCGTACCTTGTAAGTATGCGTACTATTGGGCTCCAACCCTGCATGGGTATAATAATTAGCCTGAATGTCGGAGATCAAATCACCATCGGCTTCAACATCGTACAATGCAGCGTTTTCGACTGGTTCCCATGTTACGGCAACCGATGTAGTATCCGGAACTGCTTTTATGTTTAAAGGTGCGGTCAATTTATCGGGATTATTCTCTTCAGTGGGATCGTCTCCGGGATTTTCCCCGGGATCGTCTCCGGGATTTTCCCCGGGATCATCTCCGGGATCTTCCCCGGGAACATCGCCAGGATCTTCCCCGGGAACATCGCCAGGATCTTCATAAGCAGCTTCCTGCCCCCACACCTGTTTATGATTTATGTAAACAACCGCTTTGTTCCAATCAGTATAGTTTTTAGCGACATTATTGAAGGAATAGTCATTAGTTTGTATATAGTTTGACCAATCAGCTTTCGCCAGTCTCAAATGAATTTCTACATTACTGCCGGGAGACAGCTGACCGGCTGACTCCTTGAACCCTGTATCAAAAAAGTAATCCGCCGCATCACTCGGAACTTGCATCCCGGAAAAAATTCCGGTAACGCTTTTACTATCTGCTGTCGACCAATCACACCAGAAATTTTGCTTCTCTTCCCCGTCGATTGTATAAAAATATCTTATCGTTACATCAGATAAATTTATAGATTGGGCTCCGGTATTGATTAGGTTGTAACGTATAAATATAGTATTGCTGTCTGATTTAGTATCACTATTATACATTTGAAGTATTACACTAGGTTCCGATTCTGTTTTGGGGGAATTCTCAGAAATGACACGCGGAGAAAAGCCGATAAGCATTGTTTGAAGAACAGCAGCAACACAAAATGAGGCCAGGACTTTCATCATGCTTTTTTTCAAGGCGGACTGCACCTCCATGTAATATGTAATTGGTTTAAATAAAATCTCCGGATATACCACGCTGGGGCATTTTAACCAAGTGAATAAATTTGAACATATAGCAGCTGGAACTAAGATTATCTGACTAATTTGCTATAATATATTTGATATATAAGATTATTGATTCTTATTCTACACCGTTCCCCATGTATTGTCAATTTTCTTTAAAATTCCCTTCGCTTCCCTTATATATATAATAACCCTTATTAGTGTATAATTCCCGATTTGCTTATCAGATTACTGTATCTATTTAATTTTACTTTTTCGACAAATTATTTATGAATAAAAAAATGCCCCCGGTTGATCCAGAGGCACTTTGTTTGTTCGATATCGGTTTTTGTTTGAAATCGATTATTTGATTTCGACAGTTGCGCCGACTTCTTTGAATTTTGCTTCGATGGAAGCAGCTTCTTCCTTCGCTACGTTTTCCTTGACAGTCTTCGGAGCTCCGTCAACGAGATCTTTTGCTTCCTTGAGGCCGAGACCGGTGATTTCCCTGACGACCTTGATGACTTTAATCTTGTCAGCGCCGACTTCCTTGAGGATAACGTTGAATTCAGTCTTTTCTTCAGCTGCCGGAGCTGCTGCCGCGCCGCCTGCTGCAGGAGCTGCTGCTACTGCCATGGGAGCTGCCGCGGATACGCCGAATTCTTCTTCGAGAGCCTTTACGAGTTCGGACAGTTCGAGAACCGTCAATGCCTTTACATCTTCAATCAACTTTGTAACTTTATCGCTAGCCATTTTAAAAAACCTCCATAATTTTTAATTTAATAATTTTTATTGATACACTAAGCATTTGCTTTCTGTTCCGCTATCGCGTTGAGTGCGACAACCAGGCCTCTGATATTTCCATTGAGTACATTGACCAGGCCGGATATCGGTGCGTTGAAACCACCAAGCACTCTGGCGATGAGCACTTCTCTCGGCGGCAGTTCGGCCAGAGCCTTGACGCCGTTTACGTCGATAACCTTTCCTTCAACAACGCCGACTTTGATCTCGAGTTTTTCATACTTCTTTGCAAATTCGCTCAATATCTTTGCAGGCGCTACAGCATCAGCGCTTGAAGCCATTGCTGTCGGACCGTTCAGATAGGTATCCAGACCTTCAAGTCCGTTTTCCTTGGCTGCGAACCGGGTCAGCGTATTTTTAACTACCTTGTATTCAACGCCGGCCTTCCTCAGAGCACTTCTGAGTTCGGTATCCTGTTCAACTGTCAAGCCTCTGTAATCAGCAAAAACCATACCCTTTGCTGCCTTCATCTTGCTGCCGATACCTTCGATAACTTCACGCTTTTGGTTTAGGGTATTTTCCTTAGGCAAATCTTACACCTCCTTTGAATATTTTAGAGGAAATTCGCGCCTTTCGGCGCTAAACATTCGTCCTTAAACAAATATGTCGGTTAAAACTTTAATAAAAAACCCTTGTATATCTACACACAGCAGATACGCAAGGGTTAAGCACCTATATTATAAACGCTTTACCTCGGCAGGCCGGCTTTCGCCAGTTACGCTCTTGCACCTGCTGTCTGCGGCATGTGACATATTCAATTTACGGTCAAACCGATTTACTGACCTAAATCATAATACAGTATTATTCCCGGTTTGTAAAGTACTATTTATATTACTCGGTCACCTTACCGGGGTTGACCTTGATGCCGGGGCCCATGGTCGAAGTTACGACTACGCTTTTCAGGTACTGGCCTTTTGCCGCGACCGGCTTTGCCTTCAGGATGGCATCCATAAGAGTATGGAAGTTATCCGTCAGTTTTTCAAGGTCGAACGAAGCCTTTCCGATCGGGCAGTGGATGATGTTTGTCTTATCAAGCCTGTACTCGATCTTACCGGCTTTAATCTCGGAAATGGCTTTAGCCACATCCATAGTGACTGTTCCGGCTTTCGGGTTCGGCATGAGGCCTTTGGGGCCGAGCACCTTACCGAGTCTTCCGACAACACCCATCATGTCCGGTGTTGCTACGACTACATCGAAATCGAACCAGTTCTCATTCTGGATCTTTGCAACAAAATCTTCAGCACCTACAAAATCAGCGCCGCCCTGTTCCGCTTCCTTGGCTTTGTCGCCCTTGGCGAATACGAGCACTCTTACGACCTTGCCGGTACCGTGCGGAAGAACGACCGCGCCTCTGACCTGCTGGTCTGCGTGCCTTGAGTCAACGCCTAGCTTTATATGAGCTTCGACTGTCTCGTCGAATTTGGCTTTGGACGTCTTCTTCACAAGATCCATAGCCTGGTTGGGATCATACAGTGTAGCTCTGTCGACGAGTTTGGCACTCTCGTTATACTTCTTTCCTCTCTTCATTACTATCCTCTCCTTCGTGGTAAAATTTTCGGAAACCCAGGTTCCCTCCCACTTTCAGGTCCTGTTATTCTTCTACTACGATACCCATGCTTCTGGCTGTACCTGCGATCATGCTTGTAGCTGATTCGATATTTGCCGCATTCAGGTCGGGCATCTTCATTTCGGCGATCTTCCTGACTTCCGCCAATTTGATTGTTGCAACCTTTTCCTTATTCGGCTTACCGGAACCGCTTTCGATCTTGCATGCCTTTTTCAGAAGCACTGCTGCCGGAGGAGTCTTTGTAATGAATGAGAACGACCTGTCACCATAAATAGTGATGACGACAGGAATTATCAGGCCTGCATCCTTTGCAGTCCTTTCATTGAACTCCTTGCAAAATCCCATGATGTTAACACCATGCTGTCCTAAAGCTGGTCCAACCGGTGGAGCCGGAGTTGCCTTCCCCGCAGGAATCTGTAGCTTTACATAACCAGTGATCTTCTTTGCCATGGCTTTAAATCCACCTCCCAATTCTTTATCGCGGAATTCGTTATAAACTTCGCGTTGCAATAGATTTCTGCTTTGCAGAAATGCCTCACAAGTTTAGCATTTTGCTTGCGAAATATATTACCAGATTTCGCATCTGCGTCGCTTATGTATCGATCATACACTGCGCTCCACGCTGCTCATCTTCCTTGTGCCGCTCGTTTCTATCGCATTCCTTAACTATTGCCTTTATAGCAAGAGGCCTTTCGGCCTTCTAACTATCCGCCTACAATTTCTGTATCTGTGTCAATTCCAGTTCTACGGGCGTTTCCCTGCCGAACATGGATACGGCGACACGTACTTTCTTCTTTTCAATATTGATCTCTTCGACTATACCAATGAAGTTTTCAAGAGGTCCGTTAGTGACCCTGACATTGTCATTCACTTCATAATCGAGCACCGGCGCGAACTCTTCAACGCCCATGATCCTCACTTCTTCATCAGTGAGTGGTACAGGCTTCGATCCCGGTCCGACAAATCCGGTCACACCCCTGGTATTTCTTACAACGTACCAGGACTCGTCCGTCATGATCATTTTGACCAAAACATAGCCCGGAAATACTTTCCTGAGAGTGGCCTTTTTCTTGCCATCCTTTATCTCGATTTGTTCCTCCATGGGAACGACGATATCGAGTATGTGTTCCTGCATGCTTCTGTTTTCAACTATTTTTTCCAGATTGGCCTTTACCTTGTTCTCATAACCCGAATAGGTATGTACGACATACCATTTGGCTATTTCAGGCATATCATTGACAATCATCAGATGTCCTCCTTCATTACCTGTTCAGAGTCCATTCGATCACTTTGCCAAGGACTGTATCCGAAGCCCAGATAACGGCCCCGATCACAAGGCAGATACCCAGTACAGAAACAGTATTATTTATCAGCTGATCTCTTGTAGGCCAGATGACCTTTTTTAACTCGGTCCTGATATCTTTTGTAAACCTGACGATCCTTTTGCCAAAAGCGGCCAACTTGGATGTGCGTGCATTCTCGCTCATTTTAGTGCACCTCCGCAGATTTATTTTGTTTCCTTGTGTAAAGTGTGCTTATGGCAGAACTTGCAGTACTTCTTCATTTCGATCCTGTCGGGATCGTTCTTCTTATTCTTCATGGTGTTGTAATTTCTCTGCTTGCAGTCCTGGCATGCCATTACGATTTTGACTCTCATTTATAACACCTCCAGCCCCTGTGTTGCAATTCAGGGTACACTTAGTATTTATTAAAGCGCCCTTTTTCAGTATCCCGTAAATTTACAGCACAAAAAAAAGGCCTCCGAGACGGAGCAATAATAAATTTAACATACAAACTTTTATTTGTCAAGGACAAAAAAATTATTAAACCGCGGTATATCACAGGTATATCACAGGCCTGAATTGAAAAAGCAATTCTACCCCTCTTGCAACACTCGAAGCCATGAATGTTCGATCGTCGATCCTCCCATCTTCTTATGTCCAGTGCAGTTTTTCTACTCCCATCGCAGAATTTCTACACTTTATGGCACCTTATTCTATAATTAATATTGTATGATGTTCTTTCAGCTAATAAAAATTTTCATCTGGTTGTGACGAAAAAGTAAATGATTGTGTATATATCGGTGAAGGCGGTTAATGATGCTATGAATGATTACAAACTTATAAAACAAATTAAGCAGGGAGACTCTGTAGCCGTCGAGCGTGCTATCGGACAATACGGAGGATATGTGTACACAATCGTCAGGAATATTCTCGGGAATTCCATGCAGCAGGAAGACATTGAGGAAACGGTCGCGGACGTTTTCTTAAAACTATGGAAGAATTCCGAAAGCCTGGACGAAAGCCGGCCACTAAAACCTTACCTTGTAGGAATGGCACGAAACACCGCAAAGAACAAGCTAAGAGAGAAACGCTGCACTGATCCGCTGGACGATAGCGACATTCCTGTCGAAATCGAACTTGACGATAATTTGTCGAAGAAAGAGCAGATAACTATCGTTCATGAAACATTGAATGCGTTAAATCAAGCTGACAAGGAAACCTTTATCAGGTTCTACTACAATTATGAACGCATCCATGAGATTTCGGTCGCACTTGGCCTGAGCGAATCAGCGGTGAAGATGAAGCTGCATCGTACCAGATCGCTTCTCTTGAAGGCTCTAAACGAAAGGGGTTATGTATCATGAAAATGCAAATTACCGACCTGTTGGACGACTATTCACCGGATGATACTCTGCCTGTCTCGAGGTCTAAAGATGTCAGACTTTCAAACATAAAAAGCAGAGTCCGCCGGCAAATTAAAAATGACGAAGGAGAATTTACAATGAAGAATGTCAAATGGCGTCTTGCCATTGTTCTATCAGTAGTAATGGTTATGTCACTCTGCACCGTAACTGCAAACGCGCTGACAAACGGAACCATATTCAATACCGTACATGCGTGGATCGTAGGTGAGGATGGAACAAGAATTCCGTTTAACGGTAACATACACATACGTTCTGATGGAGATTCAGTAACTGAGTATGAAGGCATCGGCACCTTGAATGAAAGTGCCGATGGTTCATCCGCATCATTTGAAAGCAATGGCAGCGATTCCGGATCTGTTACCATAAGCAGCGAAGGGGAAAAAATCAGTGAAGTCGTTATCGATCCCAATGGAAAGGAAGCCCCTGAATTAACGGAACACTTCAAGGACGCCAAAAGCGGAACATATGAGTATACCGATAAAAACGGAAAAGTATATGTGGTCACAGTCGATGGAAATGGCGGTATTTCGGCAAAACTCAAAGACAGTAAATAGGATATAAGGCCCAATTCAAACAAATCCTTGGATTTGAACAATCCAGGGCTTTGTTTTTTAAGGAGTAATATGCCAAATTGCAGGGGACCGGATTCCATACCTAACCGTCGATCAGTTCATCTATAGGCGCCCCGGGCGGCACTATCGGAAATACCTTGTCGTCCATGCCGATCTCAAAATTGATCAGCACGGGCCTGTCTTCCGAAGCCAGCGCCCGTTTGAACGCCGAATCGACCTCTTCAGGCCCGGCGACATTGATGCCGACAGCGCCGAAGGCTTCCGCCAGCGCTACAAAGTCGGTGCCGCGATCTATGGTCGTAGCGGAGAAACGGCCGTCGTAAAACATTTGCTGCCACTGTCTTACCATTCCGAGCACATGATTGTTCAGGATTGCGATGATCACAGGCAGCTTATACTCAACGGCGGTGGCAAGCTCCGTGCAGTTCATACGGAAGCTGCCGTCGCCGGCTATGTTGATGACCTTTTTTTCCGGCCTCCCCAATTGCGCGCCGATACAGGCGCCAAGCCCATAGCCCATGGTACCGAGGCCTCCTGACGAGATGAACTGCCTTGGTACGGTATATTTATAGAATTGTGCAGCCCACAGCTGATTCTGCCCGACTTCCGTCGTTATGAGCGCGTCCCCTCCGGTCAGTTCATAAAGCCTTTCGATTATATAATGGGGCTTGAGGCCGCCGTCCGAATCATATTTCAATGGGTATTGCAGTTTCCACCCGCTGACTTTTCTGTTCCACTCCGTTTTTTCACGCGTCTCCATGCGGTCTGCCAAAGCCGCGAGTATTTCCCTGATATTGCCGGCAAGAGGATAGTGTGCGTTAATATTTTTCCCGATCTCGGCAGGATCGATATCGATATGCATAATTCTGGCGTTGGGAGCAAAGCGTTTTACATTGCTTATGACCCTGTCGCTGAATCTGGCTCCGACGGCAATGAACAGGTCGGCTTCCGAAACCGCCATATTGGACGTCCTTGTGCCATGCATGCCCACAAGTCCCGTAAAAAGCTCATGGGTACCGGGAAACGAACCAAGCCCCATCAATGTCGTAGTGACCGGAATGCCGGCTTTCTCGGCAAATCTCATCAGTTCAGGCGCAGCGCCCGCGATCGATACTCCTCCGCCTGAGAGTATTATAGGTTTCTGGGATGCATTGATCACTTCCGCAGCCCGATCCAGCTCCCTTGTCGTAACGCCAATAGGCGGGTATTCTATCACTTCGGGTTTGACGGGGTCATACTCCGCATACGCAGCCGATACGTCCTTGCAGATGTCGACCAGGACCGGGCCGGGCCGTCCGCTTGCCGCGATCCTGAAAGCGTCCCGCACGGTGTCGGCCAGTTTATTAACATCCTTTACGATATAGTTGTGTTTTGTTACAGGCATGGTGATCCCGGTGATATCGACTTCCTGGAAGGAGTCCTTTCCCAGCAGCGCCGTCGAAACCTGGCCTGTGATAGCGACCATGGGAACGGAATCCATGTAGGCGGTTGCAATCCCCGTTACAAGATTCGTCGCACCAGGTCCTGACGTGGCGATGCATACGCCGGTTTTCCCGGTCGCGCGCGCATATCCGTCGGCAGCGTGGGCCGCACCCTGCTCATGCGAGGTCAAAATATGCCTTATTTCATTTCTGGCCTTGTAGAGCGCATCATATATATTGAGCACCGCACCGCCGGGAAATCCGAACACGGTATCGACGCCCTGTTCTTTCAGGCATTCGATCAATATATCCGAACCGTTCAATCTCATACCAATAAACCTCCAAAATACAATAGAAAACCAAGATTATAAGGAACCTATTATTACCCCCGATACAGGAAGCCCTTCGCAATTTCACGGTGAAATTGCTTATGTGGAAGCAAAATTCTGCCGACCAGTTAGGAATACCTCAGAGGAAAGTGCCGCTAGCCCTACCGGGGAGCGTCGACCACGAGGCAGCTTTCCGATGCTATCAGAATTTTGCTGGAATAGGACTCCCTGGGGAGGGGGCGTATTGTTTTTCTGTTGTATCCCCCTATTTCAGCACCGCTCCTGTGCTGGCCGATGTTACGAGCCTCGAGTATCTGCCGAGGTACCCGGTCGTGATCCTCGGCTGCGGCGCTTTCCACGAAGCCATCCTGCGCTTCAGCTCTTCGTCCGGTACTTCAACACTCAGCTTGCCTTCCGGGATGTTGATATCTATGATGTCCCCTTCGCAAACTGCCGCGATCATACCGCCTTCCATCGCTTCCGGCGATACGTGGCCTATCGATGCGCCTCTTGAGGCGCCAGAGAATCTTCCGTCGGTGATCAGCGCTACGTCCTTGTCGAGGCCCATACCTGCTATAGCCGATGTTGGCCCCAGCATCTCGCGCATTCCCGGCCCTCCCTTTGGTCCTTCATACCTGATGATCACGACGTCGCCCTTTTTGATCCGTCCCCCATAAATGGCAGCTATCGCATCATCTTCGGAATCAAAGACCCTTGCGGGTCCCTTATGAACGAGCATTTCCCTTGCGACGGCGGAACGTTTTACGACTGCGCCGTCAACGGCAATATTGCCTCTTAATATGGCAATGCCGCCCGTCGCGCTGTACGGCTCCTCTATGCTCCTTATAACTTCGCTGTCGACTATCTCTGCCCGGCTTATATTCTCACCAACTGTTTTTCCCGTCACTGTCATCATATTCAGGTGCAGAAGGTTCTTTTTCGACAGCTCCTTCATTACCGCCTGTACTCCGCCCGCCGCGTACAGATCCTGCACATGGTGCTCTCCTGCCGGCGCAAGCCTGCAGAGATTGGGTACCCTGCTGCTGAAATCGTTGATTATATCCAAATTTATTTCAATACCAAGCTCATGAGCTATTGCAGGCAGGTGCAATACCGAATTCGTCGAGCATCCTAGCGCCATATCCACGACAAGCGCATTTTCGAATGCTTTTTCAGTCATTATATCGGATGGCCTAACTCCCTTTTCGACAAGCTCCATTACCTTCATACCTGCTGTTTTGGCCAGGCGGATTCTCTCCGCGTAAACCGCCGGTATCGTGCCGTTCCCTGTCAGGCCCATCCCTATGACTTCCGTAAGACAGTTCATTGAATTGGCCGTAAACATGCCGGCGCAGGAACCGCAGCCCGGGCAGGCATGGTCTTCATATTCCGCAACCTCTTCCTCGGACATCAGTCCGGCCTTGCACGCGCCTACCGCTTCAAACATGCTGTTCAGGTCGAGCTGCTTGCCCCTATGCTTTACCGAGAGCATGGGACCGCCGCTGATCACGACGGAAGGCACGTTGAGCCTTGCCGCAGCCATAAGCATGCCGGGCACGATCTTGTCGCAGTTCGGAATGAAAACCATGCCGTCGAAGGCGTGGGCGCGCCCCATGGATTCGCACGAGTCGGCGATCAGCTCCCTTGACGCAAGAGAATACTTCATCCCTTCGTGGCCCATCGCAATACCGTCGCATATGCCAATACAGCCGAATTCAACAGGCGTACCGCCTGCCATCCTGATCCCGGCCTTTACCGCTTCCGCTATATTATCCAGATGGATATGTCCCGGAACTATATCGTTCTTTGAATTGACAACTCCGATGAGAGGCCTTTTGATTTCCTCGTCGGTATATCCCATCGCTTTGAATAACGCCCTGTGAGGAGCCTTTTCAACGCCCTTTTTTACAATATCGCTCTTCATGATATCGACCCGCCTTTCAGAGAAAATAATACACGGTAAGCTAGCCCAATCCTCCGCATATTAACCGAATAGCCGGGCAAAACATCTCCCGGCTATTGTTTAAAGCTATTCTACACCTGTTTGGCGCGTATTGTCTATAAATTGATACACAAAAGGTCAAAAGCATTCATTTTTGAACGGGCAAGCACAATATTCATTAAATGCAGTCCTGTCTCGCGTGAAGTCAGGCTGCTGCCGGCGGTAAAAGCCAGTTTATGATGAAATTATTCTCGTAGAACCCTCCTGCAAACATCGACGTTCCGATACTGTTGAATATACCGGCGAATTTTGGGTTTGCGTTGAAAATCACCAATATCGCGCACAGTATGTAAACGGCAAGTATACCCTGCGCTCCGCCCAGCACGAAACCTCCCAGCTTATTGACCTGTTTGAAAAGAGGCAATTTGGATATTCCTTTAAGTAGCAGACCAACGAATGATGCGACTATCCTGAGAACTACATACAGCAGGATTAGGCTGAGGACGGAAAGGATTGTCATTGTCAGCTCTTCACTTATCGCATTGACTATGCTGTCGGTGTTGATGAGCTCAGACGGCGAAGGAAGGCTGCCGAGCATAGATTGTTTCAGGAATCCAGGCAGCGGGAGCGTACCCAGCACCGCTTCAGCACCGGCGGTACCGGTAGTTGCAGTATCAGGCGACGAAATTGCCTGATGACTCAAAATCGGAAGATTTTTTGCAACCGCATTTTTGATCGAACTGTAAACCGGCGTATTTTTCAATAATGCCGCTATGACAGGTGAAAATTTAATCGATACGTAAATGCAGGCAAAAAAGGCAACCAGTTTGTAAACGGACAATATAAAGCCCCTATACATACCGTAGATCGCAAATACCGCGATAAGGCCAATGACTAAATAATCGCTCCAGTTCATACATCCTCCCGCCTGCCGGCCAATACCGGCTTATTATTTAAAAAGCCATGCCATTATTCAAAGTTTACTACGGCTGCCTCGTGAGCTGTTATAACAACAGCCTGCTGTCTGCTTAAAAAATAAACCTGCGAAACAGGAGCCTCTGCATGATATCTCCCGATTTTCCGGCATTTTTCATCATAGAAATAGACAGTGTCTGCCGTATTCACGGAAATGATCCCTTTATAGGCGCTGAGCCCCGCCGGCTTACCTTCAAGGCTTCCTGACGCATATTCCTTTCCGTCCGCATTGATCAGTTCCAGAACATAACCCTTGTCGCCTTCAGCAGCCACTGCGAGACGCCGGCCTTTGGAGACCTCGGCTCCTGCCAGGCTTCTGAACTGCTTTTCCCAGATGATCCTGCCCGAAGTATCAAAGGCTGCGACCGACCTGTCGCCTGCCGCAAAAATCTTATTCTTATCAAAGTACCAGAAGATCGGGAGAAGCTCTCCCGAGGCATTGAAGGTCAGCTCTGAAATATCCTTGCCTTTCATATCGTAGAATTTGTAGTGCGAGTAGACGCCGGCAGCGCCTGTACTGATCCCCGAAACCGCAAGATTTTCACCCGTCGGAGAGATACCTGCCGATACTGCAAAGTCGTTTGCTATAACTATTTGGAAAATTTCGAGTCCATGAGGTTCGATGAGTCTAACTATATTGTTGTCCCTTTTCGCCGAAGTTACTACGGTCACATAACCGTCGCTGTTTATATCTGCGTTCAGCACAGGTTCATCGAGCTTTGTCCTGAAACGTACCCCTTTATCGTCCAGTACGCATATTTCGGTAGAGCCGAGATCGGCGACCAGAAGAAATGATCCGCTCTTTTTTATGACAGGATTGTTAAAAGCGATATTCTCAGTGCGCACAACTTCTCCGGTACTGTCCATAAACCAGATGCCGCCGGTACTGCATTTTACTATATAGCCGCTATAGATTGCAAACGATGCTTTCTCGTTTTTGTCGTATTCGAACGAATATCCTTTTTTGGCTTCTTTTACGTTGCCGGGATTGGAAAAACTGAATTTCTGAAGGATATCCTTAAGGTCTGCGGCAGGGTCCACGCTCTTTTGGTAGGTCACGAAGGCTACAGTTATGACGCAAAGGCACAGCAGCAGTGCGGATACCAATCCGGCCACATGGCCGCCCGGCTGCGTATTCTCCTGTTCCGGCTGAAGCTTCAATACACCCACCTCAATTTCGTCTTTTGTATAAATATTAAGAAATCAATATTAGCCGAAAATTCCGCACGGCCGTAAATTCCGCCGGAGGCGTATAATAGCCTTACATCGCAAGGCTATTATACCATATAAATCTATTTCCTGCCATATTGTCTTACCGCACCCTTGCGCAGTTTCACGACTCCCTGCAGCAGGACTACTATTATTATGAAGAGCCCAAGATACCCGAAAACGGGGTAAATGGCGGATATCAGCCTGGAAAACCCAAGCGTCGACAGAGGTACTGCGGCGGCGCATAACACCAAAGTAACGATTCTCCGGTCTAATCTTATCATTGAAGCAGCGCGCTCTGTAAAGCAAAAACCGGAGGTCACGGCCGACACGAACATGGCCAGCCAGAGTATGACCGCGTACAGGCTGCCTGCATATTCGCTGGAGCTTTTCAATATTGAAAGGATGGGCAGCTCCGTAGCCAAAGCTTCGGGATAAAACAAAAAAATCGAGATATTGATGATGAAAGCTGTAACACACAGCATCAGGCCGCCCAGTATCCCCCCGGCGATACCTGTCCTGCGCGTTTTGAGATATGGCAGCAGGCTGCACATTATAACTATTGACGGTATGCTGTTATAGCTCACATAGAGCAGAGACGATACAAGCCAGTTGCCGGTTAAATGTCTGATATAGCCTGTGACGCCTGCAGTTTCGACCGAGTTGAAGATTACAATATATGTTCCCGCCAGTATTATTCCGATCACGAGGATCGGCGTGGTGACTGTACTGAGCGTTACGATCCCCTTTATATTTGTCAGTATGAAAACCATACAGATGATTCCCATTATCAGGGATGCATAATTGAATGGTATGCCGAGCCTGTCGGAAATCACATGCCCCGATCCGGCAAGCATGATGCAGAACATACAGAGCATAAAAACAGTTACGGCAGCTTCGATGATCCAGCCGGCCCACCATCCGAACGCCGGAAACAGGAATTCCTCAAAATTCCTTATACGCTCAGTGTATATCTTGTCAAGTACAAAACCGCCGACTGCTGCAAACAGGATACCTGCAAGCAGGATGCCATAGAAACCGCCTGATCTGTAAGCGGAAAAGAACTGCATGATCTCCTGTCCGGAGGCAAATCCCGCGCCAATGACGCTTGTCGCATAGATGCACGCCACTTTGATGATATTCTTAAACTCTACAGTCATGAAAAAACAGCTCCAACATAGATTTGTATCATTCTATGTCGGAGCTGTCTGCCAAATAACCGAATCGGTTGGTTTTATGGAAAGAACATTTGCGTAAAGACAATAGAGCCCGTTAATTCGAGAATGTCTCAGGCAAAATCACGTCCTGCCCGAGCGATCACGGCCCATGGGCGAGGTACGTTTGATTTTGCACTGAGCTCGAATTTACGGGCTCTTTGGCTTGAAGCATAGTTCTTACATAAAACCAACCGACGAGGTTCTACCTATTTGCCCTGATTGGCAAGGAAGTCCATCATTGTCTTGTAGGTTTTCTTCATTCCTATAACGCCGTAGTCGTCTTTGTTCTTCTTGACCAGGATACCTGCGTATTCTCCATTCCTTACTACATAATAGTAGTTAATGTCCTTGGAGATATATTCCACTTTCATCTTCCCGGTCTTAAGCGTGTAGTCGATCGTAAGGTCTGCCGGTCCGGTCGGTTTCGCATCGATGTAGATATCATCCAGCGTGATGCCTATCAACGCCTGATAGAAGGTCCTGAACGGCTGGTTGTCATCCTTGTCCTTGCCGGTCGCGTCCACGCCGTTGACAGTGAACTTATCCTTGTCGGAATCTGTCTTTCCGTTCGCATCCTTATAGGTATCAACGGTCATATGGGTTGTCTTGCCGTCCATCGTCAGGTCTATTGCCTTGACTTCGTCGATGTTCACGATATATGCGAATACATTCACTATTTCCTTGAGCGGTTTGTCAAGGAAGGTGTACTTCGAAGGATCGATCGTGAATACTTCGTCGTTTCCGGCCAGTTTGGCATACATTTCGGAACCCTTTACCTTCTCGTCGCCGAGCTCGAGTTTGAAAGCCCCCGCAGTCGTGGTGCTGAAATCAAACACATATGCAGGCTTGTCAAGACCGTACTGCGCAAGGTCTGTAGGCTTATCCTCGACAAAATTCAGGATGTTCGTCTGTGAAAGCGCGTCGAGCATCGGGGTCAATGCCGAACCATTCACACCGGCGCTGATCGGTTTGTTCATCGACCAGTCGGTTTTGTTTGCATCCCTCGTAGCTGTAAACAGATTGCTGCCATTCCTGTCCATGGCCAGAGAAGTGATCATATCGGATGTCACTGTGTACGGAGTTTTCAGTCTCAGGCCATTCTTGCCCGTTACCAGATAATCCCCGGTATAGGTGCTCACGATATAGACTGTGTTCTTATCCGCAGTTTTTACATAATACGCGCTCTTTGTAGGCGTCAGGCTTCCGATCTCAAGTGTCGTCGATTTACCCGATTTATCCGAGACAGTCGCCTTCTTAGGCTTGTCGAGCCCATAAAGGGCTAGATCCTTGGGGTTATCCTCAATTACCTTGTCAGCGATCACGGATGACGCGTTAATGACGATACTGCTGAGAAGGCTGGAATCGTACCTGATATCTGTGGGAGAAGCCAGTACCCAGTCCGAGCCGCTCGGTTCTATCACGAACGTACCATCGGGGTTCTCAAGGGTCAAAGATGCTATATCGGTGGAAATATAGTTTGTCAGTTTGATCGTATCTGGACCGGTATCGGTCGTCGACTGATCGGCCGGCTTGTATTTGCTTATCACAAAGTATGCTCCGACAAGAAGCGCAACTATTACGACAAGAATAATTGCATTCCTGTACAATTTCATAAATGACGCCTCCTCAGGTATACCATCAGCCCTACGCCCAATATCAGCAGCGGCAGTACGACTACGAGCACGCCGCCCATAACGCTGGACTGGAGCTGGTTTATATTGATCGCATTGGTTTCATAGTTCTTGGTCGGCACGTTTATTTCGTCCTTCTGTCCAATCATCCAATTCATCGACTGTACGAAGAACGCGGCGCTGTTCGCATAATAATTCGCATTAGTACTGTCACTCGCCGTCGCATCGCTTATAAATGAAGCATTGCCTATTACAAGTAGCTTCGACGGCTTTTCTCCGCCCTTGTTTTCAACTGCCACCGCTATATTGAGCGGGCCCTTCAGGTCCTCTCCGCGCGACGGATTGACCATCTGCCCGATAGCAGTATCGGCTGCGGACATCAATGGCGTAGTCGTTATATATTCCTTGGCATTCTTCAATATTGTAATGCTCCTGGAATTTTTGAGCACAGTCTGGAGCTCCTGCGGAATTATATCATTTGAGGCCACATCCAGCACCAAAGTGTTCGGGTCGTTCGGCAAATGCCTGCTCTGATCCGTTTCTGTGACCCTGTCGTAATCTACCGACAGGTTGTACTTGCTCAGCAGGTTGTTGAAATTGTCCAAAGAGGGATCGTTGGCGAGGTAATCGAACATAAATATCACCTTGCCGCCTTTGGTGATGTAATTCTCAAGCAGATCGCTCTCATTTACGGTGATGTCGTTCTTAGGCGCCGCTTCTACGAGCATTGCAGCATCATCGGGTATTTTCGACGCTGTAAGAAGGTCAAGCGTCTTCACCAGGAAATTGTTGTTTTCCAGGTAAGTCTTGAGGTTTGAATAATTCGAAGCTAATTCGAGTTCGCTGTGGCCTGTGGTAAAATACACAACCGGCGTCTCCTTTGAAGTCACATACTTGATAGCGCCCGTAAAACCCTGTTCAGCGTTCGAACCGGTCGTGTAGGGCTGGTATGTGCTCTGATCGTATTGTACCTCAAAGAGGTCATAGTACTGTAGTTTCTTCTTCTTTTCCGTACCGTTTGTCTTAGTCCTCACAACAAAGTCAGTGCTCTGCAGAGCCATCGTATTGTCGGGATCCAGATCTTTGATTATTGTGGGGTTTTTGTCCGGATCTATATATGAAACCTTTATATGCGAAGTCTTCGCATACAGGTTTAAAAGATCCGTAACCTGCTTGTACTCATTGCCCGAAGTCAACTTCTGATCATCGAACAAACCTATTATTTCAACGTCCTGATTAAGGTTTTTCAGCTCATTTTTAGTAACGTCCGTCAGTGAAAACAGCTTGTTGGCCGTAAGGTCAAGCTTGACATCGGTCATGCCGACCAGGATGTTCGCCAGTATGGCGATAGCTATGACGGCAACTGTCAGAATAACGGCGTTGGATCCATATTTGAAATTCTTGCGTTTGAAAAAGTTATTTCCATTCTTATTTTCCATCTATATCACCCCTGACTCCAGCGTCTTTTTTCTATAACTCTAGTGGTGAGGAACAAAAATACAGCGATAAAACTGAGGTAGTAAACAACGGGGGTAAGGCCCAGTATTCCCCTGCTGAAATCATCGAACCTGCTCAGAAGCGAGAACCAGTTGAGTATTTTCGCAGCGAATCCGCCCACTATCGAGCTCAGCGATCCGGACAGGTACATTATCAGAAGTGCAACGTAGCTTACGATTACCGATACCACCTGACTCTCGGAAAGAGAAGAGGCAAACACGCCTATGGCTATAAAGGTCATGCCCAGGAGTATAAAGCCTATATACCCCCCTAACAGATCGACTGCGAAGGTCCCGCCGAAAGCAAGCAGGACGATCGGATAGATGAACGATATTACCGTCATTACAAGGAATACGAAGCAGACCGCAAGGTATTTCCCGACGACCATTGAAGTGATGCTCATCGGTGAGGTAATCAGCAGCACTTCAGTGCCGTTTTTTCTGTCCTCCGCAAGTATCTTCATCGTAAGGATCGGTACTATTACCAGCAGGATAAAGCTCATGGTTGAAAGATTAGAGACAAAGGAACCCTGCCCGTACATCAGGTTCGGAAGAAAAAATATCGATGTTAGCAGCGTAAACAGCCCGATGAGTATATAAGCCATCGGTGAGTAAAAATATGATTTGACTTCTTTCCAGAATATTGCCGACATGAATTACTCGACCTCCTTTTCCTTGGTGACTATCTGCAGGAATATATCCTCAAGGCTCAAATTGAGGCTCTTCAATTCAAGGATCGGATAACCCAGCTTAGCCATTGCGAAGAACAACGGTTTCCTGATATCGATATCCTTGTCGGATTCAACGATATAACTGATGGATTCCCTGTCCTTTTCGACACCTGTTTCAACATATTTCACACCGTAGATCTCTCTGATAGCGTTTTCTACAGAATTTTTAGGACCGGAAACAGTGACTAGAAGCTTGGAAGCCGCTCCGAAGCCTTTGGAAAGGTTCTCGGGAGTATCGATCGCAGCGATCTCGCCCTTGTTTATAATAACGACGCGTTCACATACCGCACTGACCTCGGGAAGGATATGGGAGCTCAGTATAATCGTGTGTTCTTTTCCCAGTGCTTTGATAAGTTTGCGGATTTCGATGATCTGCTTCGGGTCGAGACCGACGGTCGGCTCGTCCAATATAAGGACCTCCGGGCTTCCGACAAGCGCCTGTGCCAAACCAACCCTCTGCTTGTAACCTTTGGACAGGTTTTTGATAAGCCTGTTCCTATGGTCGCCGATCTTTACCAGTTCCATAATGTCACTGATCTGGCTTCTCTTGACTTTTCTGTCCACCATCTTCAGGTCTGCGACGAAATCCAGATAGTCCTTGACCGTCATGTCCATATACACAGGCGGTTGTTCCGGGAGGTAACCTATACGTTTTTTTACTTCCTTCGGTGATTCCAGAATATCGTAGCCGCAGACCTTTACTGTGCCTTCGCTTGACGGCAGATAACCCGTTATGATATTCATGGTAGTGGATTTTCCTGCGCCGTTGGGGCCGAGAAAACCCAGAATCTCACCTTTTTCTACAGTAAAATTCAGATTGTTTACAGCTTTTATTTGACCATATCGCTTGGTCAAATTCTGTATTTCTATCATCTCTTTCCCTCCTGCTATTCATGTCGGTTTGACATACAATGCTAACAACATTATGAAAGATACTTTTTAATAAATTGTGAACAATTTGTAAAATCCAGAACAATCTGCGTCAGCATTTTACCGTAATACCCGGGAAATCCGCGTCAGCAAATCGCGGTAAACGATTCACAATCCATTACAGCTAAAAAAGCCTCAAAATTGAGACTTTTTAGCTTCACTTATTATATAGTTTTTTAAATTTCATTTCAAGATAAATATTTCAGAGCAATTGGCGTTAGCAAGTTGCTGTAAACGGCTATCTGCGCCGCACAGTGAAGAAGCTTGCAACAATGGGTACGAGGAACGACAGGCCGCCTACGATGAACCAGTCGTTAAGGCTGAGCGGCACTGTTTTGAAAATACCCTGCAGGGACGGGATATATACAACCCCGAGGACCATAGCCAGCGAAATCAATACCGCGAATACAAGGTACAGGTTATTCAGCAGCGGAATCTGGAATATGCTTCTTGTCTCCGACTTGCACTCGAAAACATGTATGAGCTGTATAAGCATAAGCGTAACGAACCCCCCGGTCCTTGCGGTTCCGATATCCGCAGTGAAATGAAGCAGCGAAACATAGACCGCCAATGTCGTTAGTCCGATCAGGAATCCCCTGGTCAGGATTATTGCGGCAAGCCCGTGTGAGAAAATACTTTCGTCCGGTTCCCTCGGCGGCCTCTTCATTACGTCCTTCTCAGGCGGATCAAAGCCCAGCGCTACTGCCGGCAGGCCATCCGTTACAAGGTTGACCCAAAGTATCTGTATAGGGAGCAAAGGCACCGGCAGACCTGCCAGCATGCCGATAAACATGTTGAGCACCTCGCCGATATTACAGGAGAGCATATACCGGATGAATTTGCGTATGTTGTCGTAAATTACTCTGCCTTCCTCTATGGCCGCAACAATCGTGGCAAAATTATCATCGAGCAGCACCATGGCCGAGGCTTCCTTGGTGACGTCGGTCCCCGTCTGACCCATGGAGACCCCTATATCCGCTTCCTTGATGGCGGGAGCGTCGTTTACGCCGTCACCTGTCATAGCCACGATATTTCCGAGTTTTTTAAGGGCTCTTACGATCATCAGTTTATGTTTGGGTGAGACTCTCGCATATACGCTGACGTCCCCTGCGACCTTTTCGAGGCTTCTGTCGTCCATTTTGTCGAGTTCGGCCCCCGTCAGTACCATTTCGCCCTGCTGGAAAATGTCAAGCTCCTTTGCAATCGCAACTGCCGTGAGCTTATGGTCTCCAGTGATCATAACGGGCTTGATGCCCGCAAGCCTGCACTTCAATACGGCTTCGGCGGCTTCCGGCCTCGGAGGGTCGAGCATGCCTATCAGTCCTGTGAATACAAGTTCTGTCTCCAGCGTTTCCCTGCGGTATCCACCCGGCTCGAGCTTTTTATACGCAACGGCGATAACCCTCAGCGCTTCCCCGGCCATGCCGTCATTGGCCCTGCCGATCATTAGCCTCATCTCCGGAGTAATGGATATCACGCCTTTTGACTGATGTACCTTTTTGCAACTTTTCAGCAAAACATCAGGAGCGCCTTTGGTAAATACGAAAGTTTCGCCCTTCTTATTGGTGCACACGACCGACATGCATTTCCTGTCGGAATCAAAAGGTAATTCGTCCGTCCTGCTATAGGCCGACTCCAGCCTTTCAGGCGTGAGCCCGGCTTTTGCGGATGCCACCAGCAGTGCGCCCTCGGTCGGATCACCTTCGAACTCCCATTTTGATTCTCCTCCGGAAACCCTCTTTAACTCGGCATTATTGCACACCCCGGCTATTTCGAGAGCCAGCCTGAGTACCTGATCGACCAGAGGATCTGCGTTCACGCCGCCTGAATAGAAGGCTTTCCTGTCATCTCTGCTTTCTTTTATGGAATATTGCCTTTCGACTGTGACAACTTTTCTGACTGTCATTTTATTCTGGGTGAGCGTGCCTGTCTTGTCGGAACAGACGACCCCGGCACACCCCAGCGTTTCAACAGCGGGCAGTTTTCTTATAAGAGCGTTTCGTTTCAGCATGCGCTGAACGCCAAGCGCGAGCGATATCGTGACAATAGCGGGAAGCCCTTCCGGTACGGCCGCAACAGCGAGGCTTATGCCGGAAAGCAGCATCGAAAATACCTCCTCGCCTCTCAGTATCCCCGAAACGGCAACTATCGCGCAAATGATAAGGCAGCCGGCGGCAATTATTTTACCGAGCCTCGCCAGCTTCTTCTGGAGAGGAGTGTCGTCCTCCTCTATGTTCTGTATCAGGTCGGCGATACCGCCCATTTCGGTATTCATACCGGTTGCGGTGACCAAGGCCCTGGCTCTTCCGCCTGTGATACTGGTGCCCATGAACACGCTGTTTTTTCTCTCCCAACGGTCTTCAGACGGGCCCTGGGATGCCGGGGATTTTTCAACGGGCAGGGATTCCCCGGTAAGGAGCGATTCATCGGCCTGCAGGTTCACACTTTCAAGAATGACAGCATCGGCGGGCACGCGGTCGCCCGTTTCAAGCAGTACAAGATCTCCCGGTACGATCTGTTCCGTGGGTATACTCACCTGCCTGCCGCTGCGCAGCACTTTAGCCACGGGAGCCGCAAGGCTTTTGAGCGCCTCCATCGTCTTTTCGGTCCTGAATTCCTGAACAAAGCCAAGTACTGCATTCAATATCACTATTGCAACTATGGTTATCGCCTCTGTGATATCTCCCATAAAAGCGGAGATGACAGTGGACACCATCAGTATTATGACCATTACATCCGTAAATTGGCTCAATAAAAGCTTTATAGGCGATATTTTCTTCTTATCCGCAAGAAGGTTCGGGCCGTGCTCAAGCAGCTTCTTCCTGGCTTCCTTTTCGCTAAGCCCGTTATGTATTTCACGTATGTTATTCGGATTATTTTGTATCGCGTCCTGCCTGCTCAAATAAGACACCCCTTTATGTCGGAATTATGCAAACCTATCCCTGCATCAGGTTTATGTCCTATTTTTATTCAGAAGCGGCATGGAATAGACCATGCCGCTTTTGTAAAAATTCATTATGAATAAGGCTCACTTATATTGATTTTTTAGTATGGGCTAAGTTATTGAGCCGGTCGGTTTTATTGTGAGAACGATGCTCCAAGCCAAAGAGCCTGTAGATTCCAGCCCTGTTAACAAAATCAAACGTGTCTCGCCTGTGGGCCGCCGTCGCTCGGACAGGACGTGATTTTGCCCGATACTCTTTTGAATCAATAGGCTCTATTTCCTCTACGCATATGTTCTCCACCTCAAACAAGCCGGCTCAATGTAAAAGTACGCTGCGTGTCGATTGACATTGCGTGAGTTTTACGAATTAGAGCATATTGATGAGGCATTGTTAAGGGCAAATTCATGTTTGAGCGGGGCGTTAGCACCGCGAGTTTGAATTTGCCGCAAAGCCGAATCTATATGCTTTTTGAACAAAACTCAGCAATAAAATCGACGTGCAGCGTACTTTTAATTCCTTATAGAGATTACTCCTCGTAAACCTTGCCGACGCCATTCAGGGACTGTACGTCGCTTAACAGCTGCAAGTCCACCGTACTACCCGGCATTTTAACGAGGATCTTTATCATCATTTCATTTTCCTTGCTCTTATACAACTGTATATTTTTGATTTCGATCCTGTATTTTTCGAACAGGTACGTGACCTGGCCCACCTGCCCCGGAACGTTCCCCGATTCTATTATGAAGGTCCTGTAGCGGTTTCTACTACTAAAACGATTTTCTGCCTTCTTTAAAATAATCAGCGTCAGAAAGATAAGGATCGTAGCGATCACCGCACCGCCGTAAAAGCCTATGCCGACCGCTATCCCCACGCAAGACACGGCCCAAAGGCTGGCCGCCGTTGTAAGTCCGCGGACATTGAAGCCGTCGCGTATTATGGTACCCGCTCCAAGAAAGCCGATACCGCTGATGACCTGTGCGCCAAGTCTTGCAGGATCCAGATTGACTTTCCCGCCGTAGATGTCGAAAATGAATTCGGACGTCACCATTACCAGTGCCGCCCCAACACAAACAAGTATGTGCGTCCTGAAGCCCGCCGGTCTGTTGGTATGTTCCCTTTCGTAACCTATCACCCCGCCCAGGACTCCTGCGAGTACCAGTCGGAGCAGGGTCTCTACCATAAATTGCATATGCGCACCTCAACGGTTCCTGATCACGCCGTAAATATCTTTCTCGGTATGAATATCTTGAAGTTGTTCAGCATCCTGTCATCAGGCTCAAATAAGACTACCGTCTTTTCGCCCTTGTAGCTCAGTGTTGCAAAATAAGCGCCGGGCGAATTGATCGAACTGGTTGCGTCGATCCGGTTTTTGATGCTCTGGACCGACTGGCTGAAGCTGTTGCTTGAGACCTTCGCAAGGATCTCGAATTCCTTGCAGCTGGCACTGAATATCCTTTTCCTCTTCCTCTTCGAAACGATCTTGTCGATATCGAGTTCTCCGTTTGTTACAACATATTCATACTCTATGTTGCGCGCAGTAATAAACCTGTATGTCAGATACACAAGACCGGCGGCGAGCAGGAAGCTCACCCCCAGCTGATTCAGCAGCGGTATCGAGAGAGACACAATAATCAATATGATCCCGGCTATCAGTATGCCAAATGTCATAAGGTTATCCCCAAGTGTTCTTTTCTTAGTAACTAATTTCTCCAAGAAAGTATCCATTAAAAAATCCTCCCAAAGGCCAACAAAAGTAAAAGAACTGCAAATTAAATTTTAACATAACTGCATGGGATAAACAATAAAATCCGTGAATGCGTGAATACTGTCCCCTATACGCCGGCATTCTATACGGTCATGGAGCTGCTCCCTTCTTTGGCATGCTCCTCTGAGGATACCCCTATCACTGTATTGAACAGGTCTTCGCCATAGCTTGTAATTAACGGTTTCCCCTCTTTGATATAAAAGGTGCGGCTTCCGTCCTCGCTTCTTTCGGCTCTCAGGAATAGCGCCTTTTGAAGCTCCTGCCCGAACATCAGGTTTGCAAACTCGTATAAATGAGTAACCACAAGAGTTTTCACATTCAGCTCATAAAAAGCCGTTACAACATCCTGCGCAATCTTTGATCCGTCTCTTTCCGTGGTTGTCGCAAAGGGTTCGTTCATAATTATAAGAGAATTGCGGCAGGCAATACCGACAATTTCATTCAATCTCTTCAGCTCTTCCTCCAGCTTGCCGCTATTCATGCTTTCGTCTTCTTCCCTCGTAAAATATGTAAAAATATTTTCACTGATATTTGCCCTGTAATACGAAGCAGGGACGAACATGCCGCATTGCATGAGGAGCTGCGCTATGCCTATGCTTCTCAGGTACGTGGATTTGCCTCCCTGATTGGCTCCCGTAATGATATAAAGACAGGTATCGCATGTATTCAGGTCATTGTTGACGGGACACCTTCGCTCGTTCAGCAGAAGGCTTAGGTCATACAGACCTTTAAAGTTCAAGCTCCTTTTATCTATTTCATCCGGAATGGGAAAAGAAACGGCAGTGCCTAGTCCCTTCACAGTATTGTACAAATTTATGCATCCGATATAAAAGCCCGTCTCAAAATGCAATTGCTCAAAAAAGTTCAGGACGCTTTCGTTAAAACGGTTCAAAAGCCGCAATATATGGACAAGTCCGGCTTCCTCAACTTCCTTTGCATTATTCGCGATGCTGATACTGTTGAGCAGGATCGTACCGGATTGCCGGGATCTGTTTTCCTCTCTTGAACTTTTATGGTCCGCACGGTTGGATATGCTTCTGAGAATATGTCCCGTACCCTTCAGTCCCTTGCCTATGGAAGAGCCTATAATTATTCTGCCGCCTTCGGAAATAAAATTGAGATCACTGATGTGTTTTTTTACATTAGTGAAAAAATCATCCGTAAGTAGTGTTTCCTGCTGGCGGCAAAAAGTCGTCAGACCTTTTGAGTTGAAATTTATTCCATACCTGTGAGTTTCATTTCTGAGAGTTTCAAGACCGGTAACGAGGATCGCTGCTAACCCGGCAGCATTCCGTAGCTTGTAGGATACGGTAACCACCCTGGAAAACCTCGGCTGTGTGGACTGCTTGTAAAAAGCGGCTTCTTCCAGGGTATTTTCGGCAATACCATAAAGACTGCCTATTACGGATTGATTATTCAGGCAATCCTTCAACACATTTTGACGGTACCCTATGGCATCAATATCCGAAAGGCTGCTTAAAATAACGTATTTAGCCGTTTGGAAAATAAAGTTGTCACTTTGAGCCATAGCTCTGAAAACGGCAGTAAGGTTCAGGTCTTCCGCCAAATCTTTTTCATTGGGTATTTTATGGTACGGGTCTTCTTTGTATTGCTCGAAAAGAAGATACGGCTTCATATCACGATACGCTCCTTTATCGATTCATATGTCAAATCATATTTTTCGACGATCGAATTTGCATAAGCGCGGCCGTCTGCCTGCTTCCTTATAATTCTGTAGGTGCGCGCCGCCCCCCTGTCCTTGTCGACGGTCGCGACAAGGCTGACGGTTTTCGCGTTAATCCCGGCAAGCTCGTAGATATGCGTAACATACAGGCAGAAGCAGTCGAGAGCCGCAAAACGGTTCAGGATCCTTCCGCCCATATTATAAGCGTCGTTGGATGTGGTTGACGCAAAAAGCTCATTTACTATGATGAGACTGTTTGTCGTCATATTCTCCATGATATATTCCAGTCGCAAAAGCTCTTCCTTAAGCCTGCCGGTATTCTTCCCGGGATTCTCCTCCGCAGAAAAATGAGTAAAAATATTGTCAAACATACAGATGTCTGCAGCAGTACAAGGAACCGGACACCCCAGCGAGGCAAAATATACGATCTGGCCGAGAGTTCTCGCAAACGTAGTTTTCCCGCCCTGATTCGGCCCGGTCAATACGAATATCCGCTCCCCGCCGGTTGACACAAAATCATTCGGTACGACTGCAGCGCCCCCTGAGCATTTTTGCGCCAGAGCCAGATCATATCCGCCCGACAGCCTTATTTCCTTTTTCAGCGATACTGACGGGTATGTGAAATGAAAGCCCGCCTTCCTGAGTTTTCTGACATAATCGCAGAAGGAAATATAGAATTGGATTTCCCTGTCAAATCTCTCCAATGTCTTATTGATAAAATCCGCGTGTCCTGCATAATATTCGTCAAGCTTTTTGAATACCGGAGCATACATGCTGCTTACGATATCGATTATCCTGTTTTCCAGTGAACACATTTCAATATCGGAAAAAAATCTGATACTATAGTCAAAGACTGCGTCATTTACGCGTCCGAAGGATTCCTTCATCAATTCGCAGTAATCGTCGCAATACTGGTCCGCGCCAACTACGACCCTATCGCCTTCAATTTCCACACTGTACCGGATGCTTCCAAATTCCCAGGAAAGGTCGTACGTATCGGTATATAGCGTTTTAAATGCGTCAGATTCCACATATCCTGTCAACCATTCACTGAACAATCGAAGTCCGGCAGAGCCAAAATCCAGCGGGGTCAACGAAGCATGCAGATTTGCCACCGTTTCACAGTAAAGGCCTGCGGCATCGAGGAGCCATTTTTTCTGTTGGAGGCTGTTATGTACCGTCCGGCTGAAGCCAATGTATTCTCTTATCCGTTTCATACCGGCGGCGAATGCCGCTATGGCGCTATATATATCTGCATCCTCAATGTCCCTCATTACGTCCAATCTATAATTTATTGAAGAAACATTTTTCAGGGGACGGTAGAAAAAGGGCTCCAGCCTGTACTCCTCTTTACCTGCGAGAATAGCCGCGATTATCTGATCCAGATTCAGATCCTGAAAATATAGAGGCGCTCTGGCAGCCTCATCGGCTTCTTCGTATTCAATTGTGTTATGTAAAATACTCTGAAATTCCATATTATAACCACAACGCCTCGGAAAGAACGGTCTCCAGCTTCAGGTTCTCGAGACAGACAAGTCTGGACATTTTATACGCATCCGTCTGCTGTGCGCTTCCGTCTTCTTTCCCGTCCTTTCCTAGTGAATGCAGGGCAGCTGTCTTCAATTTATCAATATTCTCAATATTGAATTTAGCTACTTCTATCTGGTTTTCCCAATAATCCTTTTTTCTCTCCAGGATTTCAACCAGCTTTACTGCCTGCATTCCATGATCGAAAAGACGTTTGATATCGATCAGTTTTATACCGACGGACTTTAGCACAAGGATCGTATTCAACTGCTGTATCTGATCCGCAGTGTAGTATCTGTAACCATTATTTCCGTCAGTATACCCGGGTGTAAGGAGGCCCATTTTATCATAAAGCCTCAATGCCCTAATGGAAATATCAAACATTTTTGCAATTTCACCGATTTTCAGATGCATCTCCATATTAAGCTACCCCTTGTTGATTATTTGAGGAGTTCCATACACAAATTGTAAACCATGACGCATGTGCAGAGTCAATAGGAGAAAAAAGAAATGATGACTTCAGGTGATCTATTCGAGTATTTCAACTTCAACATCCTGGACGCCGAAGTCCATGGCAAGCTTGTTGACAGTCCTGCTGCCGGCTTTGTCTTCTCCGAAAAACACGTCCACTTTGTTGCCTTTTATCAACCTTCCTGTATCCTCTGCCATATAAATACCGTCCAGATAGCTGTATTTTTCGGGAAATGTTATTTTTACCCTGCTCCCCAGCGGTATTACCTCAGGATCGACCGCGATCGTTCTGCCGGCGGTTGCCCTGGTCCCGGAGGATGTAACACCGTAAGCGGGGCTGCTGCGTTCTTTTCCGCAGCTTTCAAAAGACAGGTCATATGCGGTTGCCGTCATTTTTAAGATGCCGCTCCCGCCATCGCTGGGATCCGCAGGCACGACGGCACCGCCGTGAAGCTCTTCCTTTTCGATCATGGCAACGTTGCCATTCCGCGAAAGGCCCGTATTTTCCATCGCATTGATATATAATGCGGAATAGTATGACAATAAAACAGATACTACTACAAGACCTACAGCGGCAATTGCCTTCAGCGCTTTGCCTTTGGCCTGTAAAGACTCCGCAGGCATAGTCCTGACCGTAAATGTCTTCGTTTCATTACCGGTTATCTGCAGGCCGCTTTCGGACTCTTTATCAGAATCTGCTATAACAAACGGGAGTACTCTGCTTTCAGTTTCATTTTGCTCAACAACGGCTTTTTCACCGCTATCCGGCACGATGCCGCCGACCTTTTGCTCAACAACGGCTTTTTTACCGATGTCCGGTCCGATGCCGCAGGCCTTTTCCTCAACAGCGGCTTTTTCACCGCTATCCGGCACGATGCCGCCGACCTTTTGCTCAGCAGCGGCTTTTCCACCGCTATCCGGCACGATGCCGCCGACCTTTTGCTCAGCAAGCCCGATCAGCCGGTCCAGCTCCATATCGGGTGACTCGTCCATCATCGTGTGTGCGCTCGTTATGAATCCGCTGACTTTATCCCTGTCGACAGGCACTTTAAGAGTTTTTTCAAGCCAGTCGCCCAACGCGGTGACAAACGGTTCGTCCGTCATCCTTAGCCTGAGAGCCGACTTGAATATATCGGAGCCGTTTATGCAGAATACTGCTTTCCCCGCCGCGTCCCTGAAAAGAGCGACCTTGAATTTTTTCAGCCGGTCTTCGGGCAATCCGGGTATTTTATCATTAAGTATTCTGTTTACGGCATCGGAAAAAACAGCTGCTTTCGAGGCCAGCGAAAGCGACGGATGTTTTTTCGAAATATACTCTCTCAGATCCAGAGCGGTTTTAGCCGGCAGTATTTCTTCTGCTGCCAGCCTGTCGAGTAAAGTACCCATCTTTCACCCTGCAACAGTATTCGATATATTTTCCCGTAATAAGGCAAATTGCCATTTTATATGATGCCCATAAAGACAGATTTGTAAACTCTTTTAAAATTATGCGGATAATGCGGCTGTACAAGAATATTATACCATAAAACTTAAAAGCAGGATAAATCAGCTTGAGGTTTGGTAAGCGAAAATCAATTCAATTGCCTTTAATGTCAATAACGACAACTTCCGGAGGATTGAAAATCCTTGGCAGGAGAAAGGTGTTTGCAATCCCGCGGCTTACTACATGGGTCAGGTCTCCGTACTTGTAGGCTCCTCCCGCGTGTTTCGGAAACCAGCCCTCATCGGGAGCATAAAGGCCGTTCAGTATAAACGGGATCCTTACCTGCCCGCCGTGTGCATGGCCCGATACGACAAGATCGAAATTAAATTGCTTGCAGACATCGATCAATTGAGGTCGATGTGCTAACAGTATCTTATAGCCCTGTTCCTCATCAAGGTGTGAAAATGCCGTATACATCGAGCTTTCCAAGTCAGAAACACTGTCATACCTGTCGGGATCATCGACGCCGGCAATTATAACAGGGGCATTGCCTATCTTTACCTTCACATAGCTGCTTTCAAGCACAGTCACGCCATAACTGCGCATTGTCCTCTTTATAAATCCGATGCTGCGGGACCACAGTTCATGGTTCCCGGAAACATAATATACAGGCGCTATCTTTGTAACACCCGTCAAAAATAGTTCCGTACCTTTAAACGGCGCCTCTTCATCGGCGATATCCCCGGCAAGCAGGATAATATCCGGTTTCTGACGGCCTATCAATGACAGGATGTCTTTCTGGTTCTCTCCGTATATATGGCTGTGCAAATCCGAAATCAGGACCGCTCTTATTGAATCCTCCGGACCGAGCTTTTCCGATCCCACTGTGTACCTTCTGACCACCAGGCCGTTGTAAAAAGCCGCGAAAGCAAACGCGATAAAAACAACTACGCAGATCAGACGGATTATAGCATGTTTCCTCTTCAATACCGTACCCCTTATAACAATCAAGTATTTACATCTGTTTTCTTACGGTTTTATATTCATCGCCAAAGCGAAAATATGTGCAATCATCTATAGATTTGGATAAAAACCGTACCATTTCGTCTTCGTCAAGGTTCATCTGACATATGTAGCACTCATACTCATCATCGTAAACATAATTGATGCAGCAGTCGCAATTGCTTTTGCCTTTCATTTTACAGCATTCCTCCCTGAAAAAAGCTTTTCCTGTTCAGCTGCAGTCATTTGACGTTAGACGGATAATAAATGCGGCTGTAATGAAAACTATCAAATCCAAATATCATTATATCACGTGTTTTTGCTTGTCTTACTGCCGGGATAATAATTCCAAACACCCTCCCGCAAAAAGCTCCCCGCCATATCTTCGGCACTGTTGACGATTTGATCCGGATAGCCCATGATCCTCAATAGCTTTATCGCATTGCGCGTAGTCGATTTCCCCGGATGTATCTTGTATTCGAAAAAAATACTGTTCCCTTCGAACCTCTCATGGAAATGATAATTATCATACTGATCCTTCAATATTGTCGCCAGCTCGATATCATGAGTTGCGGCAACAATTATACAGTTTCTTTCACTAAGATCGTCAAGGATCATGGATGAAGCAGCTATCCTTTCAACGGTATTCGTACCCCTCAGGACCTCGTCCACCATGCAAAGCAAAGGATATGGCCCATTCATATTGTCAATTATCCTTTTGAGCGAATTGATCTCAGTTACGTAATAGCTCCTGCCGTTTGCCACATCGTCCTTCAGCGCCATTGACGAAAATATCATAAAATAGCTGGAATCATACTCCCTTGCCAGGCATGTATATATAGTCTGGGCAAAGATCGCGTTTATGGCCGCCATTTTCAGAAATGTGGACTTGCCCGAAGCATTTGAACCAGTTATAAGTACAGGTTTTACAATGTCTATCGAATTCACCGTGGGATTTTCTATAAGCGGATGGAAGGCATCGGTAAAATGCAGTGACGCAGGCCGTGTCCCGCTGCTTTCATACAGCGACGGAACGGTATGGAATTCGAGCGACTCCCTGTATGAAGCTATCGACACGATACAATCCAGGAATCCTACAGTCTCGTATAGCTCTCTTATCTCGTCCTTGTGATTGTCGAGTAATTCAGCAAGCTTCTGAAACGCTATCAGTTCGATAAGAAATGTGGATTTCAAAGGTTCGAAAATTACATCATTGGTAGTATAGAATAATTGATAGAAGGAATTTATAGCCAATGATCTGAAGTGTACCGACAGCTTCCCCAGTTTTTCGGAATATGCGTTAATCTGACCAATGCCGCCTTTCGAGATCTTACTGGCACACCTTATAAGCTCAACAATATAACTCAGGCGGTCCAAGTATGTTTCTCTGTCATTTTTGGCCTTGTAATAGGTAAGGATATTCGTCAGGGATATGGCCACGATTAAAACAAATCCGAGGGAAGTGTTGATAAGCAGCGTGAGCGGGGACAATAGTAAAGCCGCGGAAAGCAGCGCATAATGTCCTGACCTTGGCAGGGCTTCTGTTTTATTCATGAAAAAGTCATGAATTCCCGCATACCTTCGTTTACCAAGGCCTGCCAATATCATCTGCAGTTTTTCGCGTTCTACAGGGTTCTTGCTGAAGTACTCTACCAGCCTGCCCCTCTCTTCAAGTGCCTTCCCATCGAATACAGGGCTTCTCAGCAGATAGTAAAGATACTCTTCCCCGACGGACGTTTGGGTATTGTTGGTCCGCTTATATACATCGTCCATATCGAGGTCATTCCATGTGATGTCGTCGACAAAGAAGGCCCCGTTATTACTATTACGTTTATTACTGTTATCACCGTTACCACATCCATTACCGATTGTATTGCCGCAGTTGTCCCTTACATTTTCATAATATCCGGCAATAGCCTTCATTTCCTCGGTTTTATATTGAGTTTCCGGTGTCCTCCCCCATTGGCTCCTTAACCTCTGTTTCAAATTTTCAACCGCGCGTTTCATCTTGCGACGAATATATAGAGCAATAGCTGCAAGCGCTATAACGCCCGTAATTATATAAACAGTTAAATCAAACACTTTTGCCCCTCCAATACAAGGCATCATAAAACAACGTTATTGAACTGGTATTATACCGTATTTTTATAAAAGTTTCTATAGCTGGGATCGAATGTTATCGGACCATATAAAACAGCCTTCCGGGATAATTTGTCTGCCGCGGAAGGCTGCTGCAAATATATTTTTATGGTTTACTATCACAATGGCTGAACTTGTTGCGTCTGCGATCCCTTATTGCTTCAGGCTACCCGTAAGCTGGCTGTATACCTGTTCCGCAGTCAACCCTTTCGCTTCTATTACCGGTATTTTTGATACTATGTCCTGAACTCCAAGGAAATCCTTGTTCATACCAGTAATAACGACAGCGTCGTATTTATCGATGTTTTTGGTATATTCTTTGCCAAGGTCGATTTCGTCCACCTTGTATCCCTTTTCGGAAAGGTATTGCGCAACCGGCGTCAGATTACTTTCTACGGCAATAGTCCTGTTCATAGGTTGATTTCTCCCTCCTGAATCATATGCTAAAATTAATTGGCCTTTTACTATTGTCTGCATAATCCGACTTTCTATTCCGCTGGAAACCGCAAATTATCATTTGCCGGACATCTCACGAGCACGTACTTTCAAAGCGTTTGACGCCGCTGCTCCAGACTCTATAAGCCCGGAAAAACAGCATGACTCCCACTGTTGGCATCGCATATTTCAAAGTCAGGAAAAACAAGCAGCATGACTCCCACTGCAGGCGTTGCATATTGCATAGTCAGGAAAAACAAACAGCATGACTCCCACTGCTGGCGCCGCATATTTCAAAGTCAGGAAAAACAGCATATCAATTGAAAAAATCTTATTTATCAATGTCTTTAAATGCCGTTACAAAATCATCGGAATAACCATAATGACCAGTAAATATACCCTCTATGCCCTGAAGGCCTGAAAGCTTTTCGATGGACTTCAGCTCCTCTTTCGAATCCATATTGAAAAATTCGTTAAATATCGCCGCTTTTCCGTCTTCCAATCTGAATGTATCGCCGGTGAATAAATATTTGTCATTGACTATGTAGGCCATCGAACCCGGCGTATGTCCGGGAGTCAGAACACACCTGACCTTAAGACCTGCAAGTTCGATCGTTTGCTCGTCCTTCAGCAGATCGTACTGATGATCAAGCTTATTTTTAAGTACGAACATCGTCCTTATCGTTTTGCCATTAATCATCTGCTCTTCGGCGTCCGAGATATAGACATTGGCATTTTCGAAAAGCCCAATGGATCCCGTATGATCCCCATCGGTATGAGTCAAAAGGATGGCTTTGACCTTGTCTGCAGGAATCTGAAGCTTGCCGAGTTCACGCTTGATAATTGAAGGGTTCATTGCCGAATCCACGGCTATATAACCGTCAGTACCGTCAGTACCTTCAATTACATACATGTTCTGGGAATTGTCCTTCAGCGAATATATGCCATCGATAATCTCCCCTGTATCGGCAGGCTCCATCACTCTGGTCTCGCTTAACGACCTGATCCCGTAATACCCGAAAAATGCTGTAAAAATTATGACCAGCGCAGTGATTACGATCGCGATTCTCTTAAATATTCTCAAAACACATTCCCCCAATCATATGAAATATCTTATAAATAAATAGTAAAGCGATTTTCCCTATGATACGTTGGAATCCAATAAATGTATGGAAATATTCTAAACTTACCGATTTTTATCGGCAATATTCCTGTCAGTCTTACTTTCCTTACGTTTGCAATATGGAGGATGCTTTTTGTTGTTTTTATGATGCTCCAGACATTCGGCGCACTTCCCATGACGAGCACAGTTCTTTTTCTTGCAGTTGCAAACCTCCAGGCCATTTTCCAGCATGTCTTCCGCTCCCTAAATGTCCGAAACCGGCACCAAGCCATTCATCCATGCCAGCTCGGTATCAACAGCGAACTGGTTGGGCCAGTTAAATCCATCAGCTTCAAAATGTACAAAGCTCGTAATGCTATTGCAGAAAGCTTCGACACTCATACCATCTTTTGAATCGTAGATATCTTCAATCAGTTTCATAGTGTTATCCGGTTTATTTTTCGTGCCCTCGAGCACCTTCAGAAACCATTTATGGTAAGGATACAAGGTTTCGTTATAAGCAAGCAGTATTCGCCCGCCGAACAGAACGAGATTTGAAATCGCAATAGTGAGCAGATATTCGTTGTTGTGTTTTATTGCTTCGTTATAATACCATTTCCAGGCTTCCAACTGAGCGCGGAAACGCTTGATATTCTCTGTTTTCTTTTCCACAGGGTATCGTACGATCCGATCAATCAGATCCCGGACACCGTCAATTTTTGAGAAAATCAGCCTTGAGCCTTCGAATGCAAATCTTGCCGGCTCACTCCCGTATTCGGCCACTTTTTTCATGAAATCCATGCAAATATACTTGCCGTCGACATAACCGTCCTTGTACGTACTGCTTTCAGTTTCATAATAGGTCATTTCACCTGATTGCAAACGTAAATTATAGTTCTCGTCCGATATCAGGATCATGATATCCACATCTGATGTTTCAGTTGCAAAGCCATGGGCTATGGAACCGGCAACCAGCAAACCCAGAACATCGTCCCTCTTTTTTAGTTTTTCCGTAATGTTTTTTATAGTTTCTTCTTGATGTAGATACATACGATACTCCTTTTCACTCGTTTTTAAATATATCCTCTGAGCCGGCCAGGCCATCGGCAATATCCTGGCGACTCTGACATACGCCCTTCTTATATCAGTCATACTTATTCATCAGGCTGTCTATCCAATTATAGCACAAATCCAATTCCGCCTCGCTGACCAGTTCGGAACGGTGTTCAAAAAATAGCCCGGATCTATAGCTTCCGGAACAGCGCATATGAGTCGGAGACCTTTTCAAACCCCAATTTCATATACAGCTCTTTTGGCGTATCGTCCTCATCGGTCGTCAAGTATATTACCAGATATCTATGTTTTGCGGGTTCTTTTTGTCCTTTTTTATATTCGCGATCAGGCTGTTGATCTTGGCCTGCCACTCATTCTTGAATATAAATTCGTGGCCTGCATCTGCTATACCCTTTTGGTAGATCTGCGAATCGACCGTTGATTTGGTTGAAAACAGAGTTACTCTTTGAACGGCCTTTGGCAGCTCTTTTAACGTCTCTTCCACGATATTGAGCAAAGGAATATTAATGCTATCAGCCAAATCGTCAAAGTAAACATGCGCCGAATTACAAGGCATTGCAATAAAGCTGACGCCGATCGACTCGAGCTTTTGCAGGCCTTCTGTTATTGCTTTTTTCATCTGTCCGTGGTCTATCGGCCGGTCAATAAAAAACGGCGTCGGCAGGGAATAAATCATAATATGCGGAAATTTCTCGTCGCACCTCGCTCCGTATTGTCTCTGACACTCATCAATGACCAGATCGATGAACGGCGCTGTTGACCTGGGCCCCATTCCGGCCAGTATTCCGATCATTTTTTTGTTCATGTAGTACCTCACAAAATTGATTACTGCAACTATATTGCCTTCAACAATTTATCCGTTCCTGCATATATATTCGGCGATACTGTTGATGTGCGTGTTATCCGTTCCACAGCAGCCCCCGACGATCTTCAGTGAAATCAGTTCCGACAAGCTCATTATTGACTGCACCAGCTCATTACAGCCGGAGCATTTCAAATCTATTGAATTATCAAGCTCCTCAGGCGGCAGCGGAGAGGTGTTAGCCTGGATACCGCGGAACCTTTGCTTTACCAGTTCGGTTCGATTATATTCACAGGATAAGGCTTTATAGAGGACCGTCGGATGTACGCAGTTCGCCATGTAGCAAACAGGCCTGCGTTCGACATAAGCATCTGTCTGAAGGATCGCTTCGTTTATGGTGGTCCCGTCGATCAGCCGGCCATTGTCGCGTATCATGAAGCTTATGACATAGGGTAACCCCGTTTTTTCCATTGCTTTTGCCATACCAAGGATTTCCGGCAGTGCGGGCATGATTCCGGCAAACAGGAAATCAACTCCCGAGCGTCTGAAAAGGTCAGCCTGCCAGTAATGGAATTCGAATGCCTCTTCCTTTTGCAGTATGTCTGTCACCCTGTAAGCATCGCCTCTGCAGCCCATCAGGCCGCCGACATACATCTCGATGCCTGATGCATCGCGCAGCTGTTTCAGGCATTCGACGTTGTCAAAAATGATGGCTTCGTCAAACCCTGCTCTGAGAACGCGCTCCCTGTTGGCCCGCCTTGTCGGCGTCGTGGCGATAAAGGGCAGATCATACGCTTCAGCCGTTTTGATATATTGACCCCACAGTTCACAGAGCGCTTCCTTCCCGCCTCTGCGGTATATGATATCCGCAAGCGCGACCGTTTCATTGGACGCCAAACCATATTCCCGCTTCAGCCTTTCACCCAGAGCGCCCTCCATTAGGATGACACGGCTGCTTTCAAAACACGAAACAAAGGACATATTCTGCTCCTGATTCTTCCGCTAATTTATAGACATTATATCAAATTTAACAAATGGTACCGATCCATTTTCTGACATCTGTCCAAAGGCTATTACTCAAATATGCTCTTCAAGCTTACTTCCAATCCGTCAAAAGTATATGAGACGATGTTTTCATTTTTCTTGTACACCGCGCTTTTAGCCAGGTCGTTGTTTTCGAACAGGTATACCGTGACTTCCTTGATAAAGGGGTTGACGATCCAGTATTCCCGGACTCCCGTGGACATGTATAGATCCAGCTTCTTTACCGAGTCCCTGCCGCGTGTGCTATCAGACAGTATTTCTACCAATAGCGCGGGTACCCCTTCATATTTTTTCTTTTCGTTCAATTTTTGCTCGAGATCGCAAATAACCATCAGGTCGGGCTGTACGACGTTCTTATTGTCCTCGGTCCTTTTCAGCGTTATGTCAAATGGCGCCAGCATGGGCCTGCACTGCTTGCCCTTAAACCAGTTATATAATATGACGTGAAGCTCGCCAAGCGCCTTCTGATGATCGAAATTCGGCGAAGCCATCATATAAATCTCGCCGTCGATATATTCAAACCGGTCCTCGCTGTTCTCCGCGATCTCAAGGAATTCCTCATATGTTACCCTTTTAGGCATCCGTGCATAGGCCTCGGCCTTTTCTGCCAGATAGCTTTCATAAAACGCCCTTTTTTCCACATCTTCAAAAGCAACAAGACGTGCCACTTTCCTGCCGTTGCTGGTGATAACGATCTCTTCCCTGGCAGAAGCCCTCAGGTATTTACCAAGATTATTTTTCAGCTCGGTAGCGTTAATGATCATAGACTGCTCGCCTCTTTATCTACTTATCGGCCATTTTAGCTAAAATGGCTAATTCAATTATATAATGTGACGAATCCGTTGTCAATTATTGTTTTTATATCCGGTAGTTTGACTTGTTTATACCTGACATTGACTTGTTCATACCCGACATGAAGAATGTTAATATTTTAGCACCAATATTATTTAACTATTTACAATATTGTATGTCACACAGTATAATGATATTGAGGTGGTAAAATGGAATCAATGGATGAACTTATATACAGCCTTATCGTGGAACTCAGGAGAGGAACTCTTATACTTTCCGTACTTAGTCAGTTGAACCATCCTGAATATGGTTATTCTCTCGTACAGAAGCTGGAGGAAAAAAATGCTGCAATTGACGCCGGGACATTGTACCCTCTTTTACGCAGGCTTGAAAAGCAAAAGCTTTTGACCAGCCAGTGGGATACCAGTGAAAGCCGGCCCCGCAAGTTTTATGTTTTAAGCAATGAAGGGAAAATGGTTTATCAGCGCTTAAAGGGTGAATGGATCGCCCTTTCAAAGCAGCTTGAAGTTTTGATGATGGAGGGCGATAAGAATGAGTGAAGCGAATTTGATCGAGCGTTATTTGAATGCCGTGGCAGAACATTTGCCAGAAGATACCCGGGAAGATGTAAAAAAAGAACTTAGGGCAAATATTGAGGATATGCTGCCTGACGATCCTTCAGAAAAAGATGTCCGGAACGTGCTTGAGAAATTTGGCAACCCCGTCAGGCTTGCCGATGAATACCGTCAGACAAAAAGGTATCTGATCGGTCCTAGCCTGTATCACAGCTATATTTCAGTACTTAAACTGGTAATAGGAATCGCAGTGATCATATTTTCGTTCATCTGGGTCTTGGGAAATACCACAAATCCGGCAGCCGATATATCTACGGCGCCAATTGACTTTTTTAAAAGTTTCATTACCGGAATCATAAGTGCGGCCTTCAACGGCGCACTCCAGGCATTTTTGTGGGTTACAGTGGTTTTTGCCGTCATGGAAAGAGTCGGTCTCAACGAAGGAAAGCTGCCCTTCAGCAAAAAGAATTGGTCTGTTGACGATCTACCTGAGGTTCTCTTGAACGATAAGGGCAGAATAGGCCGCGGAGAGACTATTGTAGGTCTGATTTTTTCGATCGCTTTTACAGCGTTACTGGTTCTCCAGCCTCATGTCTTCGCATGGTACGGAAAGACTGGATCCGGCATGACACTTGTTACCCCGCTTTTCAACATAGAGCGGCTTCGACCCTACATTTTTTTCATTGTCCTGCTTGCCGTCCTTCAATTCGTCATGTCCATTTACAAGTTCATCGTCATGCGCTGGAATTTACCGCTTGCTATTGCCAATACTGCAAATAACATAGCCTCGAGCATACTGGTGTTTATAATGCTTAAAGATGGTATGATCATAAATCCGGATTTTCTGGCCCGTTTTGCAGATACAGTCAACCAGCCGGTCGCCAGATTCACGGCATTGTCCCATACTTTCCTTTCAGTTTTCATCACACTATTTATATTCGGATGCGCTATCGACAGCATTTCCGGCTTTGTAAAAAGCCGCAGGCTCAATCTGCCTTCGGTAAAATAGTAAATCTGATGTCGGCATAAAGGGGGACGAATACCGTCCCCCCTGTAAACCATAAGCGTTTATATATCAACATTTACCAAAATTTTTTCTTAATAACTATCCATAATACTTATTGAATAAATTGTGGTGGTGACCGCTAATAAATAAGTCCGAAACAAAAGCAGGATTTATTCAAAAACTGTACAGTCGTTCTATCTTTATTGCTGCGTCGCTGTTTTTAGGGTACGTTACGTTTCGTATATTTTTTCCGGTACTTAAAAGTAAAGCACTCCCCCTGAAAGGTGTTGAAGCATTCCTGGTATTTTTCTCCGGCTTTCTGCTCATATGGGCAGCCGACAGATTCGTGATCAGAAAAATGGGGCGAAGAACCTCGATACTAACGATATCCGCTCTACTGGCATCAAATGTCATACTACAGGCACTCTGCCTGAACAACCTGGCAGTCGTCCCTTCATGGGATTTCGGGGTCATCATGAACGCCGCCGGAGATATATCGTCCGGTCATACGATAGGTTATTGGAAATACTTTCAGGAATACCCCTATAACCTTTATGCCGCGGTCTATGTCGGAGCCTTTAAAACGTTGCTCTTCGGGCATGCCGCAGCTCCTTACCTGCTGAATATGCTGTCAGTCACAGCTTCGATAACGGGCGCGTGTCTGCTGGCCTACAGGCTTTATGGGTATCGGGCGGCCGTACTGGCAGCATTTTTATGTCTTGCCGTAACACCGTTCTACCTGAATATACCGATCGTCTATACGGATACGCTGTCAATGCCATTCGTCATATGGACGGTCTATATATGGACATACATATGTGCCGGAAAAGGGAAACCGATTCTGTATTGTTTATTGCTCGGGACGCTTTCCGCACTGGGTTTCCTGATCAAGCAAATAGCGGCGATAGGGTTTGTCGCTTTTATAGTTGACTTAATATTCAACTGGAAGGAATATTTCAAGCACCCACTTCCTGCCGGAAATACCATTCAAAAAAAATTGTCGGCAGTGTTTCCTGTGGGCGCTTCGGTTTTAGCTTTCGTGATAATCGTTTACTCCAACACTTTCTATCTGAACTATATGGGCTTCAACGGCGGGACAAAAGTTGTTTATAATGCATTTCCATATACACATTGGCTCATGATGGGGATGAACAAGAGCTATTCAGAAGACGGGACTTCATACGGCTACGGTGGGTTCAGCTCTCAAGATCTGAAATTCACGAGGTTGTTTACGACCACGTCGGCGATGAAGGAAGCCAACATCGCCGTAATGAAAGCAAGGCTGAACCGGTTTGGCATGATGGGATATGTAAAATTCCTGCTAAAAAAAGCCGAATGGACATGGACGGACGGAGCTTATTACGTTCCGGCGAAGCTGGCACGATATCCGGTCAAGCGCACTGTTTTTCACAAGATCGTTCTGACAAGCACAGGAAAAATGAATACGCTTTTCAGGATATTCTCGCAGTTCGTGCAGACGATCATACTATCAATGATTATGACCGGCAGCATCGCGGCTCTAACAAAAAGGGCCGATGACGCATTTAGGCTTATGGTATTGATGTGCCTCGGCTTAATGGTCTTTCTTCTTTTCTGGGAAACGAGGTCGAGATACCTTATATTCATGCTGCCTGTTTTCGTTGTAATGACGGTCCATGGCTTGTTGATCGCATTCGGCGGGCTTGACAGGGCAGCGGCATATCTGCGTGGTAAATACATGACTTTAAAGTGATTTGGAAACTTACGTGTCGCAACGTATCTATCAGCGGGCGGAGCTGCAAAACGGCAGCATGCGGAGTAACGGTACAGTCAGTATATCCGCGGCGAAGCTCGAATGCGGTATCAGGAACCATAGCCTGCGGCATGGAGGCCGCAGGCGCTGCATCATGAGCCATGGACGGCGATGATCAGCAAGAGCAAATGTGATGCATCAACTAATAAACCATTCGAAGCATCACATTTGCTAGGTATCCGGGCGAGGCCGGATATTACTGACTGTCCTTAACGGGGCGAAGCTGCCGTATTGCTGCCCCGCCCGCATCCGGGCGAGGCCGGATATTACTGACTGCCCGAAACGGAGCAAAGCTGCCGTATTGCAGCCCCGCCCGCCTATTCCAACAAGCGAAACAAAAGAACCGTCCCTTCGTTTCTTCGTTTCGCCCCGGTCCAGCTTCGCTAGACACGCCACATCGAGTAGGAGGCGGTGACTAACCGCCGTCCCCTCACAGCACCGTGCGTACCGTTCGGTACACGGCGCTTTCAATAGTTTACGTGCACAGACTGATATGCACTGGTTAAATCATAAAAGCCAGCGCGTATCAGTCTTTCTTTTGATAATGCTCTGTTGACCGTACTTGTTGCAGATGTAAACCAGTATCCTTTTCGGCTGTTTGCCGCCATGTGTGCAAAGTACTCTGGAATACCAAGTTTCATCAGATTTCTCTGCTTTGTCCTCGGTAGCTTCCATTGTTTCCATATGCACATCCGAACTCTGTGGCATAGCCATGCATTTAGTTCTTCTATGTTGTTCTTCATATCTGCAACGCCGTAATAATTCAACCACCCACGCATGTACACCTTTATCTTCTTAAGAGAAGGGCGTATGCTCTGTACAGTCCTCCGGGAAGAGAGTTCTTTCAGACGTGATTTCATTTTCTTCCATGACTTCGAATGAACCCGGACATATATGCCCTTTCCGGTCCTTCCCAATGCGAAGCCAAGGAACTTAAAATTTCGAATCGAAAACACGCTCACAACACCACTTTTCTCTCGATTCACAGTCAGCTTAAGCTTTCTCTCGAGATAATCTGTGCTTGTCTCCAGAAGTCTCTTTGCAGCTCTCTCGCTCTTTGCCAGCAGGACAATATCGTCTGCGTAGCGGATACATGGAACGTTTCTTTTCTGAAACTCCTGGTCGAATTCATTGAGGTAAATGTTTGCTAGCAGTGGAGAAAGATTTCCTCCCTGCGGCGAACCCTCCTCTGTTTCCACGACCACACCATTATCCATGACACCACTTTTGAGGTATCTTTTAATCCACTGTATTACTCGTTCATCTTTCACATTTCTGCGAAGTATGTTTAGTAGTAATTCGTGATTCAGTGTATCAAAATATTTCGAGAGGTCGAGTACCACCGCATAACGGTATCCTTCCTCTGCATATTTCTTCACCTTAATAATGGCATCTTTTGCACTTCTTTCCGGGCGGTAGCCATAGCTTCCGTCAGAGAATAGTGGTTCATACATCGGCATGAGCTGTTGCGAGATGGCTTGTTGAAATATACGGTCTTTGACTGTTGGGATGCCAAGCTTTCGCACTCCACCGTCTGATTTTGGGATTTCCTTTCGCCTTACCGGATCGGGTGTGTATTTCCCTTTGTATATCCTCTCGATAATGGCTTTCTGGTTTTCCCGAAGGTATGCGCCTATTTCATCGACGGTTATTCCGTCGATTCCCGGTGCTCCCTTGTTTGCCTTCACTCTTTTGTATGCTCTGTTTAGGTTGTCCTTATATAGTATCTTCTCCAAGAGTTCCGGCTGTGCACTGTCCCTTTCTTTCCATATCGAACGGAATGACCTGCGCACTTCCGCATACCCTTCATGTTCCGCACTATCTCTTTGCGGACAGCCTCTGTTTCCAGAGTTTTCTGCCTTCATCAGTCATTCCTCCTTCCTCAGTTATACTTAGGACTCCTACTGATTCGGTCCTTCACCTCTTGGCTACTATGACCTCTGCTGACTTCTGTATGTTCAGTATTACCTTGCGATAATGTTTGCCTCTTTCAAGGCGTGCCATACAGACCTCCCCGGGTACTCACACGTTCTTTCTCTCCATACACCTGCCACATTTACCATGCATGATTCCGTGTAGTTATCGGGCTTCAACTTGTTATGCAGTCTTACCCTCATACATGGCCTGATGTGATTTCTGTCCGTCAGGCCAGAGATTTGCATACACCTTCTTTCAGATTCGTAGTCACCCACGACACCCTTGGCGTTTAGCTATATCCTTCCCACTACCGGGCGGATTCGAGACTTTCACTCGTAAGAACGTGCGCCCGCCGGGCACACATA